>NZ_CP013374.1:300000-600000 GCF_001522585.2 Burkholderia sp. NRF60-BP8
CGTTCATCGTCGAGACGACCTCGCGCACGACCGTGCCGCCGCGCAGCGCGACATCCGACGCCGATTCCGCCAGACGGTTCACCTGGCTCGCCGCATCGGCCGAATTGCGGGCCGTGCCCGCGATCTCCTCGAGCGCGGCGGCCGTTTCCTGCAAGCTCGACGCCGCGTGTTCGGTGCGGGCCGACAGATCCTGGTTGCCCTGGGCGATCTCGGCGCTTGCGAGGTTGACGGACGTGCTGAACTCGCGGATCTGCAGCAGAATCGCACTGATCTTCTCGGCGAAGGCGTTGAACGCTCGCGCGATCTGCGCGGCCTCGTCGGCGCCGTCGGCGGGCAGGCGCTTCGTCAGGTCGCCGCTGCCGCTCGATACGTCCGTGAGCGCATCGCGCACCATCAGGATGCGCTTGAAGGCTGCGTTCGTCATCGCGCCGACGAGCGCGGCCGCGACGACGGCGACGATCACGATCGCCAGCAGCGTCGTCGTCGCGACGGCCCGCATGCCGGCCGTCACATCGCCCTTGTCGAGCGCGAGCACCAGCGACCAGTCGGTGCCGACGATCGGTTGCGCGCGCATCAGCTTGGCGGCGCCGTCGATGTCGACCGCGACGGGCGCGGACGCCGTCTGCAGTGCGCCGAGGCGATCGGCATCGAGTTCCGGCGAGAGACCGGTGGCCGGCTTCATGATCAGGTCGGTCTTGGCCGACGCGATCACGCGCCCGCTCTTGTCGACCAGAAACGCGAAGCTCGCCGGGGTCGGGTGAACGGAAGTCACGATCGAGCTCACGTTCTCCATGAACAGGCTGGCTGCCAGCACGCCCTTCACCGCGCCGTCGCGCACCACGGGCACCGCGAACGCCACGGCCGGCTTGCCGCTCGTCGCATCGCGGTAGAGCGCCGTCACGACCAGACGGCCCGCGCCGACGGCCTGCTTGTACCAGGGCCGCGCGGTCGGATCGTAGCCGGGTGCGAGCGGCACGTTCGAGAACGCCGTCTTGTCCGGCAGGCCGAGCGTCAGCACCGCGAAGCCGCCCGACTTGCCGAGCAGCTTCAACGCCGGCACCGGATCGCCCTCGCCGATCGCGATCGTGTCCGCGAGCGCCTGGGTTTCGCGCGCCCGGCTCGCCACCCATTCGTCGATCGCGAGCGCGTGGCCGGCGAGGATCGACTGGTGATTCTGGTCGATGGCCTCGTCGTTGTGGGTCTTGACGACGTAATAGACGAGCCCCCCGGTTACGGCCAGCGCCGTCACGACGATGGCGACACACGTCGCCAGTATCCGGGCGCGAATTGATGACAGCATGATGACTTGGGTCTCCGTTACCGCGTAATTGAACTGGATCGGTGAACAGGCCGATCCTGATCCATTTAACGGCACCGGGGACGGGAAGTTGAGCGCTGTCGGAACGCCGGCGTGATGCGGGCGGCGCACGGGCCGAATTTTTTCGATGGCCGGTCACGCGCAAACGATTGCCGCGGACGGCGGTCCTAAATTGTTCATTCACCATTCCGATAATAAGGAAAGCTATTTGATACTCACAACTGGAATTTCCCCATGAACGATCGACGGTTAACGGTTCGCACGAAGCTGATCATCGCTTTCGGACTGCTGACGTGCACGGTTGTGCTCGTCTCCCTCCTCGGCATCGTGTCGCTCGGCAACGCGAACGCGGCATTCGAGCATTACGTCAACGGCACCAACGCCCGCGCAACGCTGGCGGACAAGGTTCGCGTCGCGGTCGACCGGCGCGCGATCGCCGCCCGCAACCAGGTCCTGGCGACCGGGCCGCGCGATGCGGACGTCGAGAAGGAAGCGGCACTGCAGGCCGACCGCGACGTCGGTGCGCTGCTGGGCGAGCTGACGAACGCGGTCCGCGAAGGAAGCGGCGCGTCCGACAAATCGCGCGAACTGGTTCGGCAAATCGCGGCGGTCGAGGCGCAGTACGGCCCCGTGGCGCGCGCCATCGTCGATGCGGCGGCCAACAACCGGCGCGATCAGGCGATCACGATGATCAACGAACAGTGCCGCCCGCTGCTGGCCCAACTCGTCGCGGCCACCGACGCGTATGCGACGTACACGCGCTCGCGGGCCGCCCAACTGGTGACGGAATCGAACGACCGCTATACCTCGCGACGACTGATGTTGATCGCCATCTGCATTGCTGCTGCGGCGGCGGCGGCAATCTCGGGCGTCTTCATCACCCGCGGCTTGCTGCGCGCACTGGGTACGGAGCCTGCCGCGCTCAGCGAGATCGCCGGCCATATCGCCGCGGGCAACCTCGGCGCCGAATCCACGACCGGCGCCGCGCCGCCCGGCAGCGTCCTGGCTTCCATGCGCGACATGCAGGCGAACCTGATCCGCCTGATCTCGGAAGTCCGTACCGCATCGGGCAACGTCGCGACAGGCGCTGGCGAAATCGCGTCCGGCAACCAGGACCTGTCCTCCCGCACCGAGCAGCAGGCCGCATCGTTGCAGGAAACCGCGTCGAGCATGGAGCAGCTGACATCCACCGTGCGCCTGAACGCCGACAATGCGCAGCAGGCGAGCGGCCTGGCCAACAACGCATCGGAGGTCGCCCAGCGCGGCAGCGCGGCGGTCGGCCTGATGGTCGACACGATGACGGACATCAGCACGAGCTCCACCAGGATCGCCGAGATTACCGGCATCATCGAAGGCATCGCGTTCCAGACCAACATTCTCGCGCTCAACGCAGCCGTGGAAGCCGCCCGCGCCGGCGAGCAGGGTCGCGGCTTCGCGGTGGTGGCCAGCGAAGTCAGGAGTCTTGCGCAGCGTTCGTCGAGCGCCGCGAAGGAAATTCGCGAGCTGATCTCGCAATCGGTCCGGAAAATCCAGGACGGCTCGCATATCGCGAACAATGCGGGCGAGACGATGAGCGAGGTCACGCATGCGATCTCGCGCGTGACCGACATCATGGGCGAGATCGCCGCGGCGTCGAGCGAGCAGAGCCGCGGCATCGAGCAGGTCAATCTGGCCATCACGCAAATGGACGAAGTCACGCAGCAGAATGCGGCGCTCGTCGAGCAGGCCGCCGCCGCATCGAAGTCGCTCGAGGAACAGGGCAGCCGGCTTGCCGAGGCCGTATCGCTGTTCCGGCTCGACGCGCGTGCGGCCAACGCGTAGGCCGGCGTCCGCCGCCCTGTATCGGTGACGGGTGCACGCGTTCGCGCCGCCGTCACGTTAAGCATCGGAAATTAACCAGATAGTGGGAATTTGGTGCGTATCGACGACGACGCGAAACAATTCCGTAACGGCCGCGTAACGATCGCTCCCCACAATCCTCCATCTTCGACCATCAGGATGGAGTCTTGCATGTTTGCGTCACGAAGCCGTTTCCCGCTGCACGTCGCGGCATTGTCGAGTGCGATCGTACTGGCTGCCTGCGGCGGCGGCGACGACGTCACGTCGACCGGCACGATCGCCGCGGCCGTGCCCGCGCCGCCCGCCGACCCCGGCTTCGTCGACAGCGCGCCGATCCCGAGCGCGCCCGCTTTCGTCGACAACGTCGCGACCAACCAGCGCGGCGATGCGCGCTATGCGACGCTGTCGACCAACGCAGCGGTGCGCGTGTTGAGCCGCTTCCTCGATCTCTGGCAACCGTCGACGATGCTGGTCGACGCGGGCGTGTCCGCGCCGGCGAACGGCGCGTTCCCGGCCGTCTCGCCGTCGACCTGTTCCGGTCTGCCGAACAGCGGCGTGCCGTGCGGCACGATCCTGAACGATGCGGTGCTGTCGGCCAACGTGCAGTACGTGATCGACGCGACGACCGCGCGCACGCCGCAACAGGCCGATGCCGCGTACTACGACGACCGGCGCGGCAAGGGCTACAGCGTGACCGACGGCATGGGCCCGCTCACCGCCGCGTGGCGCACCGCGGCCCAGCAGACGACCAGCATCACCAGCGTGCCCGCCGATGCGACGACCGTGCTGTACAACGACGCCGGCAACAACGTCGGCGTCGGCAGCAGCGGCGGCAACGCCGGCTTCGGCAAGGTCGTCGACCTGCTCAACGAAATGGGCAACAACGCGTCGACCGAGCCTTCGAAGCGCTTCTTCAAATACGCGCGTCCGTACCGCTGGAGCACGAGCGTGATCGTCGCGCCGACGCTCGTGCCGGCCGAAAGCACGACGCCCGCGACCGACGGCGGCTTCATCAGCGGCCACACGGCCGAGGCGGTGCGCGATGCGACGACGATGGCGTGGCTCGTGCCGGAACGCTTCCAGGAAATGATCAGCCGCGGCCTCGAGCTCGGCGAGAACCGGATTCTGGCCGGCATGCATTCGCCGCTCGACGTGATCGGCGGCCGCATGCTCGCGCTGGCCGTCAGCGCGGCGAACCTGAGCGCGTACGCCGGCGACGCGCAGGCCGCCTACACGCAAGCCCATCAGACGCTGCAGCAACTGACGGGAACGAACGCCACGACGTTCTCCGCATTCGCGCATTCCGGCACGCCGGCCACCGACCGGTTCGCCGACTACACGGCGAACCGCGCCGCGTTCCTGCGCCGCATGACGTTCGGCTTCGGCGCGCTCGAATCGACGAACGCACCGCCGGTCGTGCCGAAGGGCGCAGAGATTCTGCTGCAGACGCGCTTTCCGTACCTGAGCGCCGACCAGCGGCGCGTCGTGCTGAAAACGACCGAGCTGCCGTCCGGCTATCCGGTCATGGACGACGCGGAAGGCTGGGGTCGCCTGAACCTGTTCGCCGCGGCCGACGGCTACGGCGCGTTCAACGGCAACGTGATCGTGTCGATGGATGCGTCGCAGGGCGGCTTCAATGCAGCCGACCTGTGGCGCAACGACGTCGCGGGCGCCGGCAAGCTGACGCTGCAAGGCAGCGGCACGCTGACGCTGGCGGGCAACAACGGCTATACGGGCGGCACGCAGGTGAATGGCGGCACGCTGGCGGCCGCGTCGACGACGGCGTTCGGCAAAGGCGACGTGTACGTCGGCCCCGGCGGCAGCGTGCGCATCGCGGCCGCCGCG
Source organism: Burkholderia sp. NRF60-BP8 (assembly GCF_001522585.2). Lineage (NCBI taxonomy): Bacteria > Pseudomonadati > Pseudomonadota > Betaproteobacteria > Burkholderiales > Burkholderiaceae > Burkholderia > Burkholderia sp. NRF60-BP8. The sequence continues at coordinate 305,003 of NZ_CP013374.1, forward strand.
CCGGTGACGATCGCCGCCCGCTACACGCAGCTCGACAATACGACGCTCGAACTCGACATCGACGGCAACGGCGGCGGACGGCTGCGCGTGGGCGGCCCGCTCACCATCGCGGGCGGCACGCTGCACGTGAAATTCGTGAACGGCTACGCGCCGAAGGCCGGCGACACCATCGCGCTGATCGACGGCGCGGCGGCGGCCGCGAAGTTCTCGACGGTGACGGTCGACGGGTTCAAGGCCACGCCGGTCTACACCGCGACGGGCGTGTCGATCACGCTGTCGGCGGCGTAGCCGACGGCGAAGATCGCGCCTGCAACGGCGCCGCCCACGGGCAAGACCGCGTACCGAAGCGCCGTTGCAGTTCGATGATCGTCGGCAGGTTGAAATCGTGAACATCCGGCGCGGCGGCGCCCTGCCGCCGGCTGACCTCGACACAGAGTTCCAGCGCCCGCGCACGCGTCTCGGCGAGCAGCCGCAGCGCCTCATCGAGCAATCCCTTCTCCAGTTCCGACGGCGAGCCGCCGTGGCCGGTTTCGCCGATCGCCGGCTCGCTCATGCGGGTTTCCATCGCGGCTTCTCCTTCGCTGTCCGATTGCGCACGCGCTCGCCCATCGCCTTTCGCGTCACATGACCGCGCCGCGCAGCCACGGCACGAACTCGCGTTCGCCGATGCCGTTGTCCTCGCTGCAAGAGCGTCGTCCGGACGCGACGTCGAGCATCAGCCGAAACAGCCGCGCGCCCGCTTCGTCGACCGTGAGCGAACCGGCGACGATCCCGCCGCTGTCGAAATCCATGTCCGATCGCATCCGCTCGAACAGGCCGGTCGTCGTCGCGATCTTGATCGTCGGCACCGGCTTCGACCCGAACACCGAACCGCGGCCCGTCGTGAAGCACACGAGATTCGCGCCGCCGGCGATCTGCCCGGTGGCCGACACCGGGTCGTAACCGGGCGTATCCATGAACACGAGCCCGGCTTGCCGCACCGGCTCCGCGTAATCGTAGACCGCGCGCAACGGCGAGCGCCCGCCCTTCGACACCGCGCCGAGCGACTTCTCGAGAATCGTCGTGATGCCGCCGGCGAGATTGCCGGGCGACGGGTTGTTGTTCATTTCGCCGCCGTGATCGGCGACGTAGCGCTCCCACCACTGCAACCTGCCGCGCAGACGCTCGGCTACGTCGCGCGAGGCCGCCCGCGCGATCAGCAGATGCTCGGCGCCGTAGATCTCGGGCGTCTCGGACAGAATCGCGGTGCCGCCGTTGCGGACCAGCAGATCGACTGCCGCGCCGAGCGCCGGGTTCGCCGTGATGCCCGAGTAGCCGTCGGACCCGCCGCATTGCAGGCCGACCGTCAGCCGCGCGGCCGGCACCGCGCTACGGCGCGCGCCGTCGGCCATCTCCAGCAATTCGCGCACGATCGACACGCCGCGGGCCACGGTATCGCGCACGCCGCCCTCGTCCTGAATGACCAGCGTGCGCACGGTGCCCGGCGCGGCCGCATCGAGCCGTTGCGCGAGCGCCCCAACCTGGTTGACCTCGCACCCGAGGCCGACGAGCAGCACGCCGGCGAAGTTCGGGTTCCGTGCATAGCCGACGAGCGTGCGTCGCAGCAGTTCGATGCCGTCCCCGGTTGCCGACATGCCGCAGCCGCTCTGATGGGTGATCGCGACGACGCCGTCGACGTGACCGAACGCATCGAGCGCGCCGTGCCGGTATGCATCGGCGATCGCATGACAGACGCTCGCCGAACAGTTGACGCTCGCGATCACGCCGACGTAGTTGCGGGTTCCGACGCTGCCGTCGGGCCGCACGAATCCGTCGAAGGTATCGGCGCGATCCGCCGGAACCTCGTGCACGTCGCCGGCACGTGCGTCGTCATGCGCATGCCGCTCGGGCATCCCGACGTTGTGCACGTGCACGTGCTCGCCCACGGCGATGTCGCACAGCGCGATGCCGATCGGCTGGCCGCATTTGACGATCGCGTCGCCGCGCGCGATCGGCGTCGTGGCGACCTTGTGGCCGGCCGGCACCGCGGCCGCCGGCCGCAACGGCGCGCCGCGCACGTCGATCGGCACGTCCGGCGTCAGTGCGTCGAGTGCGACGGCGACGTTGTCGTCGCCGTGAAGGATCACGATTGCCGGTTGCTTCACGATGCATGTCTCCCTGTCGTTGCGCCGGCCGCCGGATCGCCGGCCGCCGGGTCATGGCGGGCGACGAGTTGCCGCAACCGAGGTTGTTCGGCCGGCAGCGCCAGCGAATCCGCGAGCGCGAGCAACGGCTCGATCCGCCGCGCCACCTTCTCGCGATGGTTGACCGCGATATCGGCGATGCGATGCGCGAGAAACGGATTGAGAAAGCGCTCGCGCACGCTGTCGACGTACCGTTCCGCTGTATCGCGCAAGCCCAGCGCAACGAATACCGGCGCGACTTCATCGCGCCACACCGCCTCGAGGCCGTCGCGCAGCCGCGCATCGTTCATCGCGTCCAGTACCGTTTCCGATGCGTCGCGCCCCGCCGCGAGCCACTGCTCCGCGAGCCAGCTGTGCCCGAGATTGAGGAAGAACAGCTTCAGGCGCTCGTGGCTGCGCAAATCGTCGGTGACGACGATCTGCGCGTGCCGGCACGGCAGCGCCATGCCGGCACGCCGTTCGATCGCCCACAGCGCATAGGGCTCCGCGATCGCGCCGACCGGATGCAGCGGCTCGGACACGATGCGGTCGACGAGCGAATTGACCCACACGCAGCGGTTGCACAGATAGTCGGCGAACGCGTCGGACAGCCGCCACCGGCGCGCGAGGTCCAGCACGATGTCGCGCAGCGTGTCGCCGTTGTTCGTCACCAGTTCGCAAGGCAGGACGGAGATGCCGTCGTCGGGCCGCACCCGCCAGCGCGCATGCAGCAGCGCGAGCAGCTTCGCCGGAAAGCCGCTCGGGGTTTGCTCCGGCCGGTCGAGCAAGTCCGCGGCGTCGCGCGGATCGGCGCGATAGCCTGCATCGCCGGTGTTCGACACGATCGCGCGCACCGTCTCGATCGCGGCACGGCGGATCTCCGCCCAGTCGCGCTCGGCGTCCCACGCGCGCTGCACGGCGCGGCATTCGACGACTTCGTCGACGATGCCGCCGCGATCGCGCCCGCGAATCCGCACCGGATAACAACCGGTGGCGCGCAGCGCGTCGATGCGGGCGCGGCTCGCCGGATTGCCGGTCGTCTGCACGATGCCGATGCCGCCCATCGCGTTGCCGTCGTCCAGCGCCTGGGAGACGAACAGGTCGACGTGCGCCAGCAGGAAGCGGCTCGTGCCGAACTGCAGGATCGGCGGCGTCATCGCGTGCGCTCCGCGTGCCGGATTCGGTCGCTCAGCATTCGACGAGCGCCTTCACGACGGTCTGCCCCGCTTCCAGCAGACGCGGAAACGCGTCCGGCACCTCTTCGAGCCGCATTCGGTGCGTGTTCAGCGCGCGGTCCGGAATGCGTCCCGCGCGCATCGCGTCGAGCACCGTCGCGAAATCCTCGGCCGTCGCATTGCGGCTCGCGAGCAGCGTGGTTTCCCGCTTGTGGAATTCGGGATCCGAAAACGCGACGTGCCCGCGCACGATCGAGATCAACGTGTATTTGCCGCCGTGCGCGACGAATTCGAAGCCGCGATTCATCGCATCGAGGTTGCCCGTCGCGTCGAACACCGCATCGAAATACTCGCCGTTCGTCAACGACGCGAGACGCGCCGCGTCGTCCGCCCCCACCTCCACCGCCGCATCGACCGCCAGGTGCTGGCGGCAAAACGCCAGCCGGTCGGCCCGCGTATCGAGACACGTGACGTCGGCGCCGCGCAGCTTCGCGAAAATCATCGCGGCCATGCCGATCGGCCCGGCGCCGACGACCAGCGCCCGCTGCCCGGCCCGGACGTCGGCCCGCCGCACCGCATGCGCGCCGATCGCGAGAAATTCCAGCATCGCTGCCTGGTCGAGCGAAATGCCGTCGGCCTTGTGGACGAACTGCGCGGGGACGCTGAGGTATTCGGCGAGCGCGCCGTCGCGATGCACGCCGAGCACCTTGATGTTCACGCAGCAGTTCGTGTTGCCGTGACGGCATGCGACGCAGTGTCCGCACGACAGGTACGGCATCACGTACACCGCATCGCCGGCGCCGAGCCCCGACTCGGGTTCCGCCTCCACGACGACCGCGGAAAGCTCGTGCCCCATCACGCGCGGATAGTCGAGGTACGGCTGGTTGCCGGTGAAGATATGCAGATCGGTGCCGCAGATGCCGACGCGCTGCACGCGCAACAGCACTTCGCCGCTGCCGCGCACGGGCAGCTCGCGCTGCTGTACGCGCAGCACGCCGGGGGATTCGCAAATCACGCTGAGCATGTCGGGTTCCTTTCGTGATGGTTCATTCTTCGTGGCGTGCGGTGTCGATCCGGTAAAAGCGGCGTGCGTTGCCGCCGAAGAGGTCGGCCAGTGCGGCAGCGCCGAGCAACCGCGCGCAGTCGTCCTCGCACGCGGCCAGCCATTCGCCGTAGCCGCCGCACGCCGACGCCAGCCGCAACACCGGCCAGTCGCTGCCCCACATCAGGCGCGTCGGCCCGAACAGCTCGGCCAGCGCATCGACGTACGGCCGCGTGCGCGCGCGCACGACATCCGGGCCGGCCGACGGCCCGGCCTCCGTCCACAGGCCGGACAGCTTGCAATGCAGGTTCGGCAGGCTCGCGAGCCTGCGCATCGCCGACAGCCACGGCTGCAGCACGCCGCGCTCGACGAACGGCTTCGCGCCGTGGTCGATCACGATCGGCAGATCCGGATGGCGCCGCGCGAATGCATGTAGCGCATCGAGATGGCGCGGCATCACCAGCGCATCGAAACCGAGCCGATGCTCGAGCATCGCGGCGACCGCGCGATCCAGTCGCGGATCGTCGATCCACGCGTCGTCGGGCAGATCCTGCAGCATCGGTCGCAAGCCGCGCGCCTTCGGCGCGGAGGCGAACGCCGCGATCCGCGCCGGCGCGTCGTCGGCCTTCATGTCGACCCAGCCGACCACGGCGCCGACGCTCGGCGTGGCGGCCGCCAGATCGAGCAGAAAGCGCGTGTCGGCTTCGCTCGGCAGCGATTGCACGAGGACGGTGGTGTCGATGCGCGCGGCATCGAGCAGCGGCGCCAGATCGGCGGGATCGAAATCCCGGTGAATCGCGTCGAGTTCGGCCGGCGGCCAGCAGCCGGCCCGCGCGCCGATTCGCCAGTAGTGCTGATGAGCGTCGATGCGCGCGGTCATGCGCGTGCTCCCGGAACCGGCGCGTGCGCGTCGATCAGACCTTCGTCGCGCAGTGCATCCCATAGTTCGGCCGGCGCAGGGCGCTCGAACCATTCGATGTTCTGCTTCAGCTGAGCGACGCTGCGCGCGCCGACCACGCACGACACGACGGCCGGATGGCCGAACGGAAACTGCAGCGCAGCGGCGGGAAGCGGCACGTCGAAGCGGTTGCACAGCGCGCCGAGCCGCATGGCCTTGTCGATCACATCGGCGCTCGCGTCCGCATAGTTGAACTTGCCGTTGCCGGCGAGCAGGCCGGAGTTGAACACGCCGCCGATCACGATGCCCGTCCCTTCACGGGCGCACGCGTCGAGCAGCGGTTCGAGCGCCGTCTGTTCGAGCAGCGTGTAGCGGCCGGCCAGCAGCACGGCGTCGAGCGCCGCTTCGTTCAGCGCATCGGCCGCGACTTCCCATTCGTTCACGCCGAGACCGAACGCGCCGATCTCGCCGCCCGCGCGCAGCGCATCCAGCGCGCGAAACCCGCCGCCGCGAGTCAACTGCTCCCAATAGTGCGCGTGACGATCGCCGTGCGTCATCGCGCCGATGTCGTGCACGTACAGCATGTCGACGCGCGCGAGCCCGAGCCGTTGCCGGCTGTCGTCGTGCGAGCGCATGATCCCGTCGTAGCTGTAGTCGTAGACCGGCCGGAACGGCAAAGGCTCGGCCCAGCCGTCGTCGCCCGGCCGCACGCTCGCGTCGGCGCGCATCAGCCGCCCGACCTTCGTGCTGAGCGTGAAGGCGCCGCGCTCGCGCGAGGCGAGCGCCGCCCCCACGCGCCGCTCGGACAGCGTGTAGCCGTAATACGGCGCGGTGTCGAAGTAGCGCAGGCCGGCCGCCCACGCGGCGTCGACGAGCGCGGCGGCATCGACGGCCGACATCGGACGATAAAGGCCGCCCAGTTGCGAGCAGCCGAGGCCGAGCGCCGACATCGTCATCCCGCTGCGCGGCAAGCTGCGCGTGTCGTTTGCGTTCATGAGTCGTGACCCGATACGGGAAAGCGGCACGGCCGGTCAGTACAGGACATTCTTCGCCGCCTGCGAATCGAGGTTCTGCTTGTCGACCATCACGACGCCGGTATCGATCAGCTTCGGCGCGGGCTTGCGCGCGATGACGTCGAGCGCCGTGCGCACGCCCTGGTTCCCCATCTGCCACGAGCCCTGCACGGCGATCGCCTGCACGGTGCCGTCGCGCACGAAGCCCTGCAGGTCCTCGTTGCCGTCGAACCCGATCGCCACCACCTTGCCCGCCTTGCCCGACTGCTTCAGCGCGCGGCCCATCCCGACCGCGGTCGGCTCGTTCGCGCCGAAGATGCCCTTCAGGTCCGGATTCGCCGACAGCACGTCGGTCGTCTGGTTCAGCGCGGTCGCCATTTGCGATTGCGAGTAGTACGGACCGACGATCTGCAGCTTCGAATGGCTCTCGATATATTTGCGGAACCCGCCGACGCGGCTGACCTCGGAGCCCGCACCCGGCACGTACGACATGATCGCGATCTTGCCGGATTGCCCGACGCGATCGATCAGCGCTTTCGCGCACAGCGCGCCCGCCTTCTCGTTGTCGGTCGACAGGAACGCCTGGTAATACGGCTTGCCGGCGTCCGCGATGGCCGAGTCGATCAGCACGACGGGAATGTGCGCTTCCCACGCCTTCTTGATCGCGGGGACGAGTGCATCGGGGTCGGACGGCGCGAGCACGATGCCCGCCACATGGCGCGTGACCGCGTTGTCGACCATGTTGACCTGTCCGCTGATGTCCGACTCGGCCGCCGGCCCCTGGAACGTCATCGTGTAGCCCTTGGCCCCGTCGAGCGCCGCCTTCGCGCCTTTCTGCACGTTCTGCCAATAATTCGAATTGACCGTCTTGACGATCACGGCGATCTCGCCGCCCGCCGCCTGCGCGCCGCCGCTGCACACCGCGAACACGCATGCCGATGCCGCCAGCAGGATGAATTTGTTCATGTCTCGCTCCGCTTCTCGTTGGTAGGGACTGCTTGCTGCCGGTCAGGGCCGGCGATTGCGCAACTGGTCGATCCACACCGTGCCCAGAATCACGACGCCGATGATGATCTGCTGGATGAAGCTCGACACGCCGTTCATGTTCAGGCCGTTGCGCAGCACGCCGATCACGAACGCGCCGATCGCCGTGCCGGAAATCGTGCCGACGCCGCCCATCAGCGACGTGCCGCCGATCACCGAGCTGGCGATCGCGTCGAGCTCGTACATCACGCCCTCGTTCGGCTGCCCGGTGACGAGCCGCGACATCAGCACGCAGCCGGTCACGCCGGCAAGCGCGCCGGACAGCACGTAGGTGAACAGCTTCACACCCTGCACGTTCACGCCCGACAGCCGGGCCGCCTCCGCGTTCGACCCCACCGCGTAGATATGACGGCCGAGCGACGTCCTCGACAGCAAGACGGACACCACGACGAACAGCACGACCATGATCACGACCGGATACGGAATGCCGGGAAAGGTCGTGTCGGGGAACCCGTCCGCGCCGATGCGCGAGATCCGCAACAGCGCGCCGTTGCCGAGCGCGCCGAACGCGTCGCCGAGATCCGATACCGGCCGCGCGCCGGTGATCTGCAGCGCGATGCCGCGCGCGACCAGCATCATGCCGAGCGTCGCGATGAACGGCGGCAGCCCCATCTGCGTCACGCAGATGCCGTTGACGAGCCCGCACAGCGCGCCGACCAGGATGCCGGCCGCCATCGCGGCGGGTACCGGCACGCCGGCCTTGACCAGCAGCGCCGCGCACACGCCGGCCAGCGCGAGCACCGAGCCGACCGACAGGTCGATGCCGCCCGTGATGATCACGCAGGTGGCGGCCACGCCCAGATAGGCGATCGACGTAACCTGCAGGCCGACCGTCATCAGGTTGTCGACCGAGAAGAACGCCGCGCTCGAGATCGAGAACGCGAACACGAGCACGACGAGACTGCCCAGGGCCGCGAACTTCTGGATCAGGTCGCGTCGCCGCTGTCGCGCCGCCCGTTCGTCGGCCTGGCTTCGATCGGATGTCATTTCAAGCATGGGAACGCCCCGACGCGTAGTGCATGATCTCCTCCTGACTGGTGTGTTTCGTCTCGAGCAACGCGGTCAATCGACCTTCATGAAAAACGGCGATCCGGTCGGTCACGCCGAGCAGCTCCGGCAGCTCCGAACTGATCAGCACCACGCCGACGCCGTCGGCGGCGAGCCGGTCCATCAGCCCGTAGATCGCGAATTTCGCGCCGACGTCGATGCCGCGCGTCGGCTCGTCGAAGAACAGGATCTTCGAACCGCGGTACAGCCATTTGCCGATGACGACCTTCTGCTGGTTGCCGCCGGACAGGTTGCGCACGCGCTGGTGCACCGACGGCGTGCGAATCGCGAGGTCCTGCACGTAGCGGCGCGCCACGTTCAATTCGTCGTCGAAGCGCAGGAACCCGAGACGCGACGCGATGCCGCGCACGTTCGCGAGCGTGAGATTCGCCGCGACGGGCATCGACAGCGCGAGCCCCTCCTTCTTGCGGTCCTCCGACAGATACGCGATGCCGTGCCGGATCGCCTCGCGCGGCGAGCGGATCGTCACGGTCCGGCCGTGCAGCGCGATCGTGCCGCCGTCGGGACGGTCCGCCCCGAAGATCGCGCGCGCGATCTCGGTGCGCCCTGCGCCCATCAATCCCGCGAAGCCCAGGATCTCGCCGCGGCGCAACGCGAACGACACCGGCCCGAACACGCCGTCGCGGCGCAGGTCCCGCACGTCGAGCAGCACGTCGTCCGTCGGCGCCGACTGCCGCGACGGATAGGCGTCGTCGAGCGAGCGTCCGACCATGCGCGCGACGATGTTGTCGATGCTCACGTCGGCGAAATCGTCCGTCGAGATATGGCGCCCGTCGCGCAACACCGTCACGCGATCGACGATTTGCGCCATTTCGTCGAGCCGGTGCGAGATATACAGAATCGCCACGCCGTCTGCGCGCAGCTCCTCGATGAGGCGAAAGAGCTGCACCGTTTCCGCTTCCGTCAGCGACGACGTGGGTTCGTCCATGATCAGCACGCGCGCATCGAGCGACAGCGCCTTCGCGATCTCGACCATTTGCTGCTCCGCGATCGACAGCACGCCGACCTTCGTCGTCGGTGCGACGTTCAGGCCGATTCGCGCGATGCAGCGCGCCGCATCCGCATTCATGCGCCGCGTATCGACGAACGGCCCGCGCCGCGGCTCGCGTGCGAGGAACAGGTTCTCCGCCACGCTCAGGTGCGGGACGAGATTGAGCTCCTGGTGAATGATCGCGATGCCGGCCGCCTGCGCTTCGGAAGCCGAACGAAATCGCACCGGCGCGCCGCGATAGCGAACGACGCCCTCGTCGGGCAGGTACTGGCCGCTGATGATCTTCATCAGCGTGGATTTGCCCGCGCCGTTTTCGCCGCACACCGCATGCACTTCGCCGCGGCGCAGGTCGAGACGAATCCCGTCGAGCGCGAGGACGCCCGGAAAGCGCTTGCGAATCCCTTCCAGGCACAGGATCTCCCGGTTCGTTTCGTCCGGAGCGGCCTGACCGGGCAGATTGCGAGGCAATGCCATTGCGTCTCCTTGGAGTGGATCGACCTCGGCACCGTCTGGTCAGTCCAATTTAGACGAATTACAGCAATCAAACCAATTTTGGTCAAGCCAATTTAGCTATTCACATCTGATCTTACCAATAGTGAAAACCCGCACATCCGGATGAACGGGCCGCCGCAACGGGCGAAACGACGCGCGTGATAGACTCCGCGACACGCGCTTGCGCCGAAAGCGCATTGATCCCACTGCATCGGATGAAATCGACAGAACCCAAGCGGCTTTACCAATCGGTCGCGGCCCAGATCGTCGCGTTGATTCGCCAGGGCGAATTCGCGATCGGCGAGCGGCTGCCGCCGGAACGCGAGCTGGCACTGACGCTCGGCGTCTCGCGCCCGTCGCTTCGCGAGGCGCTGATCGCACTGGAAATCGGCGGTCAGATCGAGATCCGGATGGGCTCCGGCGTGTATGTGCGCGACACGGCGGCCGATGCGGTCGGCCCGATGGCCACGCTCGGCGACAGCCCGTCGGAATTGATGCAGGCCCGCGCGGCCGTCGAAGGCAGCGTCGCCGCATTGGCCGCCGCGCGGATGACGGCCGCGATGCTCGAGCGCCTGCGCCGCACCGTTCAGCGCATGAAGCGGCTCGCGGAGGCCGGCAAATCGCCGGTCGAAGCCGACCGGCAGTTCCACATGCTGATCGCGGAAGCCGCCGGCAACTCGGTGCTCACCCGCTTCGTCGGCGAGCTGTTCGACAGCCGCCACGACCCGATCGCGACGGCCATGCGCGGCCACGCGGAGAATCCTCAGACCTGGACCGCCGCCGTGCGCGAGCACGAGGACGTGCTCCTCGCGTTGCAGGCCGGCGATCCGATCGCCGCGCAGACGGCGATCCGCGCGCATCTGCGTGCGTCGGAAGCGCGGTGGATCGAAGGCGGGCTGAAAGCCGATCCGGATTGAGCGGCGCGGGCGCGGACATGCGTGGGCATCGCAACGCACCGGCCCTCGGCGCTTCTGTCACCGAGACTCAGCCCGCAGCGACCGGATTGCCTGCCGTGACCTCGCAGACCATGCGCCAGTGGCGATCGAGCGTCCGCGCGGTTTCACCGACCACGGTCGCACAACCGGCCAGATGGATGTCGCGACTGGAACTGCCCACCATGATGTCGAACTCGCCTGGCTCCACGATCCGCTCGCCCCGTTCGTCGGTGAAATTGAGCATATCGACGGGCAGCCGGACGTTCACCGTTCTGCGCGCACCGGCAGGCACGAACACGCGCTGGAAGCCCTTGAGTTCCCGTACCGGTCGCACGACCGACGCCACGCGATCGCGCACGTAGATCTGGACGACTTCCGTACCGTCGCGCGGCCCGACGTTCTCGACCTCGAACGAGAATTCGAAGACACCGTCGGAAATGCTTGCCCTTTGAGCGATCCAGTCGAGCGCGCCATAGCGGAATTGGGTGTAGCTCAGGCCGAAGCCGAACGGATAACGCGAGCCAAAATGATAGGCAATCGGCGTGCCGGCGCTTTTCAGCTTGTGGTTGTACACGTAGGGCACCGCGCCCGCGCTTTTCGGAATCGACAACGGCAATCTGCCGCTGAAGTCGGCCGCGCCGGAAATCAGCTTCACGAGCGCGTCGGCACCGCCCTGACCCGGCGCGAACGCGACGATATGCGCGGCCACGGCATCTTCCAGGCCGCCCAGGTTGTACGGACGCCCGCCGGTCTGCACGACGACCGTCCGCGTACCGCTCGCGACGACCGCGTCCAGCAGTGCCTGCTGGACGCCGGGCAAGTCGAGGCTGTCCGTATCCGATCCCTCGCCGACGGTTCCCGACTGAAACAGCCCGGCCAGATCGCCGACGAAGACGATCGCGACATCCGCGGATTCCGCCACCCGCACGGCCTCGGCGATCTGGTCGGTTTCGCGGCTGACGGGTGCCTGCCGGTCTTCGTCGATCGCGCGCGCCATGTCGACATCCCCCGGGAATACCGGCGTTCCCGCGCGGCGCTCGCGAAGAATCTCGCAACCCTTCGCGTAAAGCACCCGCTCGCCTCCGAAACGCTCCCTGAACGCCTGCAACGGCGTCTTCACCGGCGAACGCGCATCCTCGCCGGTCGTGATCAGATGCACCGGGAAGCTGTATCCGGCAAGCAGCGCGAGCGGATCGTCGGCCGTCGGCCCGATGATCGCCACGCGCGACGCACCGTCGGCTCCGATCGGCAACACGGCAGCGTTCTTCAACAGGACGATCGATTCGAGTGCGGCCCGATCCGCCACGGCCGCCGCATCGGCGCCGTTCACGTCGACACCGTCCGGATCCGCGTACGGATGCTCGAACAGCCCCAGACGGAATTTCTCGGTCAGCACGCGCGACACGGCCGCATCGATCACCCGCATCTCGATGTCGCCGCGCTCGATCGCCGCCTTCAGATGCAGCGCGCATTCGTGTCCCGGCAGTTCGACGTCGAGACCCGCATTGAACGCCAGCGCCGCGGCCCCCGCTTCGTCACGCGCGACGCCATGGTGCGTGAACAGCAGGTTGACGCCTGCATAGTCGGCAACGACCAACCCGTCGAATCCCCATTTTCCGCGCAGCGTTCCATCGATCAGCGTCGGATCCGCATGACACGGGATACCGTCGATGTCGTGGTAAGCCGGCATCACGGAGCCCGCATTGGTCAACTTGACCGCCATTTCGAAGGGCAGCAGGAAGACATCGTTGAATTCGCGCGGGCCGACATGGACGGGCGCGTGGTTGCGCCCGCCTTCGCTCGCCGAGTGCCCTGCGAAGTGCTTGAGCGTCGCCAGCAAGTCGCGGCGCTCGCCCTGCAGGCCGTCGACGTAACGACAGGCCAGCACGCCGACCAGATACGGATCCTCGCCGAGCGTCTCTTCGGTGCGCCCCCAGCGTGGATCGCGCGATACGTCGAGCACCGGTGCGAGCCCCTGATGGCAGCCGATCGATCGCGCCTGCCGGCCGATTTCCCGTGCCACGGCTTCGACCAGCTCCGGGTTCCACGTCGCGGCGTAGTTGAGCGGCGCTGGAAACAGGGTCGCGCCTTCGATCATCAGGCCGACGAGACACTCCTCGTGGGACATGACGGGAATACCCAGGCGCGTGTCCTCGATCATCCTGCGCTGCAGCGCGTTCAATGCGCGCACCCCTTCGCGGGCCTCGACCGAGTGCGTACCCAGCGGGCGCGTGATCTGTCCGAGGCCATGCTTCAGAAGTTCGTCGACGGTAATCCCCGTCTGGCGCTGAGCGAAATCGGCGAGCCTCCATGCATGGTTGCCGTCCGACGACAACCTCAGCCAACCGGCATGCAACTGTGCGATTTTTTCATCCAGGTTCATGCGGGCGAGCAGATCGGCCACGCGCGCGGGAATGGGCGCGTCGGGGTTGCGGTACAGCGCCGGTTGTTCTTCGATATCGATTGACATAAGGAATCCCAAATAAATGGCTGGATGGACGAATGGGTCAGCTACCCGTTTCAGTGCCCGACGCGAGCGGCGACATACACCGCGCCCGTCCGGTCGAATTCGATCCCGGGGCGATCGACGCGCATCGGCGAAGCCGACCGGGTATGCCGTGCGATCAAGCCGATCGCAGCGCGTAACCCTGTTGCCGTGCCGCGGCGAGGCGCGGCAATGCCATGCCGTCGGCATCGAAGACATGGCAGGCATCGGGCGAAACATGAAGCGCGACGGCCCGGCCGCGCCCGATGTCGACATCGCCGGCGAGCTTCGCGATCACGCCGGCGTCACGGCCCTCGCCAACGGTCGCATGCAGATACGTATACTCGCCGAAACGCTCGACCAGCCCGGTCGTCGCGTTGACGGCCTGACTGCGCGCGTCGCCTGCGGCAATGACGAAGTGCTCGGGCCGAACGCCCAGCGTGACGTCGGCGCCCACCTGCACGCCGCGTGCGTCGACCGCGGCCTGAATCAGCGCTCCCCCACGCAGGCTGAGCGAAAGCCCGCCTGAATCCGCCGCGACGATACGCCCCGGCAGGAAATTCATCCGCGGCGAGCCGATGAAACCCGCAACGAACCGGCTTCTCGGGCGGTGGTAAAGATCCAGCGGCGCTCCGACCTGGGCTACGCTGCCATGGCGTTCCATGTCGGCGCCGGCGTGCAGCAGCACGATCTTGTCCGCGAGCGCCATCGCTTCGGTCTGGTCGTGCGTGACGTAAATCGCGCTCGCCCGGTCGAACTCGCGGTGCAGGCGCGCAATCTCCGTTCGCGTCTGCACCCGCAGCGCGGCGTCGAGATTCGACAGCGGCTCGTCGAACAGGAATACGCCCGGCTCTCGCACGATTGCCCGTCCGATCGCGACGCGCTGGCGTTGCCCGCCCGACAGCGCCGCCGGCCGCCGCTCGAGGAACTTCTCCAGTTGCAGCGACGCCGCGGCCTGTCTGACCTTGCGGTCGATCGTCGCGGCGTCGATCTTCGCCTGCCGCAAGCCGAAAGCCATGTTTTCGTAGACGGTCATGTGCGGATACAGCGCATAGTTCTGGAACACCATTGCCACGCGCCGCTTCGACGGATGCAAATCGTTGACGAGCGCACCGTCGATTCGCAGTTCGCCGGCCGTGATGGTTTCCAGACCGGCGATCATCCGCAGCAGCGTCGATTTTCCGCATCCGGATGGGCCGAGGAACACGCAAAACTCGTTGGCGCCGATCTCGAGATCGACATCTCGAATGACCGGGGGATTCCCGGGGTACGCCTTCTGCACATGCTTGAGACTGATGCTGGCCATGATTCGCTTGACTGAATGAGTAAGTGGATCCCGGCGTCCCGCGATGCGTGCCGGGCTGCGGTCGAGCGGTCGCTATCCCTTCAGCGATCCGGCCATCATTCCCTTGATGATCCGTTCCTGCCCGAACGCGTAGGCGACGATCAACGGAAGCGAGGTGAGCGTGACGACGGACAGCATCGCGGGAATGTTCGATGCGTACTGCCCCTGGAAATCCCACAGCGCGAGCGGCAGCGTGCGGTGTTCCGGCGTGGAGGTCAGCACGTACGCAAAGATGAACTCGTTCCAGAGGGCGATCGCGTTGTAGATGGCCACCGTCGCCAGGCCGGGCATCGACAGCGGAAAGTAGATCCGCCAGAAAATCTTGAGCGGCCCGCATCCATCGAGACAGGCGGCCTCCTCGAGTTCGCGCGGGATCTGCTTCATGAACTCGGTGAGAATGAAAATCGAGATCGGCAGGCTGAACGCGACGTACGGGCCGACGAGCGCCAGCGACGTGTCGTACAGGCCGATGTTGCGGATCATCAGATAGATCGGCACCAGCGTCGCGTGAAGCGGCACGATCATCGATGCGACGACGAGTCCGAACAACGTCTTGTTGAAGCGGAACTGCATGCGAGCGAACGCGTAGGCGGCCATCGCGCTGAGCAGCACGACGACGATCACCGACAGGCCGACCACGAACAGACTGTTGCGCAGATACATGAAGAACGCGCCATGCAGCACGTCCAGATAGTTCGACAGGTCGAGCCGGGACGGCAGCGCCCACACCGAAGCCGAATAGGTTTCTTCCTGCGACTTGAGACTGGTGACGACCACGAACAGGAACGGCAGCGTGGTCACCGCGAGCCAGACGAGCGCCAGCAGGAAGATCGCGGGATGCCGTCGGCTGGCCGCCTGCCGGGCTGAACGAGCGAACATGGTCAGACCTTCTGTGAGTAGCGCTGCGTGGCGCGCAACGCGGCCGCCGCGACCAGCGCCACGATGATGAACATCGCCGAAGCGATCGTGCTGCCGTAGCCGAGCTGGAATGAACTGAACACGCGACGATACATGTAGGTGGCCATCAGCTCGGACGAATTCTCCGGCCCGCCGCCGGTCATCACGAAAATCAGATCGAAGTAGCGCAGCGATCCCAGTACCGCGAGGAGTGCGGCGGTCCGTACCGTGCCTTGCAGATGCGGCAGCTTGATGCGCCAGAAGATGGTCGGTTCCGACGCGCCGTCGAGCCGCGCGGCCTCGCCCAGTTCCGCCGGAAAGGACGACAGCCCGGCGAGAAACAGGATCATGTAGAAAGGGATGTTCTGCCAGCAGATCACCGCGATCGTCGCAGCGAGCGAGAAGCGCGGATCGCCGAGCCAGTCCTGCGCCAGCGCGTGCAGGCCGAGCGCGTGCAACCCGGCGTTCAGCGGACCGAAGTTCGGATCGTAGACGTTCTTGAACAGCACGCCGATCGCGACGCTGGACATCAGCAGCGGCAGGAAATACAGGATCTTCAGCAGCCGCGAGCCTTTGCCGGCCTTGTCGAGCAGCACCGCGAGCAGCAGCGCGACGGGCAACTGGATCACCACGGAGAACACGGCGAGCAGCAAATTGTTGCCGAGCGCCTTCCAGAACACGTCGTCCTGAGCCAGATGCAGCCAGTTGGCGACACCGACGAAACGCGCGTCGCTACCGAGCCCGTTCCAGTCGACCAGCGACAACCGGAAACTGTCGACCAATGGATAGAGCAGGAAAACGGCCAACAGCAGGACCGACGGCGCCAGCAACAGCGCCGCGGTCAACCGGTGCGGCGACATGCGGTGCGCTTTCGCGCGCGTCGCGATCATCGCTGTATCCACCATGACCTCCTTCACGATCGGTTCCACGCCAGCCGGCCTATCGGCCCGCCTCCGCCTTTGCCGCGTCTTCCATCTGTTGGGCCGCTGCCTCGGGCGTCACCGAAAGCCCCAGCAGCGCCTGCGAAATCTCCTTGTGCCGCTCGCCGAGACGCGGCGACAGTTCCTGGTCGTACCAGAGCTGGACGTTCGGCGCCTGCGCGACCAGTTCCTGCACGCGCTTCAGCATGGGATCCGCGATGGTCAGGTTCTTCACCGGCGGGAGTCGGGCATCGGCCAGTTTCGCGCGGACCGATTCGTCATCCGTCATCGTCCTGATCAGACGGAACGCCGCGTCGCGGTCGGAACACTGCGTCGATACGCTCAGGTAGCTGTCG
This sequence comes from Burkholderia sp. NRF60-BP8, assembly GCF_001522585.2. NCBI lineage: Bacteria > Pseudomonadati > Pseudomonadota > Betaproteobacteria > Burkholderiales > Burkholderiaceae > Burkholderia > Burkholderia sp. NRF60-BP8. Next base: position 321,826 of record NZ_CP013374.1, read on the forward strand.
CCGAGCGTTCCCACGACATCGCGAACATCGCCTTTGCCGCCAGGCATGGCCGGAAACGGAAAGAAGTCGAGCTTCTTGAAGAACGACGGATTTTCCTTCTGGATGGTCGACGCTTCCCAGCTTCCCATCAGCTCCATCGCGGCCCGGCCGGCGTACAGGAGGCGGCGGGACGCCCCGATGTCGTAGTCGAGCCCGTTGTAGCCGGGCGCGAATGCGCCGGCCTTGACGAGTTGCTGAAGATATTTGCCGGCGCCGACGAAGACGGGGTCGGCAAAACTGCCGCCCTTGTCGCGCTCGACGGCGCGACGAAAAACCTCCGGGCCGCCGAGCCGGTCGACCAGATACATGTAGTACATCGACCCCGGCCACTTGTTCTTGTTGGCCAGCGCGAACGGCGCGACCCCGTGAGACGTCAGCACCTTCACGACGTTCATCAGGTCGTCCCACGTCGCGGGCGGCGCGAGGTTGTATTGCCGGAACAGATCCTTGTTGTAAAAGATCACGGCAGCCGCCGTGTTCTCCGCCGGAACACCATAAATCCTGCCGTTATAGGTGACGGCCTTCCAGGACGCAGGCAGGAAGCGATCGCGATAGGCCGGATCCTTCTGCAGATAGGGCGTGAGGTCCACGACCTGACCTGCCTTGACGTACTCTCTCAGCGGCCCGCCACCCCACGTGTCGAACACGCAGGGCGGCTGCCCGGCGCCGAACGCCACTTTCAGCTTCGCCTTGTACGAATCGTTGAGCACGTGGGAATCCTCGACCTTGTATCCGGGGTTCTGTTTCTCGAACCGGTCGGCGGCGGCGCGTACGGTCCTGGGCCCATTGCCCTCCGTCTGGTGATCCCATTCGACGATGACTTTCGTCGACTGCGCATGACCGACGCCGGCCCAGAGCGCCGAGGCTGCCAACAGAGCCGTCGCGGCGCGCGAGAACCTTCGAACCTTGATCGAAAGCATCCACGTCTCCATCGTTGTAGGTCTCGTCAACGGATAGTTAGCGTTAACGTTATCGGATGTTAGGTTTGATTCGTCGCCATCGCTATCCGGGTATACCCATCGTCGAATTCGGTATCCCGCCGCGCCCGTCGAGCCGAACGAAAATGACTCGATCGCCAGGCAGAGAGCGGCTCCGGTCGAATCCGGCGAATCGGTTCAACTCCGGATCCGCATGTGACCTGTTAGAATGAACAGTAAAAACCGGACGTTATCGCTATCATCCATTGCGGAATGCGTGTGGCCGGATGACCACCCTCCACCGCACCACCTCGCCCATGAGCAAACAGAATCCCACTCTCGCCCATGTCGCGCGTATCGCGGGCGTGTCGCAGATGACCGCCTCGCGGGCGCTCAACGACCGCCCGGGCGTTTCGCAGGAAACGCGCGAGGAAATATTGAGAGTCGCGGCGAACATCGGGTATGTCGTCAACCGCAGCGCGCAGAAGCTGTCCGGCGGACGCAACGGCATCATCGGTATCGTGACGCCCACGCTCGACAACGAATTCGTCGGCGAACTGATTATCGGCGTGGGGCGCGCGGCGCGGGTAGCGGGGTACGAGACCTTCGTGTACACGGTATTCGACGAAGACCGTCACTCGCATCAGTCCGTGCTGGGGTTGATGAAGCAGTTCACCGACGGCGTCGTCGCCATCCTGCCGCGCGATTCGATCTACTTCGACGCGCTTGCCGCCGCGAACGTCCCGGTCGTCGTCATCGACCAGCGCGGCGCGCTCGCGGGGTTTCCGTCCATCTCCGTCGACAACTATGGCGGCGCATTGCGCGCAGTCGAACATCTGGCGCAACTCGGGCATACGCGCATCGCGTTCATCGGCGGCGACGAGTCCATCGAAGGCGTGCGCGACCGGCGGCGCGGCTATCTCGATGCGATCGCCCGACTGCGTCTGGCCGACGATCCCGGCTTGATCGCGCAGGGCGATCTGTCGCAGATGAAGGCATTCGACGCGGCATCGCAATTGCTTGCGCTGCCGGAACGCCCGACCGCGATCTTCGCTGCGAACGACCTGAGCGCGTTCGGCGTCATCGCGGCGGCAAGGGAAATGGGCCTGAAAGTCCCTCACGACGTCTCCGTCATCGGCTTCGACGACATTCCGATGGCCTCGCAGGTTCATCCGCCGCTCACGACGATACGCCAACCGTTCGCGCCGATGGGACGCGCCGCGGTCAATACGTTGATGGCACAGATCGACAGCAACGAATCGGTGGCCCCTCGAATCGTGCTGCCGGCCGAACTCGTCGTTCGACAATCGACCGGCCCCGCGCACGGCGCGGTCGCGACGAAAGCATCGCCCTCGCGCAATCGTTCGGCTAACTGATCGACGGACGCGACACCCGCCCCGGCCACGCGCCATTCAACGCCCTGCAACGCTGCCCGTTCGCTCGCCGTGCGGCACAACGGCAGCGTACGCCGCACCCGGCTCGTCACCCACACCGAGACGCCCCGACCGCGTTCGTGCCACGCACCGTTTCACTTCCCTCATCGGCGCTCAAAATTACGATTGCAAATGCCTCTCATTTGCATTAAATTGCCGCGCAAATGTACTGTTTGGAACACCGATGTCGGCGCGAGGCCGCCCGCCGTGCCCGAACGCGAAACACACCAAAAAGGGAGGAGTATGAGCAGGAGGAACTGGGCGGCCGCACCGATGGCCATCGTCGTCGGCACTGCCGGCATGGGCGCCGCCGACGCGCAGGAAGCGGCGCTGCCGACCATCGAGGTATCCGCGCAACGCGCGACGACGCCGTTTCGCACACGCGAATCGACGAGCGCGACGCGTAGCGAGGCGGACGTGATGGAGATTCCGTTCGCGGTCAGCAGCGTCGACACGAAGCTGATCCAGACCGTGGCCGCCACGCGCGGCGACGATCTTTACGACTGGGTCGCGGGCGTCTCGCGCCAGAACAACTTCGGCGGCCTGTGGGACAACTACGCGGTGCGCGGCTTCGCCGGCGACGGCAACACGTCCGGCACCGACTATCTGGTCAACGGCTTCTCGTGGAATCGCGGGATGAGCGTGCCGCGCGACACCGTCAACCTCGAGCGCATGGAAGTGCTCAAGGGGCCGGCGTCCGCGCTGTATGGTCGCGGCGATCCGGGCGGGATCATCAGCTACACGACGAAGCAGCCGCAGTTCGCACGCGCGAACACCATCGGCGTGTCGGCCGGCAGCTACGGCGCATTGCGCCAGACGCTCGATTCGACCGGCCCCGTCACGAAATCGCTGGCGTACCGCTTCGTCGCGATGAACGAGAACAACGGCAGCTTTCGCGACACGGTGTCGAGCAAACGCTACCTGTTCTCGCCGTCGTTCACCTGGGACATCGGCGCCGACACGACGCTCCACTACGAGTTCGAGAGCGCGCGTCAGCGCGCGCCGCTCGATCGCGGCGTGCTCGCGGTGAACGGGCAACTCGGCGCGATCCCCGCGTCGCGCTTCCTCGGCGAGCCGCGCGACGGCGACTACGACGTGCGCAACACGGGCCATCAGTTCACGCTCGAACATCGCATCGGTTCCAGCTGGTCGGTCAATGCCGGCGTCGCGCAACGCACGACCGATCTGTCCGGGCGCTCGTCCGAGGCGTTCGCATTGCAACCGGACGGCCGCACGCTGTGGCGCCGCTACCGGCAAGTCGCGTTTCACTCGAACGACCTGCAAGGCCGCCTCGAAACCACCGGCTCGTTCCGCACGGGCGGCATCGGCCATACGCTCGTGATGGGCGTCGATGCGTACCGCTTCAACTACGACCAGTTCGTCACGCGCTCCACGCCGACCGCCGCCGCGCCGTATGCGATCGACATCTTCGATCCGGTCTACGGCCAGCCCGCGCCGACGCCACGCACCGCGACCAACCTGCTCGAACGCGATGACGGTCAAGGCGTCTACGCGCAGGACACGCTCGCGTTCGGGCCGCACTGGAAGGTTCTGGCCGGGCTGCGCTGGGATCGCTTCCACCAGTCGATCGACAACCGCCTGAAGAGCGTGACGACGAGCCAGTTGCAAACCGCGCTGAGCCCGCGTCTCGGCGTCGTGTATGAAATGAGCCCGGCGTTGTCGCTGTATGCGAACACCGCGTATTCGTTCCGGCCGAACAACGGTGCCGACATCAACGGCCGCGCGTTCGATCCCGAAAAGGGCCACGGCTACGAAGCCGGCGCGAAATGGGCGGGCACGCGCTGGCTCACGACCGTCTCGGCGTTCTACGTCACCAAGCGCAACGTGCTCACCGCCGATCCGGCCAATGCCGGCTTCTCGCGCGCGGCCGGCGAAGTGCGCAGCCGCGGCGTCGAATTCGAATGGAGCGGCGACCTCGGTCACGGCTTGCGCGGCATCGCCAACTTCGCGTACGTCGACGCCGAGGTCACGCGCGATACCGTGCTGGCGCCCGGCTCGCGCCTCGTCGACGTACCGCGGTTGAGCGGCAGCGCGCTGCTCATGTACGAGACGACCCTGCCGTTCGCGGACAAGGCCGGCGCCGGTGCCGGCGTGATCTACGTCGGACGCCGCGCGGGCAACACGGCCAACACGCAGGACGGCTTCGAGCTGCCGGCCTATGCGACCGTGCAACTCAACGGCTATCTTCAGGTCAACAAGCACCTGCGTGCGTCGGTCGTGCTGAACAACCTGTTCAATCGCACGACCTACGTCAGCTCGTACAACAGCCTGTGGGTCACGCCGGGCGCGCCGCGCAGCCTGTTCGCGTCGCTCGCCTACTCGTTCTGAGTCGACCGGGGCGGCTGACCGGGATCTCGCGTCAGCCGCCGACCGCGAACCGCGCGCCCAGCGCGAGCAGCAGCGCCGGCGGCATCACGCACGCCCCGACCGCGAGGAACGTACGGAAACCGACCTGCAGCCCTTCGCGCCGCATCGCCGCCAGCCACAGAATCGTCGCGAGCGAACCGGTGACCGACAGGTTCGGGCCGAGATCCACGCCGATCAGGATCGCATCGACCACCGTTCGCGGGCTGTGCGCGGCCTGGATCGTCGAGCTCGCGATCAGCCCGGCGGGCAGGTTGTTGACCCCGTTCGACACCAGCGCGACCGCGACGCCAGCCGCCGCCGCGGCGACGTGCTCGCCGCTTTGCATCAGCGCGTGCAGCAGCCCCGCCAGTACGCGCACCGCGCCGGTCCGGTCGAGCGCCTCGACGACGACGAACAACCCCGCGACGAGCGGCAGCACGCTCCACGAAATCCCGCGAACGATCGGCACGCATGCCGCACGATCCCGCATCGCCACGCACGCGACCGTGACGACACCCGCCAGCGCGGTCGGCAATCCAAGCGGACGATCCAGGACCGACACCGCCATCAGCGCGACGGCCGTTGCCGCAATGCCCGCCAGCGTGATGCGCCCGCCGCGCGTCAGCGGCTGCACCGGCAGCCCCGACTCGCAACCGCCGGAAAACGCACGTCGCTGCACGATCCGCAGCATGACGAACGTGCACGCGATCGATGCGACGGACGGCGCCGCGAAGTGCGCGAGCCATGGGCCGAGCGACGGCATGTGCGCGCCATACAGCACCAGGTTCGCCGGATTCGAAATCGGCAGCACGAAACTCGCGGCATTCGCGACGAGCGCGCAGCTGTACAGCAGCGGCATCGGGTCGGCCTTCGCCCGGCGCGCGGCGGCAAGGACCGCGGGCGTCAGCACGACGGCGGTTGCGTCGTTCGACAGGAACGCCGTGGTGACGACGCCGACCCCGTAGATCAGCGCGAACAATCGCCGCGACGAACCCTGCGCGAGATTGACGACGTGCGTCGCGACCCAGTCGAACAGCCCCTCGCGACGGGCCGCCTCGGACAGCAGCATCATGCCCGTCAGAAAGAGGTACACGTCGCCGCCCTTCGCGACGGCGTCCAGCGCCTGCGCGACGGGCAACAGGTTCAACACGACCAGCAGCAGCGCGCCGCTCACGGCCCAGATGGCCTCGGGCCAGCCGAACGGACGCGTGATGACGCCCGCGGTGGCGAGCGCGGAAATCAGCCAGGCAAGCGAAACAGGATTCATGGGCAAGTCGACGGAGGCACGAGGATCGAAACGGCTTTCAAGACGACGTCGCCGACGAGTCGGCGGGTTTGCCGCACACGCTGCTCAGCGAGCGCGCATGACCGAGCCGCAGCGCGAGCGAGCCTGTCGACACGGCGCCCGGCACGACGAACGCGGCCGGATAGCCGACGTGCTGCGCGAGCACGCCGCCCGGCAGCGGGCCGAGCGCCGCGCCGAGTGCCCCGAGCATGACGAGTCGGGTGGAGAACGACGGACGCTTCATCGGAACGGGCCGGCAGTCGAGGACGACAGAATAGCGTATCGCCTGTCATGCGCAGCCGCCACGTGCGACGCATCGCACCGACGGCCCGCCGGGCCGGATCGGCAACGCCTCACCGTGGAAAGCCGCGCGAAAGCCCCGGGCGCTAGACTGCCTTCGGTCCTGCGTCCCGCCCGAAACTTCCCCGTCGAGCCCCCATGCGCGCCCTTTCCGTTCGAACCTTGTCCGCCGTCCTGTTCGCCGTCGGCACACTCGTCGGCACGGCCGCCGCCAGCCATGCATGCGAAGTGCCGCCTCCCGTGCGGACGATCGACCCGCCCGGCTACTACGACGACCCCAGCGGCTATGCGCGCGACGTGAAGCCGATGCGCGACTTCGTCGCGAAGCTGAACGCGGCGGCGGATCGCGGCGACTGGTCGTGCGCGTTGACGCTACTCGACGGTTGGGCGCAATCGGATGCGTTGATGGGCCCGATCTCCGGCTATCAGGGCGACTACGAGCGTTCGTGGGCCGGCACCGATTTCGCGATGGTGATCCTGCGCATGCCGTATGGGTTGCGCGAAGCGAATCGCGCGGCATTCAACGCGATCGACCCGTGGCTCGAACGCATCGCGATCGCGACCCGCAATGCCGAGGCGATCAACCATCTGCACAACAATCTCGTGTATTGGGCCGGGCTCGACCTGATCGCGATCGGCACCGTGACCGACAATGCAAGCCTGATCGATTCGGGCTTGCTGCGGGTGCGCGAAGGCATTCGCGACATCCGCCCGGACGGTTCGCTCGAGCGCGAGGTCAAGCGCGGCGACCGCGCGCTTCACTATCACACGTTCGCGCTGCTGCCGCTCGTGTTCGCGGCCGAACTCGTCCAGCGGCGCAACATCGATCTCTACCGCGAAAACGACGGTGCGATCGGCCGCCTCGCGAACCTCGTGATCGACGCGGTGGAAGATCCCGCGAGTTTCAGGAAGATCACGCCGATCAAGCAGGACCTGTTCCCGTGGACGTTCCGCGACGAACTGAGCTGGGTCGAGCCGTACTACGCACGCTTTCACGACCGACGCCTGCCGGCGATCATCGCGCCGCGCCGCCCGTTCGGCGAATGGCGGCTCGGCGGCGACGTGACGGCGGCATGGGGCGCGCCGCTGCCATGATGCGCGGCGCGGCGGGTCGCGGCGCGGCAACCCGGGTCGGCGGCGCGCATCGCGAACGCGAGCGCTTCGGCGAGCGCTTCTGCAAGCGCTTCTGCAAGCGCTTCGGTAAGCGCTTCGCCGAGCGCCTCGCAACGCTCGCGCAGCAGCGCGCGCAGTGCCCCCGCGATCACCTGCCGGTCGCGCCGATCATCCAGGCCAAACACGGACCCGGCCTCCGGCACCGCGAACGGCCCGGGCGCCGGCACGGAAACGTCCGACAAGCGCTTCGCGTTTCGCTCCATGGTCGTCCTCTTGGTCGACGCGCGGCCGACACGGCTTCGTCACCGCCGGTTCGACCGCGACACCACGTCGATCCACACCGCCAGCACGAGCACCGCGCCCTTGACGATCATCTGCCAGTACGCATCGACGTCCAGCATCGACATCCCGTTGTCGAGGCTCGCCATCACGAGCGCGCCGATCAGCGCGCCGTAGACCGTGCCCGACCCGCCGCGCATCGACGTGCCGCCGATGAAGCACGCGGCGATCGCGTCGAGTTCGCCCATCGAGCCGGCGGACGGCGACCCGGCCGCGAGCCGCGCCGTGTTGACGAGGCCGGCAAACGCGCACATCAGCCCCATCAGCGCGAAGATCGCGAGCTTCACGCGATCGGTGTCGACGCCCGACAGCCGCGTCGCCTCCAGGTTCGAGCCCACCGCATAGATCCGCCGGCCGAACACGGTCTGCGTCGCGATCCACGAGAACACGCCGAGCAGCACGAGCAGCAGCAGCACGGGCACCGGAATACCGCCGTAACGATCGAGCGTCGCGACGAACGCGAACAGCACCGCGCCGGCGCCGACGATCTTCGCGACGTCCTGCCACAACGGGGCGACCGCGAGCCGGTAGCGCCGCCGCGTGCCGCGCTGCCGCACCACCAGCAGCGTCGCGACCGCGAACAGCAGGACCGCGAGGCCGTCCCCGGCCAGACGCGGCAGATAGCCCTGCCCGATGAACACGAAACCGTCCGACACGGGCGCGATCGTCGAGCCGCCCGTCACGCCGAGCAGGATGCCGCGAAACGCGAGCATCCCGCCGAGCCCGACGATGAACGACGGCACGCGCCGATAGGTCGACCACCAGCCGTTGAAGAGCCCGATCAGCACGCCGAGCGCGAGCACGGCCGGAACCGTCGCCGCGACCGGCCAGTGGCGGTTGACGTCGAGGATCGCGGCGACGCCGCCGAGTAGCCCGAGCAGCGAGCCGACCGACAGGTCGATCTCGCCCGCGATGATGACGAACACCATGCCGCACGCGAGCATGCCGGTGATCGACATCTGCCGCAGCAGGTTCGACACGTTGCGCGGCGTGACGAACGCGCCGTCCGTCAGCACCGAGAAGAACGCCCAGATCGCGACGACCGCGAACAGTAGCGCGAGCACCTTGTAGCGCGTGAAGACGTGGCGCAACGGCAGCCGCGGCGCGCGGCCGTCCGGACGCCGCGCGTCCGCATCCGGCGTCGCCGGGGTCGAGGAAGAAAGTTCGGAATTCATGTCGCACTCGCTGCGGTGGGTTCGGCGGGCAGCCGCGCGGGCTTCAGCGCGGCGCCGAGAATCTGTTCCTGCGTGAGGCCCTGGTTGACGAAATCGCCGCGCAGCTCGCCTTCACCGATCACCAGCACGCGATCGGCCAGGCCGAGCACCTCCGGCAGTTCCGACGACACGACGATCAGCGCGACGCCGCGCTTGGCCAGCGCGAAGATCAGCCGGTAGATCTCGGCCTTCGCGCCCACGTCGACGCCGCGCGTCGGCTCGTCGAGGATCAGCACCTGCGGCTCGGTCAGCAGCATCTTCGCGAGCACCGCCTTCTGCTGATTGCCGCCCGACAGGCTCGCAATCGACAGGAACGGATGCGCGGCGCGCACCGACAGCCGCTGCATCTCGGTGCGGATCGCGTCGAGCTCGGCGGCCGCGTCGATCCGCCCGCGCGCCGCGAAGCGCTGCAGCACCGCCAGCGTGATGTTGTGCCCCACGCCGAGCTGCGGCACGATGCCGTGGCGCTTGCGGTCCTCCGGCACCATCGCGATGCCGGCGCGGATCGCGTCGGCCGGCGAGCGGATCGACAGCGGCCGGCCGTTCATCGTCACGCTCGCCGTGCACGCGCCCGGATACGCGCCGAAGATCGCCTGCATCAACTCGGTGCGGCCCGCACCGACGAGCCCGGCCACGCCGACGATCTCGCCGCGCCGCACGCTGAACGACACGTCGTCGACGCGCTTGCGGCGCGCGTTCGTCACGTCGCGGCACGTCACGTGGCGCACGTCGAGCACGACGTCGCCGATCTCGTGCGGCTCGCGCGGATACAGGTCGCGGATCTCGCGGCCGACCATCATCGCGATGATCCGGTCGGTCGTCAGCGCATTCATCGGCTCGGTCGCGACATGGCGGCCGTCGCGGATCACGGTGACCGTATCGCATACGGCCGCCACCTCGTCGAGCTTGTGCGAGATGTAGACGCACGCGACGCCACGGCGCTTCAGGTCGCGCACGATGTCGAGCAGGATGCGCGTCTCCGACGCGCTCAGCGACGACGACGGTTCGTCGAGGATGAGCAGCTTCGCGTGCTTGTTCAGCGCCTTCGCGATCTCGATCAACTGCTGGTGGCCGCCGCCGTAGTTCATCACCGGCTGCGCGACGTTGATCGTGTCGATCCGCAATTCGTGCAGCAGCTCCTCGGCGCGCCGCACCATCGCCGCGAAGTTCATGCGCCCGCCCGGCAGCGTGATCTCGTTGCCGAGGAAGATGTTCTCGGCCACCGACAGCTCGGGCACGAGCATCAGCTCCTGATGGATGATCGCGATGCCCGCGCGCTCGGTGTCGCGCACGCCGGACGCCACGAGCGGCGCGCCTTCCCAGCGGATCTCGCCGTCCCACGTGCCGTGCGAGTACACGCCCGACAGCACCTTCATCAGCGTCGACTTGCCCGCGCCGTTCTCGCCGCACAGCCCGACGCATTCGCCGGGCCGCACGGTCAGGTCGATGCCGTCGAGCGCCTTCACGCCGTCGAAGGCCTTGACGATGCCGCGCATCGTCAGCAAGGGTTCCGTCATTCGTTCATGCCTCGCAGTAAGCGCGGCCGCCGTCGCGGCGACCGCGCGTCGCGCCCGTCGTACGCTTACTGGCTCGCCAGCTGGGCCTGGGTATAGAAGCCGTCCTTCACGACGACGTCGACGTTGCGCTTGGTCAACAGCGTCGGCTGCAGCAGCACCGTATCGACCTTCTTCTTGCCGTTGTCGTATTGCGCGTTGAACGCGGGCTTCGTGCCCTTCGCGAGATCGACCGCGAGCTTCGCGGCTTCGCTCGCGATCAGCTTCAGCGGCTTGTAGACGGTCATCGTCTGCGTACCGGCGATCACGCGCTTGACCGCGGCCAGATCGGCATCCTGGCCGGACACCGGCACCTTCCCGGCCAGATGCTGCGCGGCGAGCGCCTGGATCGCGCCGCCGGCCGTGCCGTCGTTCGACGCGACGATCGCGTCGATCTTGTTGTTGTTCGCGGTCAGTGCGTCCTCCACGATCCGCAGCGCGGTCGACGCGCTCCATTCGGGCACCCACTGCTGGCCGACAACCTTGATGTCGCCGCGGTCGATCGCGGGCTTGAGTACCTTCAGTTGCCCTTCGCGCAGCATCTTCGCGTTGTTGTCGGTCGGCGCGCCGCCCAGCAGGAAATAATTGCCCTTCGGCTTCGCGGCGAACACGCCCTGCGCCTGCAGCTCGCCGACCTTCTCGTTGTCGAACGAGATATAGGCGTCGACGTCCGCGTCGAGGATCAGGCGATCGTACGACACGACCTTGATGCCGGCCTTGCGCGCTTCGGCGACGACGTTGCCGAGCGTCTTCGAGTTGAACGGCACGATCACGATCACGTCGACGCCGCGCGAGATCAGGTTCTCGATCTGCGAAATCTGCCGCTCCTCGCTCGCATCGGCCGACTGCACCGACACCTTCGCGCCGAGCTTCGTCGCGGCCGCGACGAAATAGTCGCGATCGCGCGACCAGCGCTCGACGCGCAGGTCGTCGATGCAGAAGCCGATCTCGGGCTTGTCCTTGCTCGCGTGGGCGAGCGGCGTGCCCAGCGCGAGGATCGCCAGCGCGGCGGCGCCGGCAAGCGAACTCAATACGGTACGACGCGTCACGGATTTCATGTCTCCACTCCTTGTTATGGAACCACCTCACGAACCGCGGGCGGCCGCCGGATTGCACCGCCCGCATCGAATCACGGCGACGTGCGTCAGGCGCCCGTCGCAAACACCGGTTCGAGCGCACGATACAGCGCGCGAAACGTCGGCCGCCGCACGTCGCGATACCACGCGTGCCGCGCGGAGTCGGGCTCGCGCACCGCGACGACCGGCGGTTGCGGACACACGTCGGCGAGCGCCGCATCGGGTTCGAGCGCGAGATGTGCGAGACGCGCGGCGCCGAGCGCCGGCCCCACTTCGCCGCCCGCGCGCAGCGTCAGCGCACGGCCGCTCAGGTCCGCGAGCATCTGCGTCCAGTACGCGCTGCGCGAGCCGCCGCCGATCACGGTGATGTTGTCGGGCGCGTGCCCGGCCGCATGCAGCGCGTCGATGCCGTCGAGCAGCGCGAAGCCGACGCCTTCGAGCGTCGCGTTCGCGAGATCCGCGCGCCGCGTGTCCGGCGTGAGCCCGTAGAACACACCTTTCGCGTTCACGTCGTTGTGCGGCGTGCGCTCGCCGCTCAGGTACGGCAGGAACCACGGGCGGCTCGCGCGTGCGTTCGTTTCCGCATCGTCGAGCAGCGCCGCGACGCCGTCGTAACCGGCCAGTTGCGCGGTGAAGTCGACGCAGCCGGCCGCGTTCAGCATCACGGACATCAGGTGCCACGTATCCGGCAGCGCATGACAAAAGCTGTGCACCGCCGATTCGGGATTCGCGCGGAACCCGTCCGACACCGCGAAATACACGCCCGACGTGCCGAGCGACAGCAGCGCGTCGCCGGGCCGCACGATCCCGACGCCCACCGCGCCGGCCGCGTTGTCGCCGCCGCCGGCCACCACCGGGATCTCGCGCAGGCCGAGCGCCCGCGCGACGGCCGGCAGCAGCGTGCCGGTGATGCGATTGCCCTCGAAGACGGCCGGCATCTGCGCGCGCGACAGCCCGCAGGCCGCGAGCAACGTGTCGTCGTAGTCGCGCTTCGCGACGTCGAGCCACAGCGTGCCGGCGGCGTCCGACGGATCGGTCGCGAACGCGCCGGTCAGCCGGTAGCGCAGATAATCCTTCGGCAGCAGCACGTAGGCGATGCGCGCGAACACGTCGGGCTCGTGACGGCGCACCCACAGCAGCTTGGGCGCCGTGAACCCCGGCATCGCGATATTGCCGGCCACCGTGCGCAGCGCGGGCGCGAGCCGTTCGAGTTCCTCGCACTCGGCATCCGCGCGGCCGTCGTTCCACAAGATCGCGGGGCGCAGCACGTCGCCGTGGGCATCGAGCAGCGTCGCGCCGTGCATCTGTCCGGTCAGGCCGAGCGCATCGATGTCGCGCGGGTCGATGCCGGCCGTGCGCGCGTCCGACACGAGTGCGGCGAGCGCGCCGCATGCGGCGTCCCACCAGTCGCGCGGCGCCTGCTCGGACCAGCGCGGCTGCGGCCGGCTCACCGCGAGCGGGCGGCCCGCGCTTGCGCGCACCGCGCCGTCGCGGTCGAGCAGCACCGCCTTCACGCCCGACGTGCCGAGATCGAGTCCGATGTACATGGCGTCAGCGCAGCCCGTAGATCGCCTGGTTCACGATGTTCTCGAGCCGCTCCTGCGCGCCGCTTGCATGCCGCGGGTTCACGCCCCGCGCGAGCGCGTCGGTCGCCAGCGACTCCAGCGTATAGCCGCCCGACAGGATCTTGCGGCCGAACTCGCTGTCCCACTGCGCGTAGCGCTGCCGGCGCAGTGCGTCGAGCCGGTCGTTCTCGACCAGCACCGCCGCGCGTTCGAGCGCGAGCGCGAGCACGTCGATCGCACCGACGTGACCGTAGAACAGGTCTTCCGGATCGATGCTCTGGCGCCGCACCTTCGCGTCGAAGTTCATCCCGCCGGTCGTGAAGCCGCCGTGGCGCAGGATCTCGTAGAACGCGAGCGTCAGTTCCTCGACACTGTTCGGGAACTGGTCGGTGTCCCAGCCGTTCTGCGGATCGCCGCGGTTCGCGTCGACGCTGCCGAACACGCCGAGCGCGAATGCGTTCGCGATCTCGTGATGGAACGAATGGCCCGCGAGCGTCGCGTGATTGGCCTCGATGTTCACGCGGATCTCGTTCTGCAGTCCGTACTGCACGAGGAAGCCGTGCACCGTCGCCACGTCGTAGTCGTACTGATGCTTGGTCGGCTCCTGCGGCTTCGGCTCGATCAGCAGCGCACCCTTGAAGCCGATCCGGTGCTTGTGCTCGACGACCATCGACAGGAAGCGGGCGAACTGGTCGCGCTCGCGCTTCAGGTCGGTATTGAGCAGCGTCTCGTAGCCTTCCCGGCCGCCCCACAGCACGTAGTTCTCGCCGCCGAGCCGATGGGTCGCGTCGAGCGCATGGCGTACCTGGGTCGCGGCCCACGCGAACACGTCGGGGTTCGGGTTCGTCGCGGCGCCGGCCGCGAAGCGCGGGTGCGAAAACAGGTTCGCGGTCCCCCATAACAGCCGCACGCCGGTTGCCTGCTGACGCTCGGCGAGATAGTCGACCATCCGCGCGAAATTGGCCGCGTATTCGCGCAGGCTGTCGCCTTCCGGCGCGACGTCGGTGTCATGAAACGTATAGAACGGCGTGCCGAGCTTCGTGAAGAACTCGAATGCGGCGTCGGCCTTCATCCGCGCGCGTTCGAGCGCGTCGCCGGGCTGCTGCCACGGCCGCTGAAACGCGCCCTGCCCGAAGATGTCGTGGCCGGGCCACACGAACGTGTGCCAGTAGCAGACCGCGATCCGCAGATGCTCGGCGAGCGTCTTGCCGAGCACGCGCCGCTCGGGGTCGTAATGGTGATAGGCGAGCGGGTTGTCCGACTGCGGGCCTTCGTAGCGAATTGCGGGAATGTGTTCGAAATACGACATGGCGTCTCCGTGCAGGTTCTTGTTGCAGCGCAACGCACGTCGGGATGACGCACGCGGCCGAATTCGTTGGCTGGATCGTGCCCGCGCGCCTGCCGGCCGGCAATTGCGAAATTGCGCAGCACGCTTGATGTTTCTTGCCAGCCGCGTTCGCGCGGCGCAGGTTCCGTCCTACAATCGCCGTACACCGCGCGCCGCCTCCATGAGCGCGCCCCGGAGACAACGGCGCCCGACGCGCTCACCCGACACCGAGATGACACGCGCCCCATCCGCCCAGACACCGCACCGCATCGCGCTGCTGTTCAATGCGAACAAGGTCTACGACCGCGAGATCATCAGCGGCATCGGCCAATATCTGCACACGACGCGCGTCGTGTGGGATCTCTTCCTCGAAGACGATTTCCGCTGCCGGCTCACCGGGATCGAGCGTTTCGACGGCGACGGCATCATCGCGGACTTCGACGACCCCGCCGTCGCCGACGCGCTCGCCGGTTCGCCGCTGCCGATCGTCGCGATCGGATCGTCGTACGAGGATCCGGCGCAATACCCGGAAGGCGTCCCATATATTGCGACGGACAACCCGAAGCTCGTGTCGCTCGCCTATACGCACCTGATCGGGGCGGGACTCGCGCATTTCGCGATGTACAGCCTGCCGGTCGCGCAGGAGAACCGCTGGGCGCAGCAGCGCGAACTGGCGTTCGACCGGCTCGCGCGCGCGGACGGGCTCGACGCGCCGATCTACCGCGGGCTGTCGACGAGCGCGTCGGGCTGGAATCACGCGATCGAACAACTGATCGACTGGCTGCATGCGCTGCCGAAGCCGGTCGGCGTGATCGCGGTGACCGATGCGCGCGCGCGGCACCTGCTGCAGGCGTGCCTGATCGCCGGCATCGCGGTGCCGGAACAGGTCGCGATCATCGGTATCGACAACGATCCGCTCACGCGCACGCTGACGCGCATTCCGTTGTCGTCGGTGATCCAGGGCACCGAGGAAATGGGCCGCACCGCCGCGCACCTGCTGCACCGGATGCTGCGCGGCGCGCGCTTTCCTGGGCAGCGGATTCTCGTGCCGCCGGTCGGCATCAACGTGCTCGAATCGACGCGCCACCAGCCGCTCGCGAGCCCGCACGTGATGCGTGCGCGGCATTTCATCCGCCAGTACGCGTGCCAGGGGATCAAGACCGAACAGGTCGCCGACTATGTCGGCGTATCGCGCTCGCTGCTCGAGGAGCACTTCCGGCGCGAACTGCAGCGCACCGTGCACCAGGAGATCCTGCGCCACAAGCTCGAAGCCGCGCAGGCGCTGCTCGCCGGCCGGCAGGCGTCGAGCGCCGAAGTCGCGATCCGTTGCGGGTTCACGTCGCTTCAGTACATGTACGCGGTGTTCAGGCGCGAACTCGGCTGCACGCCGCGCGAATATCAGGAACGCGCGGCCGCCACGAACTGACGCCCGCCGCCCATCCGACATCCACTCATGCACATCGATACCGATTCCTCATACCTGACGCCCGGCGTGGCCCGCGTGCATGCCGAGCCGTGGGGCGCGTTGCCCGACGGCGAGCCCGTGCGGCGCTATACGCTGCGCAACGCGCACGGGATGCGCGTCGTCGTCAGCGACCTCGGCGCGACCGTCGTGTCGTGGCTCGCGCCCGACCGCACGGGGCGCTTTGCCGATATCGTGCTCGCGCACGACACGCCGGCCGAGTACCTCGAATCCGGCGTCTATCTCGGCGCGACGATCGGCCGATGGGCGAACCGGATCGCCGGCGCGCGCTTCACGCTCGACGGCGTCGACTACCTGCTCGACCGCAACGAGAACGGCAACCTGCTGCACGGCGGCGCGAACGGATTTCATCGTGCACGGTGGGACGTGCTCGACGATAACGGCGGGCTGACGCTGCGGCTCGATTCGCCGGAAGGCGACGCGGGATTCCCCGGCAACGTGAGCGTGCAGGTTCGCTACACGCTCGACGACGACGGCACGCTGACGATCGACTATACGGGGTGGACCGATGCGCCGACGCCGCTGAACCTGACGAATCACAGCTACTTCAACCTGAACGGGCGCGCGGGCAGCGACGTGCGCGGCCATCTGCTGCACATCGACGCCGACGCGTTCCTCGAAGTGGACGATGCGCTGATCCCGATCGGGACGGCCGACGTGACGGGCACGGCGTTCGATTTCCGGCAAAGCGCGCCGCTCGGCGCGCGCCTCGACTGGCCGCATGCGCAACTGGCGCGCGCACGCGGCTTCGATCACTGCTTCGTCGTGGGCAACGGCGCGCGCGAGGTCCGGCCGGTCGCACGCGTCTACGATCCGGAGAGCGGCCGCGAGTTGACCGTGTCGACCGATCAGCGCGGCCTGCAGCTCTATACGGGCAACTATCTCGACGACGTGCGCGTGAGCGGCGGCACGCGGTGCGCCCGACACGCGGCACTGTGCGTCGAGGCGGGCGGCTTTCCGGATCAGGTCAACATGGACGGCTTGCGCGACGAAGCGATCGTGCGTCCGGGCGACGTCTATCGGCAAACCACCCGGTATCGGGTGGGGGTTCAGGCATAGCTCGCGCACGGGACGCGCGAGCCGCGTCGTCGCGCGTCAGGCGGCGTCGACGTCGCGCCGGGCGACTGCCGCGCCGGCGACGGCGATCGGCGCGATCGGCGCGCCGGGTTTCATGCTCGCCGGCAGCGCGCTGCCGGCGTCCGACCGCCGACGCTCAATTCCACGCATGGCGCGCCGGGCGCGCGCCGTTCAGGTAGTAGTTGCCGACGAGGTGATATTTCCAGCGCACCGGATCGTGCAGCGTATGCGTGCGCGCGTTGCGCCAATGCCGGTCGAGGTTGTGCTCGGCGAGCGTCGACTGCGTACCGGCCAGCTCGAACAGCTTCTCGCCCGCGAGCAGCGCGACCTCGGTCGTCAGCACCTTCGCTTCGCCGACCGCGACGGACGCCCGCGCGACATCGTCTTCGGTCACGTCGCCCTTTGCCGCGATCTCGTCGAGCGTGCGCGCCGCGCGTTCGAGCAACGCGTCGGCCGCATGCAGCTGGATATGCAGGCCACCGATTTCGCGAATCGTCAACGGATCGTCCACCGCCCGCTCGACGCCGCTGTCGACCCACGGCCGCGTGCGGGTCCGCACGAACGCGAGCGTATCGTCGATCGCCGCCTTCGCGATACCCGCGTCGATCGCCGCCTGGATGATCTGCGACAGCGGACCGTTGAGCGTCGGCACGTCCGACACGCGCTGCGCGGGCAGCACGTGCGATGCCGGGATGCGCACCGCGTCGAGCACGACCGTGCCGCTCGCGGTCGTGCGCTGCCCGAATCCCGACCAGTCGTCGATCACGGTCAGCCCCGGCGTCGGTTGCGGCACGTACGCAAGCCATGCCTGGCGCGCGTCGTCGAGCCCGAGCACCGGCACGTAATGCGCGAACAGCGCGCCGGTCGAATAGAACTTCGTACCGTCGACGACGTAGTCGTCGCCGTCGCGGCGCACGCGCGTCTTCAGGTCGAGCACGTGCTTCGTGCCCTTCTCCGAAAACCCGTTGCCGAACCGCTTGCCGCTCAGCACTTCGGCGAAGAAATGACGCTTCTGCGCGTCGGTGCCGACGAGCGCGATCACGTCGACCAGCCCGAAATGGTTCTGCGGAAGCTGCCCGAGCGACGCGTCGGCCGCGGCGACGATCTTGATCACCTCGGTGAGCGTCACATGCGATACGCCCGCGCCGCCGTATGCCTTCGGCACCGTGATCGCCCACAGCCCCGACTGCGAAAACCATTCGATTTCCTCGCGCGGCAGGCGGCGCTCGCGATCGCGCTCGGCGGCCCCTTGCGCGAGGCGTTGTGCCAGCGCGTGCGCGACCGCAAGCGCTTGCGCATCGTCGGCGATCACGTTCGCCGCCTGCGCCGGCGCGTCGGCCGGCCGCTCCTGAATCGTCGCGCTCGTGTCTGACATCGGTCTCTCCTGTCGAATGGCGAAAGCATTCAATCTAGCAGCGCCACGTGCACCGGAAAACCGAGCGATTCTCGAAACGATATTCCTTGGGAGAACAAACGACGTCGAGCCCGACGCAGGCGAACCGATGTTTCGGCGTCGCAACGGACGCGAGAACGTCGATGCGCCATCACCCGGTCGCGGTCGCAGCCCCGGTAATACGCAGCGACGATAACGATCCGAGAATCCGTTATTGGAACGCTCGCGTCGCGCTTCCTATACTGGGCTCCCGGCGCACACGGCCCGTTTTTCGAGGAATACCGCATGACTTCGTCGCACGCAGCCTCCGACCTTTCCACCGGTACCGACTACGATGCGCTCGCGAGCCGGTTCCGGCCGATCTTCGCGCGCATCGCCGCCGGCACCGCCGAGCGCGAACGCCGCCGCGAACTGCCGCACGAGGCGATCGGCTGGCTGAAATCGGCGGGCTTCGGTGCGATACGGCTGCCGGCGAGCGCCGGCGGTGCCGGCGCGTCGCTGCCGCAGTTGTTCCGGCTGCTGACGGAGCTGGCCGCCGCCGATTCCAATTTGCCGCAGGCATTGCGCGGGCACTTCGCGTTCGTCGAGGACTGGCTGAACGCGCCGGACGGCCCGCAACGCACGACCTGGCTCGACCGCTTCGCGAGCGGCCAGCTCGTCGGCAACGCATGGTCGGAAGCCGGCGACGTCCCGCTCGGCCAGACCGTCACGAAGGTGTCGGAGCGGCATGGCCGGCTCGTGCTGAACGGCCGCAAGTTCTACAGCACCGGCAGCCTGTTCGCCGACTGGATCGACGTGTTCGCGCAACGCGCGCACGACGGCAGCGACGTGATCGTCGCCGTGTCGACCGCGCAGCCGGGCGTGATCCGCGAGGACGACTGGGACGGCTTCGGCCAGACCACCACCGGCAGCGGCACGACGCGTTTCGAGGATGCAGCGGTCGACGCGGAGAACGTGATCGATTTCGCGCGCCGCTTCAAGTACCAGACCGCGTTCTACCAGCTGTTCCACGTCGCGACGCTCGCCGGCATCGGCCACGCGATCGTGCGCGACGCGGGCGAGCTCGTGCGCAACCGCACGCGCGTGTACAGCCACGGCAATGCGCAGCGCGCGGGCGACGACGCCCAGCTGCAACAGGTGATCGGCGAGATCGCGTCATGGGCGTACGCGGCCGACGCGCTCGCGCTGCGTGCCGCGCAACCGCTTCAGCAGGCGTACGAAGCGCGCTTCGGCGGCGACGAAGCGGCCGAGCAGGCCGCGAACGTCGCGGCCGAAATCGAATCCGCGCAGAGCCAGCTCGTCGTGTCCGAACTCGTGCTGCGCGCGGCGACGCGCCTGTTCGACGCGCTCGGCGCATCCGCGACCCGCAGCACGACCGCGCTCGATCGCCACTGGCGCAACGCGCGCACGGTGTCGTCGCACAATCCGCTCGTCTACAAGGCGCGCATCGTCGGCGACTGGATCATCAACGGCCGCACGCCGCCGTTCGTCTGGCGCGTGGGCAGCGGTGCGAGCGCCCATGCGGACGCCGGCGCGCGAGCGGAAGCGGAAACGGGAGCGGCGCAATGAGCAAGACGATCCGCTTCAACGCGTTCGAGATGAACTGCGTGGGCCACCAGTCGCCCGGCCTGTGGGCGCATCCGCGCGACCGCTCGTGGCAATACAAGGATCTCGACTACTGGACCGACCTGGCCCGCGTGCTCGAGCGCGGGATCTTCGACGCGATCTTCATCGCGGACGTGATCGGCTACTACGACGTGTACAAGGGCAGCAACTATCACGCGCTGCACCAGGCCGCGCAGATCCCCGTCAACGATCCGCTGCAACTGGCCGCGCCGATCGCGATGGCGACCGAGCATCTCGGCATCGGCATCACCGCATCGACGACGTTCGAGCACCCGTACACGTTCGCGCGCCGGCTGTCGACCGCCGACCATCACACGAAGGGCCGGCTCGCATGGAACATCGTCACGTCGTACCTGGAGAGCGGCGCGAAGAACGTCGGCGATCGCGGGCTGCGCACGCACGACGACCGCTATGCGGTCGCAGCCGAATACGTCGAGGTGCTGTACAAGCTGTTCGAAGGCAGCTGGGAGGACGGCGCGGTGGTGCGCGACCGCGCCGGCCGCGTGTTCACGCATCCCGAGAAAGTGCACGAGATCGGCCACAAGGGCCGCTTCTTCGACGTGCCCGGCTATCACCTGTGCGAGCCGTCGCCGCAGCGCACGCCGGTGCTGTTCCAGGCCGGCGCGTCGGGCCCCGGCAAGGCGTTCGCCGCGCAGCACGCCGAATGCGTGTTCGTCGCCGCGCCCACCCGCGATCAGCTCGCGCGCTACGTGGCCGACGTGCGCGCGCAGGCCGCCGCCGCCGGACGCGACCCGGCGAAGGTGCTGATCTACAACCTCGTCACGGTGATCGTCGACGAGACCGACGAGCGGGCGCAGGCCAAGTTCGACGAGTATCGGCGCTACGTGTCGTACGACGGCTCGCTGGTGTTCATGTCGGGCTGGACCGGCATCGACTTCGGCCAGTACGCGCCGACCGATCCCGTCAGGCGCGTCGAAACGAATGCGATCGTGTCGGCGGTCGAGCACCTGTCGGGCGGCGACACCGCGTGGACGATCGAGGCGTTGGCCGCCTGGGGCGGCATCGGCGGGATGGGCCCGGTATTCGTCGGGTCGGCGGCGACCGTCGCGGACATCCTGCAGGAATGGGTGGCCGCGACCGACGTGGACGGCTTCAATCTCGCGTATGCGGTCGCGCATGAAACCTTCGAGGATGTCGTACGCCACCTCGTGCCCGAACTTCAGCGCCGCGGCGTGTATCCGACCGCGTATGCGCCGGGCACGCTGCGCGAAAAGCTCTTCGGCGGCTCGGCGCGCCTGCCGGACGAGCATCCGGCCGCGCGGTATCGCGACATCGAACAGGTCAAGCGCGAGGCCGAGCGGGAAACGGTCGACGCGTAATCGACGCGTAACGGCAACATGTCGAGGCCGGTCCGTCCGCATCACGCGGCGACCGGCTTCAGCGCAAACGGCTTCGTGCAGTCCGACGAAGCCGTTCGTGTTTGGCGGGGAACGCGAGCGTCCCCGCCGGCGCCTACGCGACGCTTTCGTCGTCGATGTCGTGCGCCGTCGGTTCGTACCGCACGATCAGCAGAAACGCGATCGGCGTGACCGCACTGACCGCGACGACCCAGAACATGTCGGTGCCGAGCCGGGCCTGGAGAATCGGCAGCACGAACAGCGCGAGCGCCTGACCGATGCCGCACAGCGACCGCCCGAAGCCGACGCCGGTGCCGCGAATCGCGGCCGGATACGACAGCGTCGGATAGATCATCATCTGCGCGCCCGGCCCGAATCCTTCCGCGAACAGCCACGTGCCGAGCATCAGCAGCACGACGCCCACCGCCAGCGCGCCGTGCGGATGCCCTGCGAGCGCCAGCGCGACGAGCGCGACCGTTTGCAACGCGAACCCCGCGATCGCGACATGACGCGACGGATAGCGATACGCGAGACGCATGCCGAGCAAGCCGCCGGTGAACGCGAACAGCACGTTCAACGCCAGCGATGCGGCGATCGTCTCGAACACGCCCGCCCCCAGAAATTGCGACAGGATCGACGGCAGGAAGAACGCGATCGCCGTGTATTCGAACGGGATGCACAGGTTCATCACGCTGGCGACGATCGTGCGCCCCAGATACGGCCGCTGAAACAGCACGCGAAGCCGCACGGGCGGCGGGCTCGGCTCGCGTCGCGCGTCGTTTGCTTCGTGCGCGTGAATGCCGTACGACTCGCGCAGGATGCGCGCGGCATTGGCCAGATCGCCCTGATTCGCGGCCCACAGCGGCGATTCGTTCATGAAGCGGTTTCGGAACAGGATGATGACGAGCGCCGGCACCGCGCCGAAGATCAGCGACGCGCGCCACAGCCATCCCGCATGCTCGGCCGGCAGCAGGAAATACAGGCCGAAAATCAGCAGGAAGCACACCGACGACGCGACGTACCACATCGGGCACCATGCGGCGAGCCGGGACGCCTTGTTGCCGCGGCCGTTGAACTTCGAGAATTCCGCGAGGAACGCCATCGCGACGGGCAGGTCGATGCCGACGCCGAGCCCCATCACGAAACGCGCGGCGATCAGCACCCAGACGTTCGGCGCGAGCCCGGCCGCGATCGCCGCGACCACGAAGAACAGCATGTCGGCCATGAATACCTGATAGCGGCCGATCCGGTCGGTCAGCCAGCCGCCGATCAGGCTGCCGAAGATCGTGCCGATCATGATCGCCGACCCGACCAGGCCGGTCAGCGCGGGCGTCAGCCCGAATTCGCGCGCCACGTCGTCGATGCCGTACGACAGCGTCGTCAGGTCGTACGCATCGAGAAACACGCCGCCGAGCGCCAGCAGCACGATCATCCGCGCATGGCTGACCGAACTGTCCACCGTGTTGATGAGGCGCGCGACGTCGCTGGCCGAGCGGATGGGGGAAGAAACCGGCGTGACCGGGCTCAGATCGATCGAACTCATCGGATTCCTTAGTTTGATGCCGAGTGCACGGCAAGGTCGTCGTGAAGCCGGGAACCGGGAAGGTGCCTGCGCGACCCGCGCGGCGTCGAGCGAATGCGGCCGTGCGATCGCCGGGTTCCGGCAGCGGAAATTCTGTTCCTCCGCTCTGGCAATCCCAAGCGATATAAAGCGATAAATTAATCGGCGTGCGTCATAAAGTTGCGCGAAGCGCGCTTATCAGCAACGTGCATGTTCAATCGCGGATTTCTTCGTTAACGGATCGCCTGCGCTTCGTTACATTAGGGTCTGTTTACATATGGAACGCACATGCGAATGCCCGAAATCGCTCGTAGGGCAAGGAGTGAGGAGCGCCGTTTGGCCGCGCCAAACAAGCGACGAACGACGCCGCCATACGGGCGATTTCGGGCATTCCCGTGACATGATTTTTAATTTGGGGTTGCCACGAGAACGGCCGCTCGCCGTGTTGCGCTCCTTGCGAATACGTCAGTATTCGCGGCGTCGCGCGCCTCGCGAGCGGCCGTTCTCGTGGCAACGCATGCGCGTTCCATATGTAAACAGACCCTAGCCCTCTTCCCAGCCTGTTCGCGGCGCATTGCCGCTCTTCCGGAGAATCCCCGATGAAGCCGTTCTGGTCCCGCGTGTGGCAATCCGCGGCCCTCGTCGTTGCCGCGCTTGCCGGCCTCGCGTCGATGCACGCGCACGCGGCGACGCCCGCCGAAATCCGCGTCGACTATGCGTACTACTCGCCCGAGAGTCTCGTGGTTCGCCACTTCGGCTGGCTCGACGACGAATTCAAGGCCGACGGCACGGCGATTCGCTGGGTGCTGAGCCTCGGCAGCAATCGCGCGCTCGAATACCTGAACAGCGGCGCGGTCGATTTCGGCTCGGCCGCGGGGCTGGCGTCGGTGCTCGCACGAGCGAACGGCAACCCAATCCACACCGTCTACGTGTTCTCGCGCCCCGAATGGACGGCGCTCGTGGTGCGCAAGGATTCGCCGATCCGCTCGCTCGCCGATCTGAAGGGCAAGAAGATCGCCGCGACGCGCGGCACCGATCCGTTCCTGTTCACGCTGCGCGCGCTGCACACGGTCGGCCTGACGCGCGACGACGTTGAGATCGTCAACCTGCAGCATCCCGACGGCCGCACCGCGCTCGCGAACGGACAGGTCGACGCATGGGCCGGGCTCGATCCGCACATGGCCGCCGCCCAGCTCGACGACGGCGCGCGCCTGCTGTACCGCAATGTCGCGTTCAACACGTACGGGTTCCTGAATGTTCGCGATGCGTTCGCCAGCCAGTATCCGCAGGCGGTGACGCGCGTGCTGAAGGTCTACGACCGCGCGCGCCAGTGGATCGTCGCGCATCCGGCCGAGACCGCGCAGATCGTCGCCGATCAATCGAAGGTGTCGCTGCCGGTCGCGAAACTGCAACTCCAGCGCAACGACTTCGGCGACCCGGTGCCGGGCGACACGCAGCGCGCGGCGCTGAAGGCCGCGGCGCCGGTGCTGACGGCCGAACAGTTGACCAAGCCGGGCGTCGATCCCGCGAAGATCGTCGATACGCTGATCGATCCGTCGTTCGCGCGCCCGATCGCCACCGCGTCGCATTGAGCGTGCCGCCGATGACGGACACCGCCGCGCGCAGCGGTGCGCGCGCGTCGCACCCACCCGCTTCGCCGCCCCGTGTTGCCCGGCGCGACCCGCTGCGCGCATGGCGTATCGCGGGCCTCGCGCTGCCGTTCGTCGCACTCGTGCTGCTGGAGTTCGTGGTGCGGCGCGGCTGGCTGCCGGATCATCTCGTGCCGGCGCCGAGCGAGATTCTCGATACGCTCGCGCGGATGGGCGCCACGCGGCTCGCCCGTCACGTCGGTGCGAGCACGCTGCGCGTCGCGGCCGGCTTTGCGGCCGGCGCCGGGCTCGCGCTCGTCGTCGGCGCGGCGATGGGCCTGAGCCGCCGGATCGATGCGCTGTTCGAACCGACGTTCCAGGCGCTGCGAGCGATTCCATCGCTCGCATGGGTGCCGGTGCTGCTGCTGTGGCTCGGCATCGACGAGGCGCCGAAGATCACGCTGATCGCGATCGGCGCGTTCTTTCCGGTTCACCTCGCGGTGGTCGCCGGCATTCGCGACGTGGACCGCAAGCTCGTCGAGCTCGGCACGGTGTACCGGCTCGGCCCGCTCGCGCTGTTCCGTCGGATCCTGCTGCCGGCCGCGCTGCCGCAGATCGTCACCGGTCTGCGGACCGGCCTCAGTCTCGCGTGGATGTTCATGGTCGCCGCGGAGCTGATCGCGGCCACGCGCGGCCTCGGCTTCCTGTTGAGCGACGGCCGCGAAACCGGGCGCCCCGATCTCGTGTTCGGCGCGATCCTGCTGCTCGCGTTGCTCGGCAAGCTGACCGACGGCGCGATGCGCCGCATCGAGTCGCGCTGGCTCGGCTGGCGCGATGCGTTCGGCGGTGCGTCGCGCGAGGGCGGGCAATGAGCGCCTACCCTTCCATGCGCCCGACCGCCGGCGTCGCCACGCCGCTGCTCGACCTGCGGATCGCCCGCAAGCCGTACGGCGATCGCACGATCCTGGCCGACATCGCGTTGCAGGTCGCGCGGGGCGAGATCGTCTGCGTGGTCGGCCCGAGCGGTTGCGGCAAGAGCACGCTGTTGCGGATCGTCGCGGGCCTGGACCGGGATTTCCGCGGCAGCGTAACGCTCGACGGCCGCGCGCTGGCCGGGCCGTCCGCGCGCGTCGGCGTGATCTTTCAGGAACCGCGGCTGCTGCCGTGGCTGTCGATCGCGGACAACGTCGGCTTCGCGTCCGGTGCGCGGGGCGGACGCGATCCGAGCGTCGCACGCTTGCTCGACGAAGTCGGCCTGGCCGGCGTCGCGCGGCAACTGCCGGCGACGTTGTCGGGCGGGATGGCGCAGCGCGCCGCGATCGCGCGCGGGCTGTTCGGCGAGCCGGATCTGCTGCTGCTCGACGAACCGTTCAGCGCGGTCGACGCGATCACCCGGATGCGCTTGCAGACGCTGCTGCTCGATGTCGTCCAGCGGCACCGGATGGCCGCGATCGTCGTCACGCACGATCTCGACGAAGCGCTGTATCTCGGCGATCGCGTGCTGATGCTCGCACCGAACCCGGGCCGCATCGACGACGTAATCCACGTCGACGTCGCACGGCCGCGCGATCGGCGCGATCCGTCGCTGGCCGCGCAGCGCTCGCGGCTGCTCGATGCGTTCCAGCGCTTTCACGATCGCGCGGCGGGCCACGGCCGGCATGCCGGTCGCGCCGGCCTGACGTCGCCGGCCCGCGCGACACCCGACTTCACGGCGAAGACGCCGACCGGACGAACGCGGCCAGATCGCGATTGAACCGCTCGGCTTCCTCGATGAACGGCGCGTGCCCCGATTCCGCGTACACCTTGCTGACCACGTGCGG
Organism: Burkholderia sp. NRF60-BP8; assembly: GCF_001522585.2. Lineage (NCBI taxonomy): Bacteria > Pseudomonadati > Pseudomonadota > Betaproteobacteria > Burkholderiales > Burkholderiaceae > Burkholderia > Burkholderia sp. NRF60-BP8. Next base: position 348,261 of record NZ_CP013374.1, read on the forward strand.
GTTCAGCTCGGCCGCGCGGGCCAGCGTCGCGTGCGTATCGACCAGCGCGTCGCGGCCGCCGTAGACGAAGAGCAGCGGCACGCGCGCGTTGCCCAGCCCCGCGGCGGCGAACACCGACATCGTCGGGATGGCCTTTTGCATGTCCCACGACGCCATCGCGGCGTTGGCGAGCAAGCGCTCGAACGTGGCGGCGTTCGGCCGACGGTTGAAGCACAGACCGACGAACGTGCGCTCGCCGTCGAGATGCGTTTTCAGATCCGCCGCATTCATGTCTCGGTACACGTCCGGATGATCGACGATCTGGCCCGGCGCAAGCTCGACCACGCCGTCGACGTACACCGCGCCCGCGATCGCGCGATCGCCGTATTTGGCGAGGTAGTTCGAGATCACCACGCCGCCGAGCGACCAGCCGACCACGACCGGCTTGCGCGCATGCGCGCCTTCGATGACCGCGGCGAGATCGTCGCCCCAGCGGGTGCCGTCGCGATACGGCTGCGCGCCGGACGGCTTGTCCGACAGCCCGTGGCCGCGCAGATCGTACGTGATGATCCGGAATCGGCGCAGTTCGGGGCTGTCGACCTGCGCGTCCCAGTTCAGGCGGCTGCCGAGCAGGCCGTGAATCAGGATGACCGGTACGCCGTCGGGGTCGCCGCTTTCCTGAACGGCCAGCTTCACGCCGTCCGTCGACGTGACGGTATAGCTCAGCGGCGCGGCGGCCGCGTCGTGCGCCAACGCGAACGGCGTCAGCCACCCGATCGCGACAAGCAACCAGCGGATCAGCACTCGGGTATTCACGATTGTTCCTCCAGGCATGAACGGACGCCCAGTCTCAACCCTCACACTGATGTGAGAGTCAAGCGAATCGTGTTAGCCTGCCTCTCATGAAAAACCCGCCTGCTTCGCCCCCGCTGACCATCGGCAAACTCGCGCAGCTCACCGGCGCGAGCGTGCGCTCGATCCGGCACTACGACGAGCACGGCCTGCTCGCGTCGGTGCGCGCGGCCAACGGCTATCGCCTGTTCCCCGAAAAAGCGGTGACGCAGGTCAAACAGATTCAGCGCATGATCGCGACCGGTTTCACCCTCGACGACATCCGCGGCTTTCCGGACTGCATGCTGCTGATCGACGGCGCGCGTTCGTGCGATCAGATCACCGACGTCCAGCGCGAACGCCTCGAAGCGATCAACCGCCAGATCGCCGATCTCGAAAAGCGGCGCGCGCGGCTCGTCAAGATGTTGCGGGACGGCGCGGTGCCGCCGCTCGATTGATCGATGCGCGGCGGGTTCGCCGGCGGCCCGCCTTTTCCGCCACGGATACCGGTCCGCCCGCGCGCTTCGGGCACAATACGCACCCTCACCTTTTTGCCCGTGGTCACACACATGCGCGTCATCGTCGTCGGAACGAGCGGATCCGGGAAATCCACCTTCGCCAGCGCGCTGGCCGCCGCCGCGGCCTGCCCCTGCATCGAACTCGACCGGCTCTACTGGGGCCCCGGCTGGACCGCCGTGCCGCCCGCGCAGTTCGAGCGGGAGGTGCGGGCGGCGACGGCCGGCGACCGATGGGTCGCCGACGGCAACTACAGCGCGGTGCGCGACGTGCTGTGGTCGCGCGCCACGCACGTCGTCTGGCTCAACTTCGGGCGATGGACGGTGTTTTCCCGCGTGCTCCGGCGCACGATCGGCCGCGGGCTCATGCGCACCGAGCTGTTTCACGGCAACCGGGAATCGCTGCGGATGGCGTTCTGCTCGCGAGACTCGGTGCTGCTGTGGTCGTACACGACATTCGCGAAAAACCGCGTCAAGTTCGCCGGCTTGCGCGACGACCCGAAATACGCGCATCTGCAATGGACGGAGATCACCCAGCCGTCGCGTACCCGCGCGGCCATCGAGACCCTCGCCCGCGTCGGCTGTCGCGATTGACGGCGGCACGAACCGCGTCGCGTCAATCGTCGAAGGTGCCGCGATATTCCGGCGCGGCATCCGCGCGCGTGTTCAGTTCGAACATCACGCCGCCCGGCGCGCGGCAAAAGAAGCGCGAGCCGCGCCCGTTGTTGAAGACGCCGGTCTCCATCGCGACGCCCTCCTCCTTGAAGCGCGCGAACAGCGCCTGGACGGCATCGAGGCTCGGCAGTTCGAAGCCGACGTGGAAATTTGTCGGCCACGCGGGCACACCGTCGCCGGCGTGATCGATCACGACGTCGAATCCCGGGCGTTTGAGGATCCACGATTTGTCCCAGCTTCCCGCGATCGTGAAGCCGAGGTATCGCTCGAAGAAGCGGGCCGTCGCCAGTGTGTCGGCGGAAGGAAAGCTCAAGTGGTTGAGCTTCATCGTGGGTGTCGTTTCGTTCATGATCGCGCTCTCCGATGCGGTGATGGGCGCAGGCCCCATGCCGTGCCGCCCGATGACGTCAGAATACGAGCGCGGGTTCGCATCCCACAACTCGCATTGGACGTTCCGCCGCACGGGCGCGAAACCCTTGCGGGGCCGAGCGCGGCGGGATGACGACGATCACGGCGAAAGGCGCCACTCGCATTTGCGACGGGTACCGTCGATGCGGAATGCCCGAGCGGACGGCGACGCGAAACGACGACGGCCCGGGATTCGCGAACGAACCCCGGGCCGCCGATCGGCCGCAGGTACCGGGCTTCACATGCGTTGCCCGGCACCACGCATCGCTCAACGCTACGCAAGCTGCATCAGAACTGATAACCCGCGCCGACCACCGCGCCGAAGTCCGACCGCGCGTTGCCCGTTACCGATGCCTTGACGACCCAGCGGTTGTTCTCCGTCACGTACGAGTAGCCGGCTGCGAAGCCCTGCTGGCCGTGATAATTCGACGTCGCCGCCGACACCATCGAGCGCCCCGCGCCGGTCGGCTGCGGCAAGCCGGCCACCGCCATCGCCGACGCGACGCCGCCGTACATGTCCTTCTTCAGGTCGTTGAACGAGTTGTACACCTGCCCGATACGCTGGTCGGTATATCCCTTCGCCTGCGTCGACGCCGTCGCGAGGTTGTCGTTCAGCTGCTGCACGTTCACCGCGTCGGTCGGCGCCGTGCCGGCCGCGACGTTCGTGATCTGGCGCTCGCTGCCCTTCGCGCCGACCGAGAACGAGTTGTCGCGATCGGCGACGGAGCCCTGGCCGACCGCCACCGCGTTCTTGCCGGTCGCGGTCGCCGTCGACCCGATCGCCCCCGCGTCGGCGCGCGCGATCCATGTCGTGTTCGCATCGGTCGCGGCCGCGCGGATCTTGTCGTTGGCCGCCACGTTCTTCAGCGCGTTGTTGAACTGCCCCATGTTGACCGCGTCGTTGTCGTTCACGCCCGCCGCGACACCGGTCAGCACGCGGTCGCCCGCCGTGCCGGAGAAGTTCACGCTCGCGCCGCCCGAATCCTTGCCGACCGTGATCGCGCCGTTCGGGTCCTGCTGCTGCACGAGGCCGGCCTTGCCGTTCGCGATGTTGGTCACGCTGCCTTGCAGGTTCGAAATGTCGGTGGTGTTCTTCGCCACCTGCTGGTTGGTCGCGTAGAGCTGCGAACCGTTCACCGCGTCGGTGCTGGTCGCGCCGAGCGTGCCGGCCTGCACGTTGGTGATGCGCGTGCCGCCCGCACCGCCGAGCGTGATCGTGCTCTTGGACCCATCGTCGTACTGCACCGCGAGCGCGCCGAGCTGGTTCAGGCTCGACTGCACGTCCTTCAACTGCTTCACGTTCACCGCGTCGGTGTCGCTGGTGCCCGCCGCGACGTTCTTCAGCACGACCGCCGACGTTGCGTCGCCGCCGACGAGCGACACCGAATTCAGCCGGTTGCCGCTCGCGTCGACGTCGTACTTGACGACGTTCTTCACGGCTTCGCCGGCCTGGTTCGACACCTGCGTGATCTGCTGTTCGAGCGCGGTCTTCACGCCCGACAACTGGCCGCCGTTCACCGCATCCGTGCTGCCCGCGGCGAGGTTGCCGTCGGCCACGTTCGTCAGCTTCGTCGGCGCACCGCCGCGCGCGGCGTTGAACGCACCGAGCGTCGGGTCGAATTGCAGCGCGTCCTGTTGCAGCCCGGCAATCGCGGCGGTGTTGCCCGCGATGTTCGTTTCGGCATTGCCGATGCGCGTTTCGTGATTCGCGAGCGTCGTCGTGTTGCTGCCGACGCGGCCGTCGAGGTTCGTCAATGCGTCGCCGACGTTGTCGAACGCGCTGCCGCCGATCTTGTAGTTCGGTGCGCCGATCGAGCCGTCCGGGTTCGCTGTCGCGCCGCCGCCGAGCGCGGCCGCGGCGCCGTCGGTCGCGCGGCGCAGTTGCGCGCCGTTCACCGCATCGGTGCTGCCTGCCGCCACGTTGCCTTCCGCGACGTTGGTCACGCGCACCGGGCTGCCGCCGTTGCCCGCGCCGAGCGACACCTGCCGCTTGCTCGGATCGTCGTATTTGACCGCGAGCGCATCGAGCTGGCTCGTCCCGTCGTGAATCGCCGCGTTCAGCTGATCGACGTTGACCGCGTCCGTTCCGCTCTTGCCTGCCGCGACGTTGCTGATGAGCTGCGGGCCGTGGCCGCCGTGGCTCGCATCGTACGCGCCGAGGGCCGGGTTCCATTGCAGCGCGTCCTGCTGAAGAGCCGCGATGTTGCCGGTGTTCGTCGTCACCTGGTTGCCGACAGTCGCGATCGACTGGTTGAGCGTGTCGGTCGCCTTGCCGAGCTGGCCCACGTTCACCGCATCGCCTGCCGCCACGCCGTCCGCGACGTTGTGCAGGCCGACCGGCGCCGCGGCGCCCTGGCCGCCGAGCGTGACGCCGCCGTGCGCATCGTCGTCGTACTGCACCGCGTTCTTCGTCGCGGTGCCGATCTGGCTGGTAATCGACGTGCTCAGGTTGCCGAGCGTCGTGCTGAGGTTGTTCGTCACGCTCGTGCTGAGCGATGCGAGGCCGCCCGTCAACTGGCCGACGTTGACGGCGTCGTGGACGTCCTTGCCGTCCGCGACGTTGTGCAGCGTCGTGCCGTTCGGGCCGGCGAACGTCACCGAGTCGAAGCCGCTCGCGCCGTCGTACTTGACGTTGCGCGTATCGGCCGCTTGCAGGTTGACGATGTTCGACGCCGCGGTGCTCAGCGACCCGTTGATGCCGGTCACGCTGTTCTGCAGGTTCGCGATGTTCGAAGCCGCCGTCGAAACGGACGTCTGCAGCGGCGCGAGGCTGCCCTTCAACTGGCCGACGTTGACGGCGTCGGTATCGGCGACGCCGGCGGCCACGCCGCCGATCGTCGTGCCGGTGGCGCCGTCGAGCGCGATCGCCGCATGCGAGTCGTCGGTGTATTTCACGACGTTCTGCGTCGCGGTGACGATGCTCGTGCTGAGGCTGTTGCCCACGCTGGTCACGCGCTGGTCGACGTTCGAGATCGAGGTCGACAGCGCATTGCCGACCGACGTCACGCGTGCGTCGACGTTGCCGATGGCCGTGCTCAGCGTGCCGTTGACGTTCTTCAACTGCTGGACGTTGACGGCGTCCGTATCGGCCGCGCCCGCCGCGACGTTCTTGAGCTGGCGCTCGCTGCCGAGCGCGCCGAACGAGACCGCGCCGCCGACCGGCGCGGCCGTGCCGCCGAACACGGGCGTGCCGCCGTTGTTCGCGCCGACACTGCCCGAGCCGATCGCGACCTGGTTGTTGTCGTTCGTCTGCGCGCCTGCACCGATCGCCACGGACTGCGTGCCGGCCGCACGCGTCTGCGTGGCCGCATCGTACGATGCGCCGGCCGATACGCCGTCGCTCGACGTCGGGTTCGCGCCGCCGATCGCGACCGAGCGGTCGCCGCTGGCGAGCGCCGAATGGCCGAGCGCGATCGAGCTCGTGCCGTGCGCATCCGCGACGTTGCCGAGTGCCATCGAGAAATCGCCGACCGCCGCCGACTGGCGGCCGATCGCCAGCGCCGTGTTGCCCTGCGCGACCGCCACCGTGCCGATCGCGGTGGACGAGTTCGCCAGCGCCTGCGAGCCGACCCCGATCGCGATCGCGCCGCCGCTGCTGCTGCCGCCCTTGCTGCTCGCATTCGACTGGTCGCCGATCGCGATACCGCTGGCGCCTGCTTTCGCATTGGTGCCCTGCGTCACGTTCGTGGTACTGACTGCGACGTAGCTGCCGTTCTTCGTTGCCACGCACAGCGGGTTGGTGCCGTCGATGCACTGGCCGTTCAGCGCGTTGTCCGGGTTGCCGCGGTCGACGAAATTGTCCGCGTGCGCGGCGCCGGCGATCAGCACACCCGCACCCGTGAACATCGCGGCGGCAAGCGCCGAAATCTGCTTCCTCTTCATGGTCTTCTGCTCCGTTGTGTAGCGTCTGGTTTGAATACGGACTACTTACTTTTATTGACAGCTTCGACTTCGATTGCGACTTCGGTTCGGACGCGGGTTCCGGCGCCGTGCGAGCCATGCCGACACGACACGCGTCGATCACCCGTTTCGACCGGGCGGTCGAACGCCCGGGGCGCGCCGTCGGCCTGACGTCCCGCTCCGTTAATTCGACAATTGCATTAGGAATACGTATTGATTCTCATGGACGAGTCTTTCCCCGGCCGAATCCGGAGATTCAACCCGTCGCCATGTACTTCCCCGATTTGTCGCCGCGCCGATCGCGACCCACACTGCTTCTTTTATTTCATCCCGGCAACCCGGGTTTCACTCCGCGCAGCGAGCATGTGCCTGGACAGTCATCAATTGATGCGCCGGCCCCGGATCAGGCAACGTCCGTCACCGCTTGCGGCGCTTTCGCTGCCCTGCCACCCGTTACTCAAAGTTCGGACGAATTATGAGACACGGAATTAAATTATTAAAGGCGACATTCTTTATAGATTGTAAAATTCCAAATATTCAATGACTTACGGAAAATCAACCCATTCCGCAAACGATTTCGCGCCAGCACCTTCATTCAAGATCTTTTGCCGAGCGGATAAATACTTTGCCAAAGCGGATTCCAATAATTCTTTTCCCTAAAACGCGATCCAAAAACCAGCCGGCCGCACGACTTCTCACTCGATATACGCGTAAACCACGAGCAATGATGCACGTCGACGTTTCACGTTCCTGTCGAAAACCGCCATTTTCGATAATCACGAAGATGGAATGGTGAGAATGGATCCATCATGTCTGGCCGGATTCCCAATATGCTCCTACAATTCCGCTCGCATCGATTCCGGCAGCCGCGATCGCCGTCCATGCGAGCACGGCGATCCGTCGCGTCCTGCCGATTCGGCGATCAAGACGACGTACGCCGCGCGATGCGTCGAGCGGTTGCCGGCCGCGCGGTTCCGCGTCGTCCGGAATCGATGCGAGCGTGCGATGCGTCGTGATGCATCGCCACGCAGCGGCGTCCCACGTTTCCCGCTCACCGGGCAGGCCACCCGCGGAAAACGCAGCCAACCGCCTTTTCACAACAGGTGCACGATGCCTTCATCGATCTCCGCATTGCGCGACGCGCATATCCTGATCGTCGACGATCAACCCGACCAGCTCCGTTTGCTGACCGACATGCTGCGCAGCACGGGATGCAGGATCAGCGTCGCATTCGACGGCGCGCAAGCGTGCCAGCGCGCGCAGGCGCTGATGCCCGACCTGATCCTGATGGACGTGCGCATGCCGCGCATGGACGGCTTCACCGCGTGCCGCCTGCTGGCCGCCGATCCGCTGACGGGCGCGATCCCGATCATCTTCCTGACCGTGGCCGGCGCGTTGCACGAACGGCTAGAGGGGCTGGAGATCGGCGGCGTCGACTATGTGGTGAAGCCGTTCGAGCCGGCGGAGGTGATCGCGCGGATTCGCGTGCAGCTTTCGCGCGCGAAACGCGAACGGGCCACCGGGACGGAGCCGGCGGAAAGCCCGTTCGCGAGCGGCAACGACGACGACATCATCGTGCGCGCGGCCATCCGCCACCTGTCGCGCACGCTGAACGATCCGCCGACGGTGGAGGAGCTGGCGCGTGCGGTCGGCACGCACGAAAAGCGCTTGTCGCGCGCGTTTCGCGACAATCTCGGCCAGACGGTGTTCGAATATCTGCGCTACGAGCGGCTGCGGATCGCGCAGGATCTGCTGGACTCCACGTCGCTCAGCATCGCCAGTATCGCCAAGGAAATCGGCTTTTCCACGCCGGCCAATTTCGCCACCGCCTTCCGCGAACGTTTCGGCATCACGCCGACCGAATGGCGCCGGCAGGGCCATGCCGGCGCGCGCACCGCTCGCCGGGAGCCGCAACGCCGCGTGTAGGCCGGATGCGACACGCTCGCGCTCACCAGTTGTATTTCGCGCTCGCCAGCACGGTCCGCTCGTTGCCGAACACGCACACGGCGTACGACTGACAGCCGCTGACGTAGCGCCGCTCGAACAGGTTCGCGACGTTCACCGCGAAACGCCAGCGCGGCAGCTCGTAATGGATCGCGAGGTCGTAAAGCGTCGCGCTCGGCACCGTCAGCGAATTGTCCGGCGCGCCGGCCGATGCGCTCTGGTAGCGCACGCCGCCGCCGATGCCGAAGCCCGCCAGCGCGCCCGTGCGCCAGGTCCAGTCGGCCCACATCGACGCCATCTGCCGCGGCAGCGGGACCGACACCGGCCAGTGGTTCAGCGACGCGTCGTTCGCCTGCACGTTCTTGACGTCCTGATAGAGATACGACGCGACGATCGACAGCTCGCGCGTCACCTGGCCGACCGCGCTCAGCTCGATACCTTGCGAGCGCACCTTGCCGGTCTGCACCGACGTCGTCGCGGTCGGGTCGAGCGCGACCGGCGTCGGCGTCACGACGTTGGTCTGGTCGATCCGATACACGGCCGCATTCAGCATCAGGTTCCGGCCGGCCGGCTGCCAGCGCAGCCCGGCCTCCGTCTGCGTGCCGCGGGTCGGCTTCGGCAGGCCGCCGCCGTACATGCGCACGCCGATGACCGGATCGAACGACGTCGAATAGCTGACGTACGGCGACAACCCGGCGTCGCCGCGATAGGTGAGCCCGACCCGCCCGGAGAACGCACTGACGTCCTGCTGCGCATGCGTGCCGGCGGCCCGGTCGTCGAACCGCGCATTCACGACGTCCTCGCGGCCGCCGAGCGTCAGCGTCCAGCGCCGCCAACGGATCTGGTCCTGCGCATACACGCCGACCGCGTTCATCGCGGTGTACTGATCGACGTGGCCGAGCGACGTCGGACCGGAGAAGATCGCGGCCGTCACGGGCCGATAGACCGGGTGATACAGGTCGAGCGACGGGGCGAGCGCAAGCAGCACGCTGTTGGTCGTCGTCTGCCGGTCGAACTGCAGGCCGAACAGCAGCGTATGTTCGAGCGGCCCCGTGCCGACGCGCGCCTGCGCACGATTGTCGATGTCGAGCCGGCTGTAGTTGAGCTGGAACAGCCCCGCGAAACGCATCATGTTCGTCGTGCTGCGGGGCGCGAAGCCGTTGCCGAACACCGTCGCATCGTCGAGCGACAGGTGCGACCAGCGCACGTCCTGATGCAGCGTCCAGATCGCGTTCACGCGGTGTTCCAGCGCGTAGCCGAGCGACCATTGCTTCTTGCGGTAGTCGTTGAACGACGGGTCGCCCATGTAGATGTCCTGCGACAGGCGGCCGTTCGGGTTCGGCAGCACCGTGCCTGACGCGGGCAGGAAGTTCGACGAGATGTCGCCGCTGTCCTGCAGGTACGTCGCGGCAAACGTCAGCGACGTGTCGGCGTTCGGCCGCCACCGGAACGACGGCGCGAGCGCGACGCGCCGGTCGCCGTTCGGGCCGGTCACCGCGTTGCCGTCGCGCGCGACGCCGACGAAGCGGTACGCAGCCTTGCCGTCAGGGTCGAGGCTGTCGCCGACATCGAGCATGGCCTGCTTGCGCGCATCGTTGCCGAGCTGCACGCCAGCTTCGCGCACGCGCGCACCGTCGGCGCGCTTCGTCTGCGCGTCGACGATCGCGCCCGGCTCGCCCGCACCGTACAGCACCGACGTCGGCCCGCGCAGCACCGCGATCGAATCGATCGTGTACGGATCGACGCGCCAGTTCGCGATCACGGCCGTGTTCGGCGCCGGCAGGCCGTCGACGTACAGCGTCGGCGTGAAGCCGCGCAGCGCCGCATACCAGTCGGTGCGGCTGTCGGCGCCGAACGTCGCGAAGCCGGGCACGTAGCGCAACGCCTGGTTCAGGTCGGTCGCGCCGGTCATCTCGATCTGTTGCGCGGTGACGATGTCGATCGTTTGCGGAATCTCGTCGATCGGCGTGTCGGTCTTGGTGCCGGTGGCGGTGCGCCGCCCGACGAGCCCGACGGCCGAAGCATCGGCCGGCCCTCGCACGTCGATGGCCGGCAGCACGGCCGCCGCCCCCGGCGCCGATGCCTGCGCGTGCGCACCGCCCGCGGCGGCCGCGCACCACGCTGCGCCTGCCGCGATCGCCATTGCGCGCCGCCCCGTCCCTGTCTCCGTCCACATCGTCTCGATACTCCGTCGTGCTGGGTTGGCCCGTTCGGCCGGATCGACGAACCGCGTATCGCCCGGGTCCGTCCGGTGGTGTCGTGATTGCCGTGCCGGCGAAGGCAGTGAAGCGTGAATCGGTACGCACCGACCGATTGCGCCGTTCGCGAGCGCAGCGATCATACCGGCCGAACGTGGCGCGGTCTTTAAAAAAGAATTGGACCGACGGCGGCGGCACGCATCTTGCGCGTCGCCCGAACCGCATCAGGGACCCGGCGCAGCCGGGCATCGACGTGACACGCACATCCGGCAGGATTCACATCGGCATTTCAGGCTGGCGCTACCCGGGCTGGCGGGGGACGTTCTACCCTGCCGACCTGAAGCAGGCCGGCGAGCTGCGGTATGCAGCGGGCCAGATGCAGACGATCGAGATCAACGGCACGCACTACAGCCTGCAAGCGCCGGACAGCTGGCGGCGCTGGTATGCCGAAACGCCGCCGGGGTTCGTGTTCAGCGTCAAGGGTTCGCGCTACCTCACGCACATCCTGCGTTTTCGCGACGAGACCGCCACGGTCGCGTGCGCGAATTTTTTCGCCCAGGGGCTGTTCGCGCTGAAGGAGAAGCTCGGGCCGCTGCTGTGGCAATTCCCCCCGTCGCTGCGTTTCGACCCGGCCCACATGGAGCGCTTCCTGAGCCTGCTGCCGCACGATACGGAAGCCGCGCTCGCGCTCGCCCGCCGGCACGATTCGCACGTCCGGGCGCCATATCTGGAGATCGACCGCAAGCGAGCGTTGCGTCACGCGGTGGAAGTGCGACACGACAGTTTCGTGGATCCGGCGTTCGTGAAACTGCTGCGCCGCCACAAGGTCGCGCTCGTCGTGTCGGATTCGACCGAGGCGTGGCCTCAGTTCGAGGATCTGAGCGCGCGGTTCGTGTACATGCGGCTGCACGGCACCGAAACGAAGTATTCGGGCGAATACGCCGACGCGGCGCTCGAGCGATGGGCACGCCGGATCGACACGTGGAGCCGGGGCGCGCAGCCCGACGATGCGCGTCTCGCCGCACCGGCGCTGCACCCGCCACGCGCTGCGACGCGCGACGTGTACTGCTATTTCGACAACGACACGAAAACGCAAGCGCCGTTCGACGCCAGGCGGCTGATGGCGCGGCTCGGGCTGCACGCGCATGACACGGCGGCCGAATGAAGCGGCCGGCAAACTGCACGCCGAACACGCCGCCGGAAACCGCGAGGCCGGGCGCGAAAGATGCTCCGGTGCTGCCGGATCGCACGTCCTCGTCGCGCGCACCGCGCGCCCGGTAAATTTTTCACGACCGGCAACCGGCGCCATGGGCCAACACTGCAAGGAGAAAAAGCGATGACCCTGCTCATCTACCTGGTCGGATGGATCATTTTCATCGGCGGCGTCGTCTGGGGTTTGATGACGCTGCACGTCGCCCAGCACATCATCGAGATCGTGGCCGTCATCCTGTTCGGCATCGCGGTCATCACCGGCGCGACGCGCGCCCGGAATCGCGACCGCTCGTAGCAGGGCGCCGGCGCGTGCCCGCCCCGCACGGTCGGACGGCATCGTCCGGATTCCTCACGTACGTCGCTGGCCGTTTCGTACGCACGGCGGGACGCCGGGAAAGCGGGCGCCTCCGCGCCTCACCAGATAGTAGGCAACGCATGCGTCCTTTGCGTCGGCGGCAGCGGTTGCGCTACGCTCGATTCGGCCTCGTATCGGGGCTTGAAATTTAAGCGCTTAAACTTTTGATGTCGGCGATCCCGCACCCGACGGGATCCCTCACCTGGAGGATGACGATGAACAGACGATCGATGCTGAGCTGGAGCGTTTCGACCGCGGCACTTGCCTGTCTCGACCTGGCCGGCCCGCTGCCGGCCTTCGCACAGGCCGTCACGCGTGCCGCAGGCAGCGCCCCGTTCGCGATGGGCGCCGACGTGTCGACGCTACCGGAACTCGAGGCGCACGGCGCGCAGTACTTCGACCGCGGGCACCCGCGCGACTGCCTGAAGATCCTGCACGCGCACGGCGTCGATTCGATCCGCATCAAGGTATGGAACGATCCGGGCAATCCGGACTTCTTCCCCGCGAACCAAAGCGCCCCGGCCGGCTACAACAACGCGGCTCATGTCGTTGCGCTCGCCAGGCGCGCGGCCGCGCTCGGAATGCGCATCCTGATCGATTTCCACTACAGCGACTGGTGGGCCGACCCCGGCAAGCAATACCCGCCGCATGCGTGGGCCGGCAAGAATCTCGCCGATACGTGCGCGCTGCTGTCGGCTTATACGACCGACGTGCTGCGCCAGTTGCAGCGCGCCGGCGTGCGGCCCGAGTGGGTGCAGATCGGCAACGAGATCACGGGCGGCATGCTGTGGCCGCTCGGCCGCTACGACCAGTGGGACAACCTCGCTCAATTGCTGAAGGCGGGCCGCGATGCGGTGAAGGCCGTCGACCCGCGCATCAAGGTGATGCTGCACATCGACAGCGGCGGCGACAACGCGAAAAGCCGCTGGTGGTTCGACAGCGCGACGCAACGCGGTGTCGCATTCGACGTGATCGGCCTGTCGTATTACCCGCAGTGGCAAGGCGCGCTCGACGACCTGCGCAACAACGCGAACGATCTCGCGGTGCGCTACGACAAGGAACTGATCGTCGTCGAGACCGCGTATCCGTGGACCACCAGCGACGGCGACTCCGAGCCGAACGCGATGACGAACACGGGCTCGACCGCGTTCCCGCCGTCGCCGGCCGGGCAGGCGCAATTCCTCGCGGCGGTCGTCGATATCGTGAAGGGGGTGCCGGGCCGTCGCGGCGCCGGCGTGTTCTGGTGGGAGCCGGAGTGGATTCCGACGCCGGGCGTCGGCTGGAAGGTCGGCGCGGGCGACCAGTGGGACAACAACACGTTGTTCAATTTCCACGGCCACGCGCTGTCGTCGCTCGACGCATACCGCCAGCGCTGACGCGGCACGGCCGACGGCATCACCGCACCGGCGTATCGCGCGTCAGTGCGGTGCATCGACACGGCGGCGCGCAGGCGCCGCCGTGTCGCTTGTGCCGCTCGTGCCGCTTGCGCCACCGGCCCGGCCGCGCTCGCCGCGCGCATCCCGGGCGAGCAGCGCGAACGCGACGAGCGCGAGCCCGCAACAGCCCGCGAACGTCGCGCGATAGCCGAACAGGTCGACGCACGCGCCCGACAGCACGCCCGACGCAATCGAGCCGACGCGCGCGGTGCTGAAGAACATCGCGGTGGCGGTGCCGGGGCGCGTGGGCATCAGGTCGCATACGCGCGTCATCCCGAGGCACGACGTAATCGCGACCACGCATGCGCTCAGCAACTGCAGCGGCAGGATCGCGTCGACCCGCGACACCGCCGCGAGCCCGACGAAATACGCCGCATGCACGAGCGCACACGCCGTCAGCCAGCGCGCCTTGTCGAGCCGCGTTGACCGGATGCCGAGCCACAGCATCATCGGAATCTCGAGCAATGCGGCCAGGCCGAGCGCCGCCGATACGTTCGTCGGCGTGCCGCCGAGTCCGCGCACGATGTAGAGCGGCAGCACGATCATCGTCGCGTTCGCCGCGAGCCCCATCAGCGTGAGCGCGACGAGAGTCCGCAGCACGCGCGCGCGCGGCGCGACGACGGCCGCCGTCGCGTCGTCCGGCGCTGCCGCGGTGCGATCGACTGCGCGCGCATGCGTCGCCGTGGGCCACCGCACGGGCTCCGGAATCCGCGCGACGATCGCCGCGCATGCGACGAAGCCGGCGGAAGCGGCGAGAAAGAGTCCGGCGAAACCCGTCTGCGCGAGGATCAGCGCGCCGAGCGCAGGACCGAATACCCATGCGATCGACAGCATCGTGCGCAGCGCGGCCGACGCGAGTTCGCGCTGCGCGTCGTCGGCGACGGGCAGCACCGCGCGCGCGAACGAGAAGATCTGCGACAGCGACACGGCGCCCGCGCCGAGCAGGATCGTGCCGGCGGCGATCACCGGCCCGTGCGCCCGCAACATGCACAGCAGCGCGAAGCCCAGCGCGGCCGCCGCGAGCGACACGACGAGCAGCGGCCGGTGCCGGTCGCGGCGATCCGACCAACGCCCGGCCCACGTGCTCGCGACGACCCCGCTCGCCGCGATCAGCGTCATGAACACGCCCGCGAGCAGCGGCGACATCCCCGCCGCTTCCACGCCGAACAGCGACAGGTACGGCGCGGTGAACGACATCGCGACGCCGAGCAGCAGCGCCGCCGCGGACAGCGGCACGAAATGCGCGATCCCCGCCAGGCGCGCGACATGCAACCGCAGCGACCGCAACGACTGCATCGCGTCAGTCCGGCTCGACCCACGCGGCAACGTCCACCGCGCCAAGTTCCCGGCCGCCGAGGACGAAGCGCGCACCGTCCGGCACGGGCAGCGTGCACGGCGCGTCGCCGTAGTTGAACGCGAACGTTACGCGCCCGCGTCGACGCAACCGCACGCCGTCCGGCAGCGCGCGCATCGAAAGGCCGGCATCGCGTGCGCAGCGGGCAACGATCGCGCGCAACAGCGTCCGGTCGAAACAGGCCGTCGCCATCGTGACGCCACCGCGCCGCACGAGCACCGGCACACCGTCGTCGCATGCGGCGAGCACGTCGATGCCGGCCGTCGATTCCATGTCGATGTGATCGTGCCATTTCAGCGCATGGCCGTCGACACCGTCGAACGACACCCGCGGCGCGAGCGACGGCCGCAGCGATTCGACCTGGCCGATCCGCACCGGCAGCACGTCGCGCAGCTTGCCCGGCGCGAGACCCGGCGCGATCGCGAATTCCGCGGTGCGCGAGCCCGTGCGCGGCCCGAACAGCCAGTGCGCGCGTCCGCTCGCGGCCTGCTCGACGATGCGCTCCGTCACGACCGGCAGCGTCGGCGCGACGACGAACGCATAACGCGACACGTCGGCATCGGCCGCAACGATGTCGACGTCGAGACCCAGCTCGCGCAACGCGCGATACCAGTCGAACGCGTGCTGCTGATAGTCGAAATCGGCGCCGTGCGGCTGGATCCGGATCATCCAGTCGGCCTCGTAGTCGAACAGCAGCGCGACGCGCGCCGTCTCGCGCTCGCCGACGACGAGCGCAGGATCCAGTGCGGCGATCTCGCGTGCGACGCGCGCCACTTCATGACCGCCCGGCGACAACCGGTCGTCCGGTGCGTTGAGCCCCGAGTGCAGTTGCTCCTGCGCGTGCGGATACTGTCGCCAGCGGAAATACGACACGAGTTCCGCGCCGTGCGCGAACGCTTCCCACGTCCACATCCGCACCGCGCCCGCGTGCGGCACCGGGTTGTACGGCCCCCAGTTGACGGGCCCCGCCTGTTGCTCCATCACCCACATCCGGCCGTTGCCGACGCCGCGATACAGGTCGTGCGAGAACGCCGACACGTCCGGATGCCCGGTGCGGGCCCAGCGTCGCTTGTCGGCTTCGTCGAGCGGCAACACTTCGGTACGCGGCACCGGATAGCTGTCCCACGCGGCGACGTCGAGCCCGCCTCGCGCGAACGCGTAGTGGTCGAACTCGGCGAAAAAGCCCATGAAGTTGTGCAATACGTCGCGGCCCGGCGCGTGCGGACGGATCGCGTCGACCTGCGCGGCATGGAACCGCGCGACCGCGTCCGACTGATAGCGCCGGAAGTCGAGCAGATGCGCGGGATTCGCGTCGGTCGGCGTATGGCGCGGCAGTTCGATCTCGTCGAAGCCGCGATACTCCATGCTCCAGAACACGTTGCCCCACGCGCGGTTCAGCGCGCCGATATCGCCGTAACGCGCGGCGAGCCACGCGCGAAAGCCTTCGAGCGCCGCCCGCGTATAGCTGGGCAGCGTGTTGTGGCAGCCGAGTTCGTTGTCGGTCTGCCACGCGATCACCGCCGGATGTGCGCCGTAGCGCCGCGCCATCGCGTCGGCGATGCGCACGCAGTGCTCGCGATACACGGGGCTCGCGATGTCGTAATGGCGACGCGAGCCGAACTGCCACACCGCGCCGTCCGCGCCCACCGGCAGAATCTCCGGGTGGCGATCGACGAGCCACTTCGGCGGCGCGGCGGTCGGCGTGCCGAGCACGATCTTCAGCTGCCGGCGCGCGAGCGTGTCGATCGCGTCGTCGAGCCACGCCCAGTCGTAGCGGCCCGGCTCCGGCTCCATCCGGCTCCACGCGAATTCGGCGATCCGCACGCGGGTCAGGCCCAGTTCGGCCATGCGCCGCGCATCGCGATCCCATTGTTCGCGCGGCCAGTGTTCGGGGTAGTAACAAACGCCGAGATGCATCGTGGATTCCTTGCTGAAGAAAGAGGATGGGACGGATCAGCCCTTGGTCGCGCCGAACGTGAGCCCCGCGACGAAGTGCTTCTGCATCGCGAAGAACATCGCGACCGACGGCAGCGCGGCGAGCACCGAGCCGGCCGACACGATGTTCCAGGCCGTCGTCCACTGCCCTTTGAGCGCGGCGACGCCGACCGTGATCGGCGCCGCGTCGTCGCCTTGCGTGAGGCACAGCGCCCAGAAGTAGTCGTTCCACACGAACGTGAACACGAGGATCGCGAGCGCCGCGAGCGCGGGCCGCACGAGCGGCAACACGACGCGCCAGTAGATCGCCCACTCGGACGCGCCTTCGACGCGCGCGGCCTCGATCAGCTCGAACGGCAGCTCGCGGATGAAGTTGCGCAGGAACAGCGTGCAGAAGCCGGTCTGAAACGCCGTATGGAACAGCACGAGCGCCCACACGGTGTTGTAGAGCCCGACGCCGAGCATGATCTGGCGCACCGGAATCATCAGAATCTGGATCGGCACGAAGTTGCCGGCGACGAACAGCCCGAGCAGCACGAGATTGCCGCGGAAGCGGTAGTTCGCGAGCGCGTGTCCGGCGAGCGACGCGAGCAGGATCGACGCGGCGACCGACGGCACCGTGATCAGGATGCTGTTCGCGAAGTAATGCAGCATCGGCGTCTGCGTGAGCGCGGCGCCGTAGTTGTCGACCAGCGCGAACTGCTTCGGCCAGTCCCAGTAACGACCGGCCGCGATCTCGTCGGTCGAGCGGATCGACGTGACGAGCACCGCGAGCAGCGGCACGAGCCACAGCACGAGCGCGCACGGCAGCGACAGCCGGTACAGCAGACGGGCGGGACGTCCCCAGCGGGACACGGGCATCGGATACATGTTGGTCATCCTTACGACTCGACGCGCACCAGCTTGCGAAGCTGCCACACGATATAGACGAGCATGATCGCGAACAGCACGACCGCAATCGCGGCCGAATAGCCTTCGCGGTAATACTTGATCGCCTGATCGACCATGAAATACGCGAGCACG
Source organism: Burkholderia sp. NRF60-BP8 (assembly GCF_001522585.2). Lineage (NCBI taxonomy): Bacteria > Pseudomonadati > Pseudomonadota > Betaproteobacteria > Burkholderiales > Burkholderiaceae > Burkholderia > Burkholderia sp. NRF60-BP8. Next base: position 366,026 of record NZ_CP013374.1, read on the forward strand.
GTCGAGCTGTCGAACGGGCCGCCGCCCGTCATCACCGAGATCAGGTCGAAGCTGCGCAGCGCGCCGATCACGGTCAGCACGACCGCCATGAACGTCGCGGGCCGCAATTGCGGCAGGATCACGTGCCACAGCAGCGTGAAGCCGCGCGCGCCTTCCATCCGCGCCGCTTCGACGATCTCGCCGTTGATGCCGGTCAGCCCGGTCAGGTAGAGAATCATGCAGAACGGAATCTGCGGCCACAGCGCCGCGGCGATCACGCCGTAGGTCGCATAGCGCGGATCGCCGAGCACCGGGATCCCGTGCCCGACGATCAGCTTCAGCAGCCCGAACGTCGGATCGTAGAACCACGAGAACACGAGCCCGACCACGACGCCCGGCAGCACGAACGGCGCGAAGAACAGCGACTTCACGAGCCGGATGCCGAACACGTTCTGGTTCAGGTACAGCGCGAGCGCGAGGCCGAGCGGCGGCGCGGCGAGAAACAGCACGAGCCACAGCACGTTGTTCTTCAGCGCGACGTAGAACGTGTCGGACTGCAGCAGCTCGCGATAGTTGTCGAGCCCGGCGAACGTCATCGGCGTCATCCCGTCCCAGTGATGGAAGCTCAGCCAGATGCTGCTGACGATCGGGTACAGCACGAACACGGTGAAGAGCGCGAAGCCCGGCAGCACGAACCACAGGGCCGCGCGGTTGCGCCGTCGCGCGAGCGACGCGCGCGCATGCCGCCGCGGGCCGGCATCGCGGCGCGCGGCGCTTTCTGACAGGCTGGTTGACATGAGGTGACCTTCGACGAAACGAACTTAAAGGTGGCGACGAAGCGCCGGACCGGCCGCGCCGGCCCGGCCGCGCGGCGCATTACTTGCGGTAGATGCGCTTGCGGGTCTGCTCGAGGCGCTGCAGGATCGCATCGAGCTGCGTCGGATCGGACAGGAACTGCTGCATCGCCTTCATCCCCTCGTCGGCCATTTCCTTCGTCATGTCGCGGTCGTAGAACTGCGCGATTCCGCCCGGCGTCGTCGCGAGCGTGCGGAAGCCGATCTTCGAGATCGGATCCTGCGGCTCCGGCGCCTTGTTGTTCGACGGCAGTTGCCCCATCCCCTTCGCGAACTCGCCGCTCACCGCCGGTTGTCCCATGAACGCGAGGAAGCGGCGCGCATCGGCCTTGTTGTGCGCCTTCGCGGGGACGATCAGCACGTTGACCGGGCCGTCCTCCGCCAGCGGCACCGATGCGTCGATCGCCGGGAAGCGGAAGAAGCCGATCGGGTTGCGCGTCGCGCTCAGCAGTCCTGCCGAATACCAGGTGCCCATCAGCGTCATCGCGGCCTGGCCGTTGACGATCAGCGGGCTCAGCGAATCGACGTCGTAGGACAGCGCGTTGTCGATGAAATACTTGTCGTCGATCAGCTTCTTCCATGCCGCGTACACCGCCCGCACGCGCGGATCGGTATAGGCGACGTCGCCGGCCATCAGCTTCTGGTGGAACGCATAGCCGTTGATCCGCAGGTCGAGGTAGTCGAACCACGCGGCGAGCGTCCACGCATCGCGCGCAGCCACCGCGATCGGCGCGATGCCGGCCGCCTTCAGCTTGCGGCATGCGTCGAGAAACTGCGGCCAGTCGGCCGGCTCGCCGTGAATCCCCGCCTTCTCGAACAGATCCTTGCGGTAGAACAACCCGTACGCGTCATAGCCGAGCGGCAAACTGTAGAGCTTGCCGCCGTAGGTCGACGACTGCTTGACCGACGCATACGTGTCGTTCCAGCCGTTCTTCTGCCAATCCGCGCTCAGGTCCTCGATCAGCCCGCGCTTCGCGAAATACGCGAGCCGTTCGCCGTTGTTCCAGCTCAGCACGTCGGGCGGATCGGTCGCGAGCCACCCGGACATCTGCACCTTGTACGCCTCCTCGCCGACGTAGCTGACCTTCAGGTCGATATCCGGATTCGCCTTGTGGAACTGGTCGAACGCTGCCTGCCACGTCGCGCGCTGGTTGCCGCGCGCGGCGACGTTCACTTTCAGCGTGCCCGCGTCGGCCATGCCCGCGGCGCACGCCGCGGCAGTCGTCAGGGCAAGCAGCAGTCGGCTCGCACGAAGTCTCATCGTTGTCTCCTGGTATTGGTGTATCGGATGCCGCGTCGCACGCGGCGGCTCGGCATTGCGCCGTTACGCGAACGCCGCTTCGGCGTGAAGGGCCGGCAATGCGATGCCGGCTTCGTCGAAAAGGTGACAGCTCGACGGCGGCACGCGGAACGCATGGCGCTCGCCGCGCCGCAACGCGGTCTGCCCGGGCAGTTTCGCGAGTAGCGGCACACCGTCGGGCTGGTCGAGATGCACGTACGCGGCTTCGCCGAGGTGCTCGACGAGCGCGACGTCGCGGACGATCGACGGCCAGCCGGCCTCGCCGGACGCCGCGAGCGTCAGGTGCTCGGGACGGATCCCGAGCGTCACGCGCGCGCCGCGGCCGACGTGGCGCGGCAACGGGCGATCGCGCAGCGTCAGCGTTTCGCCGGTGCCTTCCAGCGTCAGCCGGCAGCCGTGCGCATCGCCCGCGTCGACGATCGCCGGCAGAAAGTTCATCCGCGGCGAGCCGATGAAGCCCGCGACGAAGCGGTTGGCCGGCCGGTGATACAGCTCGAGCGGTGCACCGGCCTGCGCGATGCTGCCGAAGCGCGCGACGTCGTCGCCCGCGTGCAGCAGCACGATCCGGTCGGCCAGCGTCATCGCCTCGATCTGGTCGTGCGTGACGTAGACCGAACTCGATTGCGTGAAGCGCGCGTGCAACCGCGCGATTTCGACACGCGTCTGGCCGCGCAGCGTCGCGTCGAGGTTCGACAGCGGCTCGTCGAACAGGAACACGCGCGGCTCGCGCACGATCGCGCGGCCGATCGCGACGCGCTGCCGCTGCCCGCCCGACAACGCCTTCGGCTTGCGATCGAGCAGCGCTTCGAGCTGCAGCACGCGCGCGGCCTCGATCACGCGGCGGCGGATCTCGTCCTTCGGCGTGCCGGCGATTCGCAGTCCGAAACCGATGTTGTCGAACACGGTCATGTGCGGAAACAGCGCATAGCTCTGGAACACCATCGCGACGCCGCGCTCCGCGGGCGGCGTGTCGTTCATCCGTGCGCCGCCGATCCGCAGCTCGCCCTCGGTCACGTCCTCGAGCCCGGCGATCATCCGCAACAGCGTGGATTTTCCGCAGCCCGACGGACCGAGAAACACGCAGAATTCGTGCGACGCGATCTCGAGGTTCACGTCCCGCAGCACCGGCGCATGGTCGCCGTAGCGCTTCGAGACATCCTTCAATGAAATGGCGGTCATCGCGCTCTCCTTTCGCCGGTCACACGCATCGGACCGAAAAATTTAAACGCTTAAATTTCTGTGGCGCGATTCGCCCGGTTCGCCGTACCATGTCGTCTCCTTCCTCTGATGTGTCGAGAAATTAGCGTATCGGCCGTCCCTGTGCAACTTGTGGGACGCACTCCCAGAATATGAGCAGACACTTCCCCGCCTTACTGTCGTCGCGCGGCGCTGCCCGACCGGCCGGAGCCCGCGCATGGTGACGCTCGCGCAAGTCGCGCGGCGCGCGAACGTCACCGCGGCGACCGTCTCGAACGTGCTGCGCAATCCGCAGAAGGTGAAGCCGGCGACCGTCGAGCGCGTGATGGCCGCGATCCGCGAACTCGGGTATCGGCCGAACCTGACCGCGCGCGCGCTCGCGGAGGGCCGCACGTCGACGCTCGCGCTGATGCTGTCGAACATCACGAACCCGTTCTATCCGGAGTTCGTGCTGGCCGCCGAACGCGAGGCGCGCAAGCGCGGCCATTACCTGCTCGTGTCCAATACCGACGACGATCCGGCGATCACGCGCAACTACCTCGAGCGGATCGCGGGGACGCTCGCGGCCGGTGCGATCGTGATGAACACCGATCTCGCCGAAGCGGAACTCGCCGACATCGCCCGTCACGGCGCATCGATCGTGCTGTGCATGTGGGAACACGTGCATGCGTCGCGCACGCTGCCGTGCGTGACCGTCGATTTCGCGGCGGCGGGCGCGCTGGCGGCCGCGCATCTGTCCGGTCTGCGGCATCGCACGTTCGGCGCGCTCGTCGGCAAGGGGTCGGGCGGGCCGCAGTCGGTGCGGCTGCGCGGTTTCGCCGACGAACTCGCGGCGCGCGGCCATCCGGCACATGCGCTGACGACCGTGTCGGCGCACGACTCGATCGAAGGCGGCTACGAAGCCGCCGCCGCGCTGCTGCGGGAGCAGCCGGGCCTTACCGCGCTGTTCGCGACCAACGACCTGATGGCGATCGGCGCGATGCAGGCCGCCGCCGATCTCGGCCTGCGCGTGCCGGCCGATCTGTCGGTGGTCGGCATGACCGATATCCAGCTCGCCCACCAGTTCCGCCCCGCGCTCACGACCGTACGGTTCCCGACCGCGCAGATCGCCGCGCGGTCGATCGCGCTGACGCTCGACATGATCGACGGGATCGAGCCGGGCACGGCCGTGCATACGATCGGCGCACCCGAGCTGGTCGTGCGCGAATCGACCGGGACGGCGCCGGACTGATGGTTCGATGTCCACACGTTTGCGGCTGCGGCGTGCGGCGTATGCGTCGGGAATGAACGAAGTGGCGTCGGTCCCGCGGTTGCCGTTTTCTCGTTCGACGAAGGCGGAAACGTACATCGCTCCCGTCGACGCGCGGCGAACCGATGCAGACGGGAAGAGGTCGGGAAGCCCGAGATGGAGGCATCCGACGCAACGGCTCCCCGAAACGCAAAATGGCGCGTCACCGGCCAACGCCGCGCGAGTCGACACGATTCGTCGGTCGGCCGGCGTTGTGAATGACGCGCCTGAGGTGTGAAGATGCGCGACCGCCCGGAGCATGCAGCGGCCGCGATATCGACGTCGCCTACTTCTTGATCACCGGAACGGTGAGCGAAGTGACGAGCGACGTCACGGGTGCCAGCAAACCACCCGACGAACTGCCTCCGCCTTGCGCGGAATTGCCGTTCAGCGAAACCGCCAGCGCGGGGACGACGCCGGCCACCGACCCGACCGCCGAACCGACCGATTGCACCGCCGCGTTGGCGATCGTCGCGCCGCCGGAGATGAGCGCCCCCGCGGCGTTCGTGACACCGCCGACCGCACCGGCTGCCGTACCGCCATTGAGCGCGACACTCAGTGCCGGAAGGGTCCCGGCGACCGCGCCGGCGGTGCCGGTCACGGTGTGCGCGAGCGAACCCGCCAGGCCTGTGGTGACCGTCGCGAGCGAGCCCGCCGCACCGGTTGCGCCGGAGAGCGCACCGGATCCGGAGCCGACGACGTTGCCAGCGCCGCTTGTGGCGGATCCGATCAGCGACGTGACGGTCGATGCGATCGGTGCGATCGCCGCGGTGCCGCTGCCGGCGAGGCCGGTTACCGCGCCGGACGCTGCGCCGATCGCACCGGTGGCTGCGCCGACCGGCAACGAGCCGCCGAGATTGCCGACGATGCTCGTGATCGGCGTGATCAGCGCGCCGCCGTTGCCCGCGACACCGGTGACGGCGTTGACGACGCCCGTGCCCGCGTTGGCGACCGTGCCCACGAGGCCGCCGAGACCGCCGGCCGCGCCGCCGGCACCGCCCACTGCGCCGGCCAGCGTTCCGACTGCACCGGTGGCCGTGTTGCCGACCGTGCCCACGACGCCGCCGAGACCACCGGCCGCGCCGCCGACACCGCCCACTGCGCCAGCCAATGTTCCGACTGCACCGGTGGCCGTGTTGCCGACCGCGCCCACGACGCCGCCAAGACCACCGGCCGCACCGCCGACACCGCCCACTGCGCCAGCCAATGTTCCGGCCGCACCGGTTGCCGAGTTGGCTACCGTGCCTACGATGCCGCCGAGACTGCCGAGGCCTCCGGTCGCACCGCCGCCGACACTACCCGCTGCGCCGGCCAGCGTTCCGACTGCACCGGTGGCCGTGTTGCCCACCGTGCCCACGATGCCACCGAGACTGCCGGTCGCACCGCCGACACCATCTGCTGCGCCGGCCAACGTCCCGACTGCACCAGTTGCCGAGTTGGCCACCGTGCCGACGATGCCGCCAAGACCGCTGGTCGCGCCGCCAGCACCGCCCAGCGCGCCGGCCAGGGTTCCGACTGCACCGGTGGCCGTGTTGCCCACCGTGCCCACGATGCCACCGAGACTGCCGGTCGCACCGCCGACACCACCTGCTGCGCTGGCCAACGTCCCGACTGCACCGGTTGCCGAGTTGGCTACCGTGCCCACGATGCCGCCAAGACCGTTGGTCGCGCCGCCAGCACCGCCGACTGCGCCGGCCAATGTCCCGACTGCATCGGTTGCCGAGTTGGCTACCGTGCCCACGATGCCACCGAGACTGCCGAGGCCTCCGGTCGCGCCTCCGCCGACACCGCCCACTGCGCCGGCCAACGTCCCGACAGCGCCTGTTGCCGAGTTGCCGACCGCGCCCACGATGCCGCCGAGACCGCCGGCCGCGCCGCCGGCACCGCCCACTGCGCCGGCCAGCGTTCCGACTGCACCGGTGGCCGTGTTACCGACCGTGCCCACGATGCCACCGAGACCGCCGGTCGCACCGCCAGCACCACCCAGCGCGCCAGTCAACGTTCCGACTGCACCAGTGGCCGTGTTCGCTACCGTGCCGACGACGCCACCGAGACCACCGGTCCCGCTACCGACACCGCCCAAAGCACCAGTCAGCGTTCCGACTGCACCCGTCGCCGTGTTCGCGACCGTGCCGACAACGCCACCGAGACCACCGGTCCCACCGCCGACACCACCCAGCGCACCAGTCAGCGTTCCGACTGCACCCGTCGCCGTGTTCGCTACCGTACCGACAACGCCACCGAGGCCACCGGTCCCACCGCCAACACCGCCCAAAGCGCCAGTCAGTGTTCCGACTGCACCCGTGGCCGTGTTCGCTACCGTACCGACAACGCCACCGAGGCCACCGGTCCCACCGCCAACACCGCCCAAAGCGCCAGTCAGTGTTCCGACTGCACCCGTGGCCGTGTTCGCTACCGTTCCAACGACACCGCCGAGGCCGCCGGTCCCGCCACCACCGATGCCACCCAGTGCGCCGGTTACCGTACCGACCACACCGCCAAGACCGCCAGCCGGATCGCCAACTCCACCCAAGGCACCCGTCACCGTACCGACCGCGCCGCTTGCCGCATTGCCCACCGTTCCGACAACGCCACCGAGACCACCGGTCCCACCGCCGACACCACCCAGCGCGCCAGTCAGCGTTCCGACTGCACCCGTCGCCGTGTTCGCGACCGTTCCAACGACACCGCCGAGGCCGCCGGTCCCGCCACCACCGATGCCACCCAGTGCGCCGGTGACCGTGCCAACCACGCCACCAAGCCCACCGGTCGGATCACCAACTCCACCCAAGGCACCCGTCACCGTGCCGACTGCGCCGCTTGCCGCGTTGCCCACCGTTCCGACAACGCCACCGAGACCACCAGTCCCGCCACCGCCGACACCACCCAGCGCGCCGGTCAGCGTTCCGACTGCACCCGTCGCCGTGTTCGCGACCGTGCCGACAACGCCACCGAGACCACCGGTCCCACCGCCGACACCTCCCAGCGCACCAGTCAGCGTTCCGACTGCACCCGTCGCCGTGTTCGCGACCGTGCCGACAACGCCACCGAGACCACCCGTCCCGCCGCCAACACCGCCCAGTGTGCCAGTCAGCGTTCCAACTGCACCCGTTGCCGTATTCGCGACCGTGCCGACAACGCCACCGAGGCCGCCAGTCCCGCCGCCAACACCACCCAACGCGCCAGTCAGCGTTCCGACTGCACCCGTCGCCGTGTTCGCGACCGTGCCGACAACGCCACCGAGACCACCGGTCCCACCGCCGACACCACCCAGCGCACCAGTCAGCGTTCCGACTGCACCCGTCGCCGTGTTCGCTACCGTACCGACAACGCCACCGAGGCCACCGGTCCCACCGCCAACACCGCCCAAAGCGCCAGTCAGTGTTCCGACTGCACCCGTGGCCGTGTTCGCTACCGTACCGACAACGCCACCGAGGCCACCGGTCCCACCGCCAACACCGCCCAGCGCGCCAGTCAGCGTCCCGACTGCACCCGTGGCCGTGTTCGCGACCGTGCCGACAACGCCGCCGAGACCACCAGTCCCGCCACCACCGATGCCACCCAGTGCACCGGTTACTGTGCCAACCACACCACCAAGCCCGCCGGTCGGATCGCCGACACCACCCAAGGCGCCCGTCACCGTACCGACCGCGCCGCTTGCTGCGTTGCCCACCGTTCCGACGACGCCACCGAGACCACCGGTCCCGCCGCCAACACCGCCCAACGCGCCAGTCAGCGTTCCGACTGCGCCCGTGGCCGTATTCGCTACCGTGCCAACAACACCGCCGAGACCGCCGGTCGGATCGCCGAGACCACCCAAGGCACCCGTCACCGTACCGACCGCGCCGCTTGCTGCGTTGCCCACTGTCCCGACAACGCCACCGAGTCCACCAGTCCCGCCGCCGATGCCACCCAGCGCGCCGGTTACCGTGCCAACCACGCCACCAAGCCCACCGGTCGGATCACCCACTCCACCCAAAGCGCCCGTCACCGTACCGACTGCGCCGCTTGCCGCGTTACCCACCGTTCCGACGACGCCACCGAGTCCACCAGTCCCGCCACCACCGATGCCACCCAGAGCACCGGTTACCGTGCCAACCACACCACCAAGCCCGCCGGTCGGATCGCCGACACCACCCAAGGCGCCCGTCACCGTACCGACTGCGCCGCTTGCTGCGTTACCCACCGTTCCGACAACACCACCGAGACCGCCAGTCCCGCCACCACCGATGCCACCCAGAGCGCCGGTTACCGTACCGACCACACCACCAAGCCCACCAGTCGGATCGCCGACACCACCCAAGGCGCCCGTCACCGTACCGACTGCGCCGCTTGCCGCGTTGCCCACCGTTCCAACGACGCCACCGAGACCACCGGTCCCACCACCGACACCGCCCAAAGCGCCAGTCAGCGTCCCGACTGCACCCGTGGCCGTGTTCGCTACCGTGCCAACAACGCCGCCGAGACCACCAGTCCCGCCACCACCGATGCCACCCAGTGCACCGGTTACTGTGCCAACCACACCACCAAGCCCGCCGGTCGGATCGCCGACACCACCCAAGGCGCCCGTCACCGTACCGACCGCGCCGCTTGCCGCGTTGCCCACCGTTCCAACAACGCCACCGAGACCACCGGTCCCCCCGCCAACACCGCCCAAAGCGCCAGTCAGCGTTCCGACTGCGCCCGTGGCCGTATTCGCTACCGTGCCAACAACGCCGCCGAGACCACCCGTCCCGCCACCGCCGACACCACCCAGTGCACCGGTTACCGTACCGACCACACCACCAAGACCGCCAGCCGGATCGCCGACACCACTCAGGGCACCCGTCACCGTACCGACTGCGCCGCTTGCTGCATTGCCTACTGTCCCGACAACGCCACCGAGACCACCAGTCCCGCCACCACCGACGCCACCCAGTGCGCCGGTCACCGTGCCAATCACACCACCGAGACCACCCGTCCCGCCACCACCACCGCCGACACCACCCAACGCCCCCGTCACCGCACCGACCGCACCGGTTGCCGTGTTCGCTACCGTCCCGACGACATCACCAAGCCCGCCAGCCCCGCCACCACTTCCGCCAAGGCCGCCCAGCGCACCCGTCACCGTGCCGACCACACCACCGACACCACCTGTCCCACCGCCGCCACCACCACCGACACCACCCAACACCCCCGTCACCGTACCGGCCACGCCTGCGACCGGCTCGAGCAATCCGCTACCGATATCGATGGTCGCGCTTCCCGTCCCCGTCCCTGCCAGCCCGATCGAGATACCGCCCGCATTCGGGCTGCCGACCGTCACCACCCCGTTCCCCCATCCCGTCACGGTGCCGACGAGTTCCCCGGGCGCGGGGGATCCGCCTGCGACGATGAGACCGTCGGATTTGCTGACACTTCCCACCGGGGAAGCCAGTACCCCCGCCTGAGACGCCGAGGCGGCCAGGCCGAACAAAGCCGCGACCGACAAGGCGATGCCTGTCAATTTCACGTTCGCTTTCGTTTTCATGAATAACCTCATTTCGGTTGGACAACCGCGGAACGGCTCGAGCGATGACGCGTGGACCCTGCCGCTGCGAAGGCGGCGCGAATCGTTCGCGGATTGCCCGATACGGCAAAGCGTTGAAACAGGTTTAAACAGGCCGATGCAACGGGACACCAGACATCAAGCGACGCACTTCATGAAAATTGATTCGCATCACGAAACTTAAGCGATGCGAACCTGACAACCGACCATCATCGAACCATCGATCGACGATTGACCGCTCACGACGATACCTTCCGTCGCGAGCGGCCCCCGCCTCCCTTTAGAACTTCCACAGCAGATTGCCGTACAGCGCGTGGTCGCTGATGCTGCCGCCGATCTGGCCGCTGTAGGACAACCCGAGCGACAGGTTCTTCGTGACGGCCGCGTCGACACCGACCTCGAGCACCGCGGCGTCACGCGCGACCGGCACACCGACCACGCTGAACGGCGAACCGCCGCTCGCGAACGACAGCCTCGACGCCGGCTGCGTATTGCCGAACGCGTGCCGCCAGCCGACCGTGCCGAACGCCGTGACCTTGCCCTTCGTCGTGACCGCGACGTCGGTCGAGGCCCGCACGCCGAGGGTCGAGAAGCCGAGGCCCGTCGTGTCGGAATCGCCCTGCAGGGCAGCCGCGCCGCCGTTCTCCTTGAAGCCGTCGGTGTGCAGGCTCGCGTACCCGAGCCCGACGAACGGTTCGAGCGCGACGTTGCGAATGGCCGTCGAGTAGCCGATCTCCGTGAACACCTGCGTCGCGTTCGCGTCGTAGCTCGCGGTGTCGTGATCGGAGAAGCTGCCGAACGACGGATTGCGCTCGCTATGCACGCGGTACCACGACTGCGACACGCCACCGCGCACGTTCCACGCGTCGTATCGGCCGCTGGCGTACAGCGCGATCGTCTCGCCGTTGACCTTCGCCGACTCGTTCTGGTCGGTATTGAGCTGGCTGCGCGACGCGCCGCCCGCGATACCGACGCGCCAGTGGCTGCTGACTTCCGCGTCCGTACCGACGACGAAGCCGTACAGGTTGCGATCGATCGAAGCGACGCCGTCGCCGTCGAACCGGCTATGCGAACCGTACAGCCGGCCCCACACCGCGGGCTTGAACGACTTGGCCGGCGTGCAGCCGTTCTCCGCGGCCATGCGCCGGTCGAGCGCCGCCGAGTGATCGTCCGCCGACACCGGCGCCTCGCATCCGCAGAGCGCCCCGCCCGGCTGCGAACCGAGCCGTGCACGATCGAGCACCGCGTCGCGCACGTAGCGGCTATCCGACAACAGCACGCTGCGCGTACTCGGATACAGGTCGCCGGCCAGTTGCGTGAACGCGCGGTTCGCGGTCGGCGCATCCGTCGTCAGCACCGTATCGAACAGCGGGTTGCCGGCACCGAGCGTGCCGACCGCGCCCGCCACCGCTTGCCCGTCGGGCGTCGTCGCGACCGACGTGAACGGCGTGCCGTTCGGCGCCAGCGACATCAGCACCTGCGCCGGGTTGTACGTGAGCGTCGGCGTGAGGAACGCATACGTCGAGTTCACCGCGCTGAACTGCCCTTGCACGCCCGCGCCGGCATTCACGATGGTGTAGAGCTTGCCCGGCTGATATTGCCCGGTCGCCGCGACGACCTGTACCGACCCGCCGTTGAGCGTGGCGGAGCCGGTCACGTCGAGGGCGCCGCTCTGTTGCGGCGTGGCGCCGACCTGCAGCGTCGAACCCGGCTGGAAGGTCGCGTTGCCCGCGACCTTCAGCGGCTGCCCGAGCTGGAGGACCGATGCGGTACCGCCGCCCGACACGACCAGGCCGCCGATCGTGCCCGTCCCGGTGACGGTCGCGCCGTTGCCGACGGTCACCGGCGAGTTGGCCAGCGAACCGGTGACCGCGAGCGTGCCGCCCGTCACGGTGGTCGGCCCGGACAGCGTGCTGGTCCCGCTCAGCACCTGTGCGCCCGTGCCGGCCAGCGTCAGCGGGCCGGTACCCGACAGCGTGCCCGCGAACGAGCTGGTGCCGGCGGTATTGACGGTCAGCGGCGTCGCGCCGAGGTTCACGTTCGAACCCGTCGTGCCCGACAGCGTGCCGATCGATTGCGGTGCGGCCGAACCCGTGAGGTCCAGCGTCGCGCCGCTGCCGGCGAGCGTCACCAGGCTCGTCGGCGCAAGGCTGCCTGCGCCGGCAAGCGCGAGCATGCTGCCGCTGCCGATCGTCGTGCCGCCGGTGTACGTGTTGACGCCGGTCAGCGTCTGCGTGCCGCCGCCCTGCACCGCGAAGCCGCCGGTACCCGCGATCGTGCCGCCGAACGAACCGCCCGTCGGGCCGGCCACGGTCAGCGTGTTGCCGCCGAGATTCACGGTCGAACCCGCCGCGCCCGACAGCGCGCTGGCCGTCTGCGGCGTCGTCGTGCCGCTGACGTCGAGCGTCGCGCCGTTGCCGGCCAGCGTCAGCGCACTGCCGGCCGACAGGCTGCCGTTGCCGCCGACCGCCAGCGTGCTGCCGTTGCCGATCGCCGTGCCGCCCGTGTACGTGTTCGCGCCGCTGAGGGTCGTCGTCGACGGGCCGCTCACCGCCAGGTTGCCGCCGCCCGAGATCGGGCCGCTCAGGCCGAGGTTGTTGGCGCCGCCCACCGTCAGCGTCGAACCCGTGCCGAGGTTCACGGCGTTGCCGAGCGTCGTGCCGGGCACGCTGGTCCCGAGCGTGCCGCCGTTGCCGCCGACACTCAGCGTGCCGCTGCCGAGTGCGGTCGGCGTGCCGGCGACGAGCGTGCCGCCGCCCGTGACGCTGGTGCCGCCGGTGTACGTGTTGGCGCCGGACAGCGTCGTCGTCGCCGGGCCGTTGAGCGCGAGTGTGCCGCTGCCGGAGATCGGGCCGCTCAGACCGAGGCTGTTCGCACCGCCCACGGTCAGCGTCGAGCCCGTACCGAGGTTCACCGCGTTGGTCAGCGTCGTACCCGGCGTGCCCGCGGCCAGCGTGCCGCCTGCGCCGCCGGTGTTCAGCGCGCCGGTGCCGAGCGCCGTGTTGCTGCCCGCGACCAGCGTGCCGCCGCCCGTCAGGTTCGTGCCGCCCGTGTACGTGTTGTTGCCGGTCAGCGTTTCGGTGCCCGGGCCGGCCAGCGTGAGGCTGCCGCCCGCGCCGGCGATCGTGCCGCCGTACGTGCTGCTGCCCGTGCCGCCGAGCGTCAGGTTGTTGCCGCCCAGGTTCACCGTCGAGCCGGCCACGCCCGACAGCGTGCCCGTCGTCTGCGGCGTGGTCGCGCCGCTCAGGTCGAAGGTTGCGCCCGCACCCGTCAGGCTCACCGGCGTCGTCCCCGACAGGCTGCCGCCCGCGCCGATCGCCAGCGTGCCGCTGTTGATCGTCGTCGCGCCGGTGTACGTGTTCGCGCCCGTCAGCGTTTCGGTGCCCGTGCCCGACAGCGTCAACCCGCCCGTGCCGCCGACCGTACCGCCGAACGTGCCGTTGCCCGACCCGCCGAGCGTCAGCGTGTTGCCGCCGAGGTTCACAGCCGAACCCGCTGCGCCGGACAGCGTACCGGTCGTCTGCGGCGACGTGGCCGCGCTCACGTCCAGCGTCGAGCCCGCACCGGTCAGATCGACCGCGCTGCCCGCCGACAGGCTGCCGCCCGCACCGACTGCGAGCGTGCTGCCGCCGCCGATCGTCGTGTTGCCGGTGTACGTGCCGGCGCCGGTCAGCGTCGTCGTCGACGGGCCGGTCACCGCCAGATTGCCGCTGCCCGAGATCGCACCGCCGAGGCCGAGATTGTTCGCACCGCCCACCGTCAGCGTCGAGCCCGAACCGAGATTGATCGCATTGGTCAGCGTCGTGCCGGCCACGCTCGTGCCGAGCGTGCCGCCTGCGCCGCTGGTGTTCACCGTGCCCGTGCCGAGCGCCGAGCCGTTGCCGGCGAGCAGCGTGCCGCCGCCGCTCAACGTCGTGCCGCCCGTGTACGTGTTGTTGCCGGTGAGCGTTTCGGTACCGGTGCCCGACAGCGTCAGGCTGCCGCCCGTGCCGGCGATCGTGCCGCCGAACGTGCCGCTGCCCGACCCGCCGAGCGTCAGCGCGTTGCCGCCGAGGTTCACCGTCGAACCGGCGACGCCTGCCAACGCGCCCGTCGACTGCGGCGACGTGGCCGCGCTCAGATCGAGCGTGGCGCCGGCGCCGGCCAGATCGACCGCGCTACCCGACGACAGGCTGCCGCCCGCGCCGACCGCCAGCGTGCTGCCGTTGCCGATCGTCGTGTTGCCGGTGTACGAGCTCGCGCCGGTGAGCGTCGTCGTCGACGGACCGCTCACCGCGAGGTTGCCGCTGCCCGAGATCGCGCCGCCAAGGCCCAGATTGTTCGCGCCGCCGACCGTCAGCGTCGAACCCGCGCCGAGATTCACCGCGTTGCCGAGCGTCGTGCCGGCCACGCTGGTGCCGAGCGTGCCGCCCGCGCCGCTCATGTTCAACGCACCCGTGCCGAGCGCCGAGCCGTTGCCCGCGATCAACGTGCCGCCACCGGTCAGGCTCGTGCCGCCCGTGTACGTGTTCGTGCCGTTCAACGTTTCGGTGCCCGTGCCGCCCAGCGTCAGGCTGCCGCCTGCCCCGGCAATCGTGCCGTCATACGTGCCGCTGCCCGTGCCGCCGAGCGTCAGGTTGTTGCCGCCCAGGTTCACCGTCGAGCCGGCCACGCCCGACAGCGTGCCCGTCGTCTGCGGCGTGGTCGCGCCGCTCAGGTCGAAGGTTGCGCCCGCACCCGTCAGGCTCACCGGCGTCGTCCCCGACAGGCTGCCGCCCGCGCCGATCGCCAGCGTGCCGCTGTTGATCGTCGTCGCGCCGGTGTACGTGTTCGCGCCCGTCAGCGTTTCCGTGCCGGTGCCCGACATCGTCACGCCGCCCGTGCCGGCGATGTTGCCCGCGTAAGTGCCGTTGGCCGAGCCGCCGAGCGTCAGGTTGTTGTTGCCCAGGTTCACGGTCGAGCCGGCCACGCCCGAGATCGCGCCCGTCGATTGCGGCGACGACGCGCCGCTCAGGTCGAGCGTCGCTCCGGCCGCCGTCAGGCTGACCGGGCTGCTCGACGACAGGCTGCCGTTGCCGCCGATCGCGAGCGTGCCGCTGTTGATCGTCGTCGCACCGGTGTACGTGTTGGTGCCCGTCAGCGTTTCCGTGCCGGTGCCCGACAGCGTCAACCCGCCCGTGCCGCCGATCACGCCTGCGTACGTGCCGCTACCCGAACCGCCGAGCGTCAGCGTATTGCCGCCCAGGTTGACGTTCGTGCCCGTGCCGCCGGACAGCGCGCCGCTCGTCTGCGGCGACGTGGCCGCGCTCAGGTCGAGCGTGGCGCCGGTGCCGGACAGGTCGATCGCGCTGCCCGACGACAGGCTGCCGCCCGCGCCGACCGCCAGCGTGCTGCCGCCGCCGATCGTCGTGCTGCCCGTGTAGGTGTTCGCGCCCGACAGCGTCGTCGTCGACGGACCATTCACTGCGAGGTTGCCGCTGCCCGAGATCGCGCCGCCGAGGCCGAGATCGTTCGTACCCCCGACCGTCAGCGTCGAACCCGCGCCGAGGTTCACCGCGTTGCCGAGCGTCGTGCCCGGCGTGCTCGCGGCCAGCGTGCCGCCCGCGCCGCTCGTGTTCAGCGCACCCGTGCCGAGCGCCGTGTTGCTGCCCGCGATCAGCGTGCCGCCGCCCGCCAGGTTCGTGCCGCCCGTGTACGTGTTGTTGCCGGTCAGCGTTTCGGTACCCGTGCCCGACAGCGTGAGGCTGCCGCCCGCGCCGGCGATCGTGCCGCCGTACGTGCCGTTGCCCGTCCCGCCGAGCGTCAGGTTGTTGCCGCCGAGGTTCACCGTCGAACCGGCCACGCCCGACAGCGTGCCCGTCGTCTGCGGCGTGGTCGCGCCGCTGACGTCGAACGTTGCGCCCGCACCGGCCAGGTTCACCGGGCTGCTCGCCGACAGGCTGCCGCCCGCGCCGATCGCCAGCGTGCCGCTGTTGATCGTCGTCGCGCCGGTGTACGTGTTGGTGCCCGTCAGCGTTTCGGTGCCCGTGCCCGACAGCGTCAACCCGCCCGTGCCGCCGACCGTACCGCCGAACGTGCCGTTGCCCGACCCGCCGAGCGTCAGCGTGTTGCCGCCGAGGTTCACCGCCGAACCCGCTGCGCCGGACAGCGTACCGGTCGTCTGCGGCGACGTGGCCGCGCTCACGTCCAGCGTCGAGCCCGCACCGGTCAGATCGATCGCGCTGCCCGACGACAGGCTGCCGCCCGCGCCGACCGCCAGCGTGCTGCCGCCGCCGATCGTCGTGTTGCCGGTGTACGTGCCGGCGCCGGTCAGCGTCGTCGTCGACGGGCCGGTCACCGCGAGGTTGCCGCCGCCCGAGATCGCGCCGCCGAGGCCGAGATTGTTCGCGCCGCCGACCGTCAGCGTCGAGCCCGAACCGAGATTGATCGCATTGGTCAGCGTCGTGCCTGCGACGCTCGTGCCGAGCGAGCCGCCCGCGCCGCTCGTGTTCAGCGCGCCCGTGCCGAGCGCCGAGCCGCTGCCCGCGATCAGCGTGCCGCCGCCCGTCAGGTTCGTGCCGCCCGTGTACGTGTTGTTGCCGGTCAGCGTTTCGGTGCCCGTGCCCGACAGCGTGAGGCTGCCGCCCGCGCCGGCGATCGTGCCGCCGTACGTGCCGCTGCCCGCCCCGCCGAGCGTCAGGTTGTTGCCGCCGAGGTTCACCGTCGAACCGGCCACGCCCGACAGCGTGCCCGTCGTCTGCGGCGTGGTCGCGCCGCTGACGTCGAAGGTCGCGCCCGCACCGGCGAGATTCACCGGGCTGCTCGCGGACAGGCTGCCGCCCGCGCCGATCGCCAGCGTGCCGCTGTTGATCGTCGTCGCGCCCGTGTACGTGTTGGTGCCGGTCAGCGTTTCCGTCCCCGTGCCGGCCATCGTCAGCCCGCCGGTGCCGCCGATCGTCCCCGCATAGCTGCCGTTGCCGGTACCGGCCAGCGTCAGCGTGTTGCCGCCGAGGTTCACGTTCGTACCCGCGACGCCGGACAGCATCCCGCTCGTCTGCGGCACGGTCGCCGCGCTGATGTCGAGCGTCGCGCCCGTGCCGGCGAGATCGAGCGCGCTGCCCGACGACAGGCTGCCGCCCGCACCGACCGCCAGCGTGCTGCCGCCGCCGATCGTCGTGTTGCCGGTATAGGTGTTCACGCCCGTGAGCGTGGTCGTCGACGGGCCGCTGACCGACAGGCCGCCGCTGCCCGAGATCCCGCCGCCCAGCCCGAGATCGTTCGCACCGCCAACCGTCAGCGTCGACCCTGCGCCGAGATTGATCGCATTGCCGAGCGTCGTGCCGCCGACGCTCGTGCCGAGCGAGCCGCCCGCGCCCGTCACGTTGAGCGCGCCGGAACCCAGTGCGCTGCCGTTGCCGGCAATGAGCCCGCCGCCGGCGAGCGTGGTGCCGCCCGTGTACGTGTTCGTGCCGGTGAGTGTCGTGGTGCCCGCGCCGGTCTGCGCAAGGCCGCCGCTGCCGGAAATCGTGCCGCTCAGGCCGAGATCGTTCGCGCCGTTCAGGCCGAGCGTCGCGCCCGCGCCGAGCGTGACCGCATTGCCGAGCGTCGTGCCGCTCACGCTCGCGTTCAGCGTGCCGTTGCCGGTCACGTTCAATGCGCCGGAACCGAGCGCCGTGTTGCTGCCCACGCTCAGTCCGCCGCTGCTCAACGTCGTCCCGCCGCTGTAGGTGTTCGCGCCGCCGAGCGTGGTCGTGCCCGAGCCGGACTGCACCACGCCGCCCGCGCCGGAAATCATGCCGTTCAGGCCGAAGTCGAACGCGCCGCCGAGATTCAGCGTCGAACCGGCGCCCAGATCGACGGCGTTCGCCAGCAGCAGGTTGGCCGTGCTCGCGCTGAGCGTGCCGCCGCTGCCGGTGACGCCGAGTGTGCCCGTGCCGAGCGCCGTGTTGTTGCCGACCGACAGGCTGCCGGCGCTCAACGTCGTGCCGCCCGAGAACGTGTTCGCACCGAGCAGCGTCGTCGTGCCGGTGCCGGTTTGCGCGAGACTACCGGCGCCGGAAATGGTCCCGCCGAGGCTCAGGTCGGCCGCGCCGTTCAGGCCAAGTGTCGCGCCCGCGCCGAGATTCACCGCATTGCCGAGCACCGTGCCGCCGATATTCGTCGCGAGCGAGCCGCCCGCGCCCGAGAGATTCAGTGCCCCGGTGCCGAGCGCCGCGCCGTTGCCGGCGATCAGCGTGCCGCCGCCGGTCAGGTTCGTGCCGCCCGTGTACGTGTTGGTCCCGTTCAGCGTTTCGGTGCCCGTGCCCGACAGCGTCAGGCTCCCGCCCGCTCCCGCGAGCGTGCCGGCGAACGTGCCGCTGCCCGTGCCGCCCAGTATCAGGCCGTTGCCGCCGAGGTTCACCGTCGAACCGGCCACGCCCGACAGCGTGCCGATCGCCTGCGGCAGTGCTGCCCCGCTCAGGTCGAACGTCGCGCCGGCGCCACCCAGATTCACGGCGCCGCCCGCGGCCAGGCTGCCGCCCGCGCCGATCGCCAGCGTGCCGCTGTTGATCGTCGTGCCGCCGCTGTAGGTGTTCGCGCCGGTGAGCGTCTCCGTGCCGGTGCCGGCCATCGTCAGCCCGCCCGCACCGCCGATCGTGCCGCCGAACGTGCCGTTGGCGGCGCCGCCGAGCGTCAGCGTATTGCCACCGAGATTCACCGCCGAGCCGGCTGCGCCGACCAGCCCGCCCGTCGCCTGCGGCGACGTGGCCGCGCTCAGGTCGAGCGTCGCGCCCGCGCCTGCCAGATCGAACAAGCTGCCGCCGGACAGGCTGCCGCCCGCGCCCACCGCGAGCGTGCTGCCGTTGCCGATCGTCGTGTTGCCGGTGTAGCTGCCCGCCCCCGTGAGCGTCGTGATCGACGGGCCGTTCACCGCGAGGTTGCCGCCGCCCGAAATCGCACCGCCCAGGCCCAGGTTGTTCGCGCCGCCGACCGTCAGCGTCGCGCCCGCGCCCAGGTTCACCGCATTGCCGAGTACCGTGCCGCCGACGCTCGTGCCGAGCGAGCCGCCCGCGCCCGTCACGTTCAGCGCCCCCGTGCCGAGCGCCGCGCCGTTGCCCGCGATCAGTCCACCGCCGGCGAGCGTCGTGCCGCCCGTGAACGTGTTCGCGCCGAGCAGCGTCGTCGTGCCGCTGCCGGTTTGCGCAAGCCCGCCGTCGCCGGCAATCACGCCGCCGAGGCTCAGATCGGCCGCGCCGTTCAGGCCGAGCGTCGCGCCGGCGCCGAGGTTCACCGCGTTGCCGAGCAAGGTACCGGCGACGTTCGTCGCGAGCGTGCCGCCCGCACCGCTGACATTCAGCGCACCGGTGCCGAGCGCCGCGCCATTGCCGGCGATCAGTCCGCCGCCGCTCAACGTCGTGCCGCCCGAGTACGTGTTCGCGCCGAGCAGCGTCGTCGTGCCGCTGCCGGTTTGCGCGAGGCTGCCGTTGCCGGCGATCGTGCCGCTCAGGCCGAGATCGTTCGCGCCGTTCAGCCCCAGCGTGACGCCGGCCCCGAGATTGACCGCGTTGCCGAGCGTCACGCCCGGCACGCTCGCGCCGAGCGAAGCCGAGCCGTTGACGTCGAGCGCGCCGACGCCGAGCGCCGCACCGCTGCCGACGAGCAGGCTGCCGCCCGTCAGCGCCGTGCCGCCCGCGTACGTGTTGTTGCCGGTCAGCGCCTGCGAGCCGGTGCCGGACAGCGTGAGCCCGCCCGCACCGCCGATGTTGCCGGCGAAGACGCCGCTGCCGCTGCCTGCCAGCGTCAGGTTGTTCGAACCGAGATCGATCGTCGAACCCGCGACACCCGACAGCGTGCCGATCGACTGCGGCGTGGTCGCACCGGCGATGTTGAACTGCGCGCCGGCGCCCGTCAGGTTGACGGGGCTCGACGCGGCGAGGCTGCCGCCCGCGCCGATCGCGAGCGTGCCGCTGCCGATCGTGGTGCCGCCGGTAAACGTCTCGGCCGCGGTGAGCGTCGTCGTGCCCGGGCCGCTCACGGTCAGGCCGCCCGCGCCGGAAATGATCCCGCCCAGCCCGAGATCGTTCGCACCGCCAACCGTCAGTGCCGCGCCCGCGCCGAGCTGGATCGCATTGCCGAGCACCGTGCCGCCGACGGTCGTGCCGAGCGTGCCGCCCGCGCCCGTCACGTTCAGCGCCCCCGTGCCCAGCGCGGCGCCGTTGCCGGCGAGGATTCCGCCACCGGCGAGCGTCGTGCCGCCCGAGAACGTGTTCGCGCCGGTCAACGTCGTGATGCCCGAACCGATTTGCGCGAGGCCGCCGGTACCGGCGATCACGCCGTTCAGGCCGAGATCGTTCGCGCCGGTCAACGCGAGCGTCGCGCCCGCGCCGAGGTTCACCGCATTGCCCAGCGTCGTGCCGCTCACGCTCGCGCCGAGCGCGCCGCCCGCGCCGGCGACGTTCAGCGCGCCGCTGCCCAGCGCCGTATTGCTGCCGGCGAGCAGCGTGCCGGCGCTCAGCGTCGTGCCGCCGCCGAAGGTGTTCGCGCCGGACAGCGTCGTCGTGCCCGTGCCGCTCAGCACGAGACCGCCGGTGCCGCCGATCGCGCCGCTCAGGCCGAGGTCGTTCGCGCCGTTCAGCGTCAGCGACGCGCCGTTCAGGTTGATGCCGTTCGCGAGCGCCGCGCCGGCCGCCAGATCGGCGCTCAGCGAACCGCCCAGCCCGCTCACGTTCAACGCGCCGCCCACGCCGAGCGCCGAGTTACCGCCGACGATCAGGCTGCCGCCGCCCGTCAGGCTCGCGCCGCCCGTGAACGTGTTCGCACCGGACAGCGTCGTGGCGCCGGTGCCGCCGAGCGCCAGGCCGCCCGCGCCCGAGATCGCGCCGCTCAGGCCGAGATCGGCCGCGCCGTTCAGGCCGAGCGTCGCGCCCGCGCCCAGGTTGACCGCATTGCCGAGCACCGTGCCGCCGACGTTCGTCGCGAGCGTGCCGCCCGCGCCAGATACGTTCAGCGCGCCCGTGCCCAATGCCGCGCCGCTGCCGGCGATCAGCCCGCCGCCGCTCAGCGCCGTGCCGCCCGAGAACGTGTTCGCGCCGAGCAGCGTCGTCGTGCCGGCGCCCGATTGCGCGAGGCTGCCGCTCCCGCCGATCGCACCGCCCAGGCTCAGGTCGGCTGCGCCGTTCAGGCCGAGCGTCGCGCCCGCGCCCAGGTTGACCGCATTGCCGAGCAGCGTGCCGCCGACGCTCGTCGCAAGCGTGCCGCCCGCGCCGGATACGTTCAGCGCGCCCGTGCCGAGCGCCGCGCCAGTGCCGGCGATCAACCCGCCGCCGCTCAGTGCGGTGCCGCCCGAGAACGTGTTCGCACCGAGCAGCGTCGTCGTGCCGGTGCCGCTTTGCGCGAGGCCGCCGCTGCCGGCGATCGTGCCGCCGAGGCTCAGGCCGGCCGCGCCGTTCAGTCCCAGCGTCGCGCCTGCATCGAGATTCACCGCATTGCCGAGCAGCGTGCCGCCCACGTTCGTCGCCAGCGAGCCGCCCGTGCCGCTCACGTGCAGCGCGCCCGTGCCGAGTGCCGCGCCAGTGCCGGCGACGAGCCCGCCGCCGCTCAACGTCGTGCCGCCCGTAAACGTGTTCAGGCCGAGCAGCGTGGTCGTGCCCGAGCCGGTTTGCGCCAGCCCGCCGTTGCCGGCGATCACGCCGCCCAGCCCGAGATTGGCCGAGCCGTTCAGACCCAGGGTGACGCCGGTGTCGATGTTCACCGCGTTGCCGAGCACCGTGCCGCCGACGCTCGTACCGAGCGTGCCGCCCGCGCCCGTCACGTTCAGCGCGCCGCCGCCGAGCGCCGTCGCGGTGCCGACGAGGAGCCCGCCGCCGCCCGTCAGATTCGTTCCGCCCGTGAACGAATTGGCGCCGTTCAGCGCCAGCGTGCCGGTGCCGCTCACGTTCAGCGCACCGGCGCCGCCGATCGCGCCCGACAACCCGAGCCCGGTCGCGCCGTCCACCGTCAGGCCGCCGGTCAGCGTCACGTTGTTGAGCAGGTTCACGCCGGCCGCGCCGGCCTCGAGCGTGCCGCCGCCGCCGACGATCGTGCCGGTGCCCAGCGCGCCGGCGCCGTGGACGATCGCGGTGCCGCCGGTCAGCGACGCGTTCGTCGCGGTCGATGCGCCGGTGATGTCCCACGTGCCGCCCTGCACGGCGAGGTTGTTGAAATTGCCGTACGTATCGACCGCAATGGCGCCGTTCGCCGCGCCGCCGGCGGCCGTGTTCAGCTGCAGGTTGAGCGTGTTGTTGCCGCCCAGCCCGGCGTCGACGCCGAGCCCGACCGACGACCCGGTCAGCGCGTTGAACGTGTTCGATGTGCCGAGGGCCGCGCCCAGCGACACGTTGCCCGTGACGGTGCCGGCGTTCGTGAACGTGTTCCCTGCGCCCGGCGTGCCGCTGGGCGCGAGCGCCACCGAACCGTTGATCGTGCCGCCGCTCGCGTTGGTGAAGTTGGTCTGCGCACCGCCCGACGTGGTCACGACCTGCGCGGTCGGCCCCGCGCCGAAGCCGAGCAGGCCGGTCGTACCGATCGTGCCGGCATTCGTGATGTTCGTCGTGCCGCCGATGCCGTTGTTGACCGTCAAAGCCGGCCCGTTGACCAGCGAGCTCGTCGATCCCATCATCACGCCCGTGCTGGCGTTCGTGACGTTGACGGTGCTCGCCGACGCGCTATTGCCGACCACCGTGCCGTTCGACACGACGCTCAGCCCGGACAACGCGGGGTCGATCCGGCCGTTGTTGGTCAGCGTGACGCCGCTGCCCGTCAGCGACAGCGCGGTGCCGCCGAACAACGGCACCACGGAAATGGTCGCGCCGGGCTGGACGGTCAGGTTCAGATTGTTCGTGCCGTTCGAATAGGACGTGCTGGCTCCGGTGCAACTGACGGTCGTCGTTCCGGTGCAGGCAGCCAGGGCGTCGGCGGGGACGATCCCGGCGCCGACCAGCGCGACCAGCATGCCGGTCGGGACGAGGAGTTTCGGACGTGCTTCCGCGCGCTTTTTGTTCGAGCCCATGCGCATACGCATAATCACACCTTCCCATGAGAGAATCGACGACACCGGGCATTCGCCGGCGCATTCAAAATGCCGGGGATAAATACCGGAATGCGTTATTCGACGTTTTTCGGAAAATACCGTCCCATCACCAATCCAAAGCGGCTGGCTGGATTAAAAACAAACAAGAACGAATCGACGAGAATTATTGAATCGGCATATTTTACTTTTAACCCCCTTCGTCACCCGGTAAATTTTCCACTAATCAATAACAGTTGTTTTAACGACACCGGAAACGTTGCCTCGACGAGCACAGCTCATCGCACGTCCGTCCATACAGGCCAACAACGCATCCATGCCGAAACCCCGCCCGTACGGGGCTTCCCGCCCCACAATCAAACGCCGCCCGCTCCCGTCGGATAACCGCGCGCCTGTTGCCCCGCATACCGGTTCGTCAGTGCCTGCCGCCCGATCCGCCTGTCTCCCGGCGTGATCGCGAGTCAAATATAGGCCCGAGTCGCAAACGTTTTCCATCGGCCGGGTATTTTTTTGGCAAAACTCAATATTCTTTCATTCACATTAATTCATTGGCACGCGAGATGAAAATGATTCTCTTTAAATAAATCACGAAAATCATTAAGAAAGGCAAAAAAATCAAATTCCCCGGTGCAGGTTTTTTAGCGAATCTGCTTTAATTGGTTCAGATTCGCTGCATTGCCTTTCCGTCTCGCGGGCGATAACGAGGTATCCAACGGAGAACTTCACGATGGTGACGTTGAACATCAACAACCGGCCGGCCGAGATCGACGCCGATCCGTCGACACCGGTGCTCTGGGTGCTGCGCGACAACCTCGGGCTGACCGGCACCAAGTTCGGATGCGGCACCGGCGACTGCGGCGCCTGCACCGTTCACGTCGACGGCCGCCCGGCCCGAAGCTGCACGCTCGCGCTGTCGGCGGTCGGCAGCGCGCGCATCACGACGTCCGAACATCTCGCCGACGATGCGGTCGGCAAGGCCGTCCTCGACGCATGGATCCGGCACGACGTCGCGCAATGCGGCTACTGCCAGAGCGGCCAGATGATGAGTGCGGCCGGCCTGCTGCGCGGCAACAAGGCGCCGACCGATGCCGACATCGATCGCGCGATGGCCGGCAACCTGTGCCGTTGCGCGACCTACCAGCGCATCCGCGCCGCGATTCACGATGCGGCTCACGCGCTCGCCTGAGCCTGCCCGGAGACTGTGACCATGCGTATCCGCACTTTCGGGCGCCCGGCAAGCGCCGACACCGCCCATCGCGACGCGCCGCCCGCCACTGGAGCCGATGCTCCGATGCTCGGCCGGCGCGGCTTCCTGAAGCTGACGATGGCGGCGAGCGGCTGCCTCGCGCTCGGCATCGCGCCGACGCGCGCCGCGGCGCAAGCGGGCACGACCTCGCCGGCTTCGCCACCGCAAGCATTCCTGATCATTGCACCGGACAACACCGTGACCGTCGCCGTCAACCGGACGGAATCCGGCCAGGGCGTCAGCACCGCGCTGCCGATGGCGCTGGCCGACGAGCTCGACGCCGACTGGCGCAACGTGCGCACCGTGCTCGCGCCGGCCGGCGAGCCGTACAAGGATCCGGTGACGGGCATCCAGATGACGGCCGGCTCGACGTCGGTCAATCACTCGTTCGCGCAATACCGCGAACTCGGCGCGTCCGCCCGCGCGATGCTCGTCGCCGCGGCCGCGCAGCGCTGGAACGTCGATCCCGCCACGTGCCGGACCGCGAATGGCGTCGTGACGTCCGGCAGCTACCGCGCGACCTACGGCGAGCTCGCACCGGCCGCGATGGCGATGCCGGTCCCGCAGCGGGTGCCGTTGAAGTCGCCGGACCAGTTCCGCCTGATCGGCAAGCCGACACCGCGCGTCGACGCGCGCGCGATGCTCGACGGCACGCTCAAATACGGGATGGACTGGCGCCTGCCGGACACGATGGTGGCCGTGGTCGCGCGCCCGCCGCGCTTCGGCGGCAAGGTCGCGAGCTACGACGCGGCGGCGGCCCGGGCCGTCAAGGGCGTGGTCGAGGTCGTCGAGATCCCGACCGATCGCGGCGGCACCGGCGTGGCCGTGATCGCGAACGGCTACTGGCCGGCCAAGCTCGGCCGCGATGCGCTGAAGGTGACGTGGAAGGACGCCGGCTCGACCGTCACGTCCGCCGAACAGATGCAGGCGTACAAGCAGCTCGCCGGCACGCCGGGGACCGTGGTGCGCACGGCCGATGCCGGCAGCGCGCCGCCGGCGGCGACGCGGATCCAGAAGGACTACGAATTTCCGTATCTGGCGCATGCGGCGATGGAACCGCTCAGCTGCACGGTCGACGTCGGGCCGGCGAACTGCGCGTGCGGGATCAAGATCTGGGGCGGCTCGTCGCTGCAGACCGCCGACCGCGCGGCCGTCGCGAAGGCGCTCGGCGTCGCGCCGGAGAAAGTCCAGATCTTTACGCTGACGACGGGCGGCGACTACGGCCGGCGCTCGACGCCCACGTCGGACTACGTGGTCGAGGCCGCCCGCGTGTCGTCCGCGTACCTCGCCGCCGGCCATCTCGGCCCGGTCAAGACGATCTGGACGCGCGAGGACGATCTGCGCGGCGGCTATTACCGCCCGATGGTGCTGCATCGCGTCGACATCGGCGTCGACGGGAGCGGCGCCGTGCGCGACTGGCAGCACGTCGTCGTCGGCCAGTCGGTGCTGAAGGGCTCGCCGCTCGAGCGCACGGCGATGCTCCGGCGCGGCACCGATCCCAGCCTGACCGACGGCGTCGCGAACAGCCCGTACGGCTTCCCGATGCAGGTATCGGTCCATCAGACCGATGTCGACGTGCCGGTCCAGTCGTGGCGCTCGGGCGGCCATACGCATACGGCGTTCGTGATGGAAACGCTGGTCGACGAACTCGCGCACGCGGCGCGCCAGGACCCGGTCGCGTACCGGATGGCGCGGCTGGCCGGCCCCGAGCACGCGCCGTATCGCCAGGCGCTCGCGCTGGCCGTCGACAAGTCCGGCTACGGCACGCGCACGCTGCCGGCCGGGCACGCATGGGGCGTCGCGATGCACGAAACGGCCGGCTCGGTCGTCGCGTACGTGACGGAGGTGTCGATCGAGGCGCAGCAGCCGCGCGTGCATCGCGTGACGGCAGGCGTGTATGCGGGCCGCATCGTCAACCCGACCGGTGCGGAAGCGCAGATCCAGGGCGGCGCGCTGTTCGGTCTCGCGACGACGAAGCCGGGTTTCGCGATCGACGTCGACCATGGCGCGGTGCGCAACGCCGGTTTCGCCGACTATCCGCCCGTGCGCATGCAGGAAGCGCCGCCGGTGGACGTCTTCTTCGTGCCGTCGGACGCCCAGCCGACCGGGTTGAGCGACGCCGGCGTACCGCCGATCGCGCCGGCGGTGGCCAACGGTGCGTTCGTGCTGACCGGCGAACGGATGCGTGCGTTGCCGTTCGCGCCGATGCTGGTCGCATCGGCCGCGCCCGCGATGCCGGAGGCGCCCGCAGCGGCGGCCGACGAGGATCCGTACGGCGACCTGCCGGCCGGCGGTTGCCGGATTCCGCACAAGGTCAAGCGGGCCGCGTTGAAGCCCAGGAGCGACCAAAGCCACGCAGGCGTCGGCCAGGCACCCGCCGTGCCGAAATTCCTGCGGCCGAAACGGCGCGCCGGGATTCCGTGCATCGAGGATCTGAAGAAAGGCACGGTGTGACGTAGACGATCCGGCGCGCGATCGATACCGGCAGTCGTTTTCAGTGACGCGCCGCGCGCCGGCCGCCCCGATACGGGGCGCCGCCGCTTCGAGCGGTTAGCAGTAGGGGGCAGCCGCGAAGGCGGTGGACTACGGCTTGTTCCATGGCCGACCATGGGTCCAGGATGCATCGACGCCGCTATGGTCGACCTGTCTCGCGGCGCCGCCTGGGGAGGAAGCCTCCATGAAGCCTGTTGCCGTGCCGGCCGCCGGATCGCCCGGGGCCGGCACGCAAGATCGCGATCGATGCCGGTAAAGCCGCTGCGCTCCGCCGTTCACTGCGCGATGCCGACGAACGTCGGCAGCAGCACGCGATAGACGTGAATCATCGC
Organism: Burkholderia sp. NRF60-BP8; assembly: GCF_001522585.2. Classification (NCBI taxonomy): domain Bacteria; kingdom Pseudomonadati; phylum Pseudomonadota; class Betaproteobacteria; order Burkholderiales; family Burkholderiaceae; genus Burkholderia; species Burkholderia sp. NRF60-BP8. The sequence goes on from NZ_CP013374.1 coordinate 393,245, forward strand.
CGGGCCGAGCAGCACCATCATCAGCGCGGGGAAGATGCAGAAAATCAGCGGGAACAGCAGCTTCAGCGCGATCTTCGCCGCGCGTTCCTCCGCGCGCATCCGGCGCCGCGTGCGCAGCATGTCCGACAGCACGCGCAGCGATTCGCCGATGCTCGTGCCGAACCGGTCGGCCTGGATCAGCATCGCGCAGAACGATTCGATGTCCTCCACGCCGGTGCGCAGCGCGAGATTGCGCAGCGCCGTCTCCTTCGTGAAGCCGGAGCGCATCTCGAGCAGCAGCAGGTCGAGCTCGCTCGCGACCACCTCGCTGCGAAACCGCAGCTCCTCGCTCACTTTCATCAGGGCTGCGTCGAGCCCGAGTCCCGCCTCGACGCACACCGTCAACAGGTCGAGCGCGTCCGGGAAATCCTCGAAGATCTTCTGCTGGCGCACCTTGGCCCGTTGCGACAGCACGACGTTCGGGATGTAGTAGCCGATGCCGGCGAGCGCCACGAGGATCACCGACAGCAGCGCACGCTCGTCGCCGAGCGGCGTCGTGATCAGCGCCAGCAGCGCCGCGCACGGCAGGCCGAGCGCGAGCATCGTCTTCGCGGTGAAATACAGCGCGGCCGCGCTCTGGTTGCGCCAGCCGGCGTTCATCAGCCGGATGCGCAGCGGCGAATTCTCCCACCCCTCCTTCGGCACCGACAGCTTCGAGATCGGGGTGGACAGCTCGACCAGCTTCGCGACCCAGCGCGACGCCATGTCGTCGCCCTGACCCGGGCCGGCGACGGCACCCGCCCCGGCCCCGCCGGCCTGCTGGATCCGGCGCTGGATGCCGCGCGGCGCGAACAGCAGCATCGCGACGAGCACGCCGCCGGCCACGACGATGAACAAGCCGCCCAGCATCACGGCCTGGACCACGCTCAGGTTTTGCATGACAGCCTCGCAACGGTTCGTTATTCGGCTCGCGCGTCAGACGCGAATACGGACGATACGACGGATCCAGAACAGGCCGAACAGCATCGACACCAGCATCGTGCCGACCATCCGGATCCCGGCCGGATCCTCCCAGAGCACCGACAGGAACTCGCGGTTCAGCAGCGCCATCACCGCCGCGGTGCCGAACGGCAAGAGCCCGAGAATCCAAGCCGACAGCCGCCCTTCCGCCGACAGCACGCGCACCTTGTCGAACAGCTTGAAACGCTCGCGGATCAGCCCGGCGATGCTGTCGAGCAGCTCGGCCAGGTTGCCGCCCGTCTCGCGCTGGATCAGCACCGCGATCACGAAGTAGCGCAGATCCTGCACCGGTACGCGCGTCGCGAGATTCATCAGCGCGTCGTGCAGCGACACGCCGTAGTTGACCTCGTCGAACGTGACGCGGAACTCGCCGCCCATCGGCTCGGAAAACTCGTCGCCGACCATCCCGAGCGTGCTCGTGAACGAATGCCCGGAGCGCAGCGCGCGCGCGATCATGTCGCAGATCTCCGGCAACTGCCGCTCGAGCTTGCGCAGCCGGCGCGCGCGGCAGCGCAGCACGTACATCATCGGCATCCACCCTGCGAACAGCGCGATCGGCACCGCGGCAAGTTGCGGCAACCGCGCGAAGCTCGCCACGAACCATGCGAGCGCCGCGAACGTCGCGCCGAGCGTGATCAGCTTCGGCAGCGTCCAGTCGAGGCCCGACTGCTGGATCACGAGATCGAGCGCGTGCACGCGCGGCACGCGCAGCAGCAGCCGGTCGAACGGTTTCGACTCGTCGAGCATCCGCTTCTTCAGGATCGACAGCCGCTCCTGCTGGACGTTGCCGCCGGCCGACATCGCGCGGATGCGCGATTCGATCCGGCGCGCGGCGGCGCCGTGCCGCGCGTTCCACCATTGATAGACGCCTTCGATCGACAGCACGACCGCGACGAAGGTGAGAATCACAAAACCGTAAAAGATCGCATTCATGAGGCCTCCCCGGCAGCGCACGGCGCCCTGGCGTCAGTCCGTCTCGTAACGCACGGACGGGTCGTACAGCGAATCCGGCAGGTCGATGCCGAACGCCTGCAGCCGCTCGACGAACTTCGGCCGCACGCCGGTCGCGCAGAAGTGGCCGCGCACCGACCCGTCGCGGTCCACGCCCGTGCGCTTGAACGTGAAGATCTCCTGCATGTTGATGATGTCGCCTTCCATCCCGGTCAGTTCCTGGATGCTGACGATCTTGCGCTTGCCGTCCGTGAGCCGCGCCGCCTGCACGACTACCGAGATCGCCGATGCGATCTGCTGGCGCATCGTCTTCGGCGGCAGCGTCAGGCCGGACACGCTGACCATGTTCTCGAGCCGCGTCAGCGCATCGCGCGGCGTGTTCGCGTGGATCGTCGCGAGCGATCCTTCGTGGCCGGTGTTCATCGCGTTGAGCATGTCGAGCGCTTCGGCGCCGCGCACTTCGCCGAGGATGATCCGGTCCGGGCGCATCCGCAGCGCGTTGCGCACCAGCGTGCGCTGCGTGATCTCGCCCTTGCCTTCGATGTTCGGCGGCCGTGTTTCGAGCCGCAGTACGTGCGGCTGCTGCAGTTGCAGCTCGGCGGCGTCCTCGATCGTCACGATCCGCTCGTTGCGCGGAATGAAGCCGGACAGGATGTTGAGCAGCGTCGTCTTGCCGCTGCCGGTGCCGCCCGACACCAGCACGTTCACCTTCGCGCGCGCCAGCGCGTCGAGCAGTTCGGCCATCGGCGGCGTCAGGCTGTGGAAGCGCACCAGGTCGTCCATCTTCAGCGGGTTGACCGCGAAGCGCCGGATCGACATCAGCGGCCCGTCGATCGCGGACGGCGGGATGATCGCGTTCACGCGCGAGCCGTCCGGCAGCCGCGCGTCGACCATCGGGCTCGATTCGTCGATACGGCGGCCGACGCGCGACACGATCTTCTCGATCACCTTCATCAGGTGCGCGTCGTCGTAGAACGTCACGTCCGTCAGTTCGAGCTGCCCGCAGCGCTCGACGTAGACTTGCCGGCAGGTGTTCACGAGGATGTCGGAAATGCCGGGGTCGCGCAGCAGCGCTTCGAGCGGGCCGAAGCCGAACATCTCGTCGTACACGTCGATCGCGAGCTGCCGCCGCTCGATGTCGTTCGCGGGCAGCCGTTCCTCGTCGAGGATGCGCGCGATCAGCGCGCCGATTTCCATGCGGACCTGGTCCTGATGCAGTCGCGACAGGCGCTCGAGCTCCACGCGCTCGAGCACGGCCAGGTGAATTTCGCGGCGCAGCTTCTGGTATGCGTCGCGCACCGACGAATGGGCCGGGCCGGCCGGCTCGCCGCCCGCCGCCATCGGCTGGGCCCGGTGCAAGGACATCTGTTCGCGCAATGACATGACGGTTCCCCGAAAGAATTACATCGACTTGAGCTTCGGCGTGGCCTTGCGGCCGAACAACCGGGACATCAACGGTTCGGTGCGCGTCGCGCTGCGTCCCGCGCGCACTTCGCCGTCGACGAGTTGCTTCGCATAGCCCTGCAATGCCCGTGCGACCGCCGAACCGCGCGCGAGCCGCGACACCGGGTGGCCCTGGTTGATCGCTTCGAGCACGGTGTCGGCGTCGTCGGGAATCGTGCAGGCCGCATGCAGGCCGAGCACTTCCTCGAGCGCGGTGCGGGTCCGCTCGCTCGCGCGCGTCGCGCGGTTCACGATCAGCCGCAACTGGTCGGTCGAATAGCCGAGCGACACGAGGATCTCCAGCAGCCGGCGGCCGGCGCGCACGTGCGGCATCGCGGGCTGCAGCACGATCTGGATCTGGTCGCTGCGATCGAGCGCGACCATCGACAGCGGGTTGATGCCGACGCCGACGTCGAAGATCACGAAGTCGTAGCGCGGCGCGGCGACCCCGAGAATCCATTCGAGCGCGTCCTCGCGCACCTCGGCGGCCTTGACCGGGTCGCCGGCGCCGGCCAGCACGTGAAAATTTTCCGTCACGTGCGCGACGCTCGCGTCGAGAAACGCGCTGTCGAGCCGCTCGATCTGCGCGCACAGCTGCGGTAGCGTCGACGGCGGGGTTTCGTCGCTGACGAGGAACGCCGCGTCGGCGAACTGCTGGTTCACGTCGATCAGCAGCACGCGGCGCTTGAAGCCCTCGGCGATCTCGAACGCGACGTTGCCGGCCGCGAAGCTCGTGCCGGCCCCGCCCTTGCACGACATGAACGACACGATCCGCGTGTCGTCGGTATCGCGCCGCGTGCTTTGCGCGGCCGCCCGTTCGAGCGCGTTGCCGAGCGCCTGCAAATCGAGCGGCCACTGCAGCACGTCGCGCGCGCCGGCGCGCATCGCGTCGAGCAGCACGTGCGGCGATGCGTCGGCCGTCACGAGGATGCAGGTCAGGCTCGCGTGCGCGCGGCAGATGCGCTCGATCGCCGCCAGCTCGAACGGGTCGAGCGACGTGCCGTCGATCAGCAGGACGTCGAACGCGTCGAGCCCGTCGGTGCGATGTTCGATCTGCGACGGGCGGCCGGTGGCGCGCGTCGTGCGATAGCGTCCGCTGTCGGCCACGAGCCGCGCGATCTGCGAAAGCCGCGCGGTATCGTCGGAAGCGACGAGGATATTGATCATGTCGTGTGCCTCGTGTGTTCGATCAGTTGCAGGCGGAGCCGCCCGTCGCGGAGTTCAGGCTTTCGCGCGGCAGCGTCGTCGTGAACGGCGGCATCGTGACCGTGATGTTCACGAACGGAATCATGGTCTTGACGGTGACGTTCGTGACGCTCACCGTCACGAACGAGCACGTGTTGATGTCGCAACTCGACGGCGTGTAGTTGACCGAGACGTTCGCGTTCGACAGCAGCGGCAGCAGCGATCGCACGCGCTTCACGACGCCCGCGGCGTTCACGTCGCAGACCACCGCCGTGCGTGCGCCGAGGCGCACGGCTTCGCTCGCGGTGTTCCAGTAGAACAGCACGCGGCCGAATTCGAAGATGCCGATCAGCAGCACGATCAGCACCATCGCGATGAGGGCGAACTCGACGATCGCCGCGCCGCGCTGCGCGCGCCGGCGCGACCGCGGAAATTGGCGCGCGTTCATGACACCTGCCTCATCACGGTGACGATGTTGCCGAAGGTGATCGACGGCAGCGCCGGATACGCGGGAATCGGCTGGTACTTGTAGCCGCTGATCTTCACTTCGACGACGTTGATCGCGCCCGTGGCCGTCCCGCTTGCCGTGTTGTTGTCCGCGTCGTAGGTCGGCAGGTTCGCGAACTGCGCCGGGTCGGACGCATCGCTGCAGCCGGTCGTGCGCTGGGCGTCGCAGATCGTGACCATCGACGTCGTGAGCCCCGGCACCAGCTCGGTGCCCGACGTACCGCACGTCGTGCTGCCGTACACGACCAGACACTGCGCCTGCGACACCGGATACGCGCTGTCGGTCGGCAACCAGACCGACAGGTAGCGCGCCGCATCGCGGGTCGCCTTGGTCAGCGTCTCGTACTGGTAGATCGCCCGGCCGAACTCGGCCACGCCGGTCGCCAGCAGAATCATCGGCATCAGCACGAGCGCGAACTCGACGGCGACGGCGCCCCGGGTGCGCGAACGACGAATCGGCAGCTTCTTCATGACCGTCTCTCCGCTATTGAACGAGCATCGGCACCTGGGTGCCCGACGCGCTGCCGCTGCCCGGCAAGCCGTGCGTCGCGCACGGGTTGTTGCCGGAGACCGACGAGCCGAGGTATTCGAGATGCGCGACGACCGTGCCGCTGCCGGCGCTGAACGGAAGCGGATCGAGCATCAGCACGCAATCCCATTGCGTGACGTGGACCTTGCCGCTGTTGCCCTTCAGCGTCGAACAGTCGCCTTCCGGCGCGAGCGCGAGGCGCCGGTCGCCGCCGTACGTCGTGTAGTTGCTCGCCGTCGCCGTGCCGTTGGTCGCGATGCCGCTGCCCGACGGCGGTGCGCCGTCGCCCTGGTACGACTTGAAGCTCGCGCGGTCGGCCACGAACTGCGTGTACGCGTCACCCTTGATGCCCGCCGTTCCCGGCGGCCCGTAGTTCGGCCCGACATAGGCGTAGCCGGTGAAGTCCGGCTGGCCGCTCGAGCCGTTCGCGCCGTTCGTATAGATGCCGAAACGCGTATTCCACGCGCGCTGCGACGCCGACTTCAGGCCGGTGGTGCTCAGGTCCGGCGGGCTCGTGATGTTGCAGGTATTGCCCGACAGCTCGCTCGCGAGCGTCGTCTCGCTCGTCGACCCGTCGAGCGCCGCCCAGCCGAAATTGCCGGGCCCGTAGGTCGACGACGACCCGGACGGCGACGAGATCCAGTCGCCGACCTTGTAGGCCGGATCGGACGGGCCACGGCACACGAACACGGGAATCGCACAGGTCGTCTGCCCGCCGCCGACGGTCGCGATCGCGCTCGCCGACACTTCCGCCGCATTCGCGAGCTTCGTGCCCGGCAGCACGTTCAGCACTTCGATGAACCAGTGGGCGATGTTGCTCAGCGTCGCGGTGCACTGCACATACTTGATGTTCGACGGCTTCGTGACCGCATTCTTGGCCAGGAACGGGTCGCTCAGCGAATCGCTGAACGTGACGTTCGCGTTCGTCGACATCTGCACCGACTTCTTCTGGAAAAACACGAAATTCAGGTGGCCGGCCGCGATGCCGTCGGCTTCGGCCACCGACAGGCTGATCGCCGTCGTCAGGTCGCGCGCGGCGGACAGCGCGCAGGCATCGGCACTGTTCTGCAGTTCGCTGCGCGTGACGTACAGCTTGCCGAGATCCAGCGCGAGCCCGACGAATCCGATCATCACCGCCAGCGAAAGGCCGACGATGATCGCGACGGCACCGCGCTGGCGGTGCAGGCTGCGACGCGCGACTTTCGGATAGCGGGCTGCGCTGTTCATGGCGTTCTCCCTGAGCGTGCCGTCGTTACTGGGTGGACTTGCCGATGCCGATCACGAACGCATTGGCGGGCGGCAGGGTCTGCTTGAACGACTTGTCGTAGTTGTCGAGCGCGGCCGCGGCGGCGGCGCCGTCGATCCCCGACGCCGACGCCGGATGTTCGCCGGCATGCGGATCGATGATCTGGGCGTGCATCACGGTGCGGACCGAGTCGCCGAAGCGGCTGTCCCACACCGGGGTCGACGACATGCAACCGGCAAGCGCGAACGCGAGCGGGACGGCAAGCGCCGCGCGGCGCGCGAATACGAGGTAGGCGGATTTCATGAGCTTCCCCTTGGATGGCTTCAACGATCGGTGGACTGGGGTTCGGCGGCCGCACGCGCAATCTGCGCCTTGGGCGCCGCCGCGATCCGGTGCTTCGGTCGCGCCGCCGGCTGGGCCGACGGTTCGGGGGCCGCGGCCGCGAGGCGCGCGGCGGCGGCTTCGATGCGCGCGACACGCGCCGCGGTGGCCGGGTCGGACTGCGGCGCGGCGGCCGCGACCGGCGCCGGCGCCTTCGGCGGCTCGGCCGGTACCGGCGGCTGCACGTCGGCGTCTTGCGGCGCGCGCGGCGCGGGCAGCGCGGCCGGTGCGACCGGTGCTTCCGATTGCGGCGCCGGAGCGGGCGCCGGCGCCTGGGCCGGGGTCTGCGGGGCGGCGGCCGCGCCGTTCGCGGGTTGCTTCGGCTGTGCGCCTGCCTTGCGCACGCCGCCGCGGCCTTCCATGTTGCCGGTCGCATACACGTCGGCTTCGTTCGGTTTCGAGAAGCTGTCGGTCGGCAGCGCGACGTCCGCGGTCTGCAGCGGCTTCACCAGGTGCGGCGTGATCAGGAAGATCAGCTCGGTGCGATCCTGCTGGAACGACGTGCTGCGGAACAGCGCACCGAGCACCGGCACTTCGCCGACACCCGGGATCGCCTTCAGCGCGCCGGTCGCGTTGTCCTTGATCAGCCCGCCGATCGCGAACGATTCGCCGTCGCTCATCTGCACCGTCGTCGACGCGCGCCGCGTCGTGATCAGCGGCAGAATCGACGTGCCGCCGATGTTGGACGCGCTCAGCGTGACGCCCGTCTGCGACAGCTCCGACACTTCCGGCGCGACCTTCAGGCTGATCCGGCCGTTGGCCAGCACCGTCGGCGTGAACTTCAGCGCCACGCCGAATTCCTCTTCCTGCAGCGTGATCGACGAGACGCCGTTGCTGCCGCTCTGCGGGATCGGAATGAAGATCCTGCCGCCCGCGAGGAACGTCGCTTCCTGGCCGCTGATCGTCACGAGGTTCGGCTCCGCGAGGATCTTGACGAGGTTGTCGGTGTTCTGCGCGTCGGCCGCGATGCTGAACGGCTTGTTGTTCGCCTTGTTGAACACGGCGCCGCTCGCGACGCCCGCGAGCAGGTTGCTGACCAGCGCGCCGCTCCACGAACCGAAGCCGCCCTGGATGTTGAACGCGCTGCCCATCTGGTTGATCAGCGTCTTCGACACCTCGGCCACCTTCACCTCGAGCATGACCTGCTGCGGCGACGTGACGTTCAGCATGTTGAGCACGCCGCCGCCCTGCTTGCCGCCGCCCGCCGCATCGCCCGCGCTGTCGCCGTACGCGTGGGCGATCTGCACGGCCTGCTGCGCGGCCTGCGAACTCGACACCGTGCCGGCGAGCACGATCGTGCCGGCCGCGGTCGACACATGAATGTCGCGCTCGTTCGGCATCAGTTGCAGCAGCGACGCCTGCAGGCCGCCGGCGTCCGCGCCGACCGCGACGTCGATCACGCGGCATGCGCCGCTCCTGCCCTGCACGATCATGTTGGTCGTGCCGACCGCGAGCCCGAGGATGTACAGCGTCTGCGGCGACACCATCGTCGCCTGCGCGACGGCCGGATTGCCGATCGTCCGGTTGCGGATCGGCTCGGGCATCGGCACCAGCAGCGACTTGCCGAGCGGCACGGCGACGCTGGTCGATTCGCGCACGGCGCCGACGCAGTTCGGCCCGCGCAGCGGCCCCGCCGACGCGGCGGGCGCGGCGGCCGGCATCGGCGCCATGCTGATCGTCATCTGCATCGGCCCCTTGCCGACCGCGGCCGGCGCGCTGGCGCCGCCCTTCGTCAGCACCGCCGATTCGACGCCTTCCTGCGCGAGTGCGCCATACACGGTCAGCCATCCCGAACAAAGGATCGCGGCCATCGTCGTACCCCGTGCGACGCGTGTGCGTAGCGGGCCGGTACCTGTGCGTTGCGGTTTGATCTTCATTTCGTCTGATCCCCCGAGAGACCGGCGCCGTGCCGGTTATCGACTTCCAAGGCCGCCACGCGTTGCCGGCGGCCGATCTGTTGGTCTGTCTATATGGATGACTTCAGAAACATTCGACGCTGCCTTTCACGCCGGTCAGCACGCCGACGCAATCGCGCCGCGCTTCCGGCGCCGCATGCGACGCGACGTGCACGCGGACCGGCCGCGCGCGAACGGGCGCCGGCTGCGCTTCGGGTGCGGGCGCCTTGCCGAGCAGCGTCAGCTTGGTCGCGCCGTCCGTGTTCAGCGTCTTCTGGTCGACCTGATTGCGCAGCACGAGCGACAGCGTGCCGACGCTGCGTGCGACGTCGAGCCGTTCGGCCTGCTCGGGCGTGACTTCCAGCGTCACCGCGTTGACCACCTTCGGCGCCGTGTCGTCGCGGCTCACCTGCTGCGCGACGGCGAGCACGAGGATGTGCTCGAGCACGATCTTGGAGATGCTCTGCCCGTCGGTCTTGCCCTGCTGTTCCTGCGTGTTGACGATCACGTCGACGTAGTTGCCCGGCAGCGCGAAGCCGGCGACGCCGACCACGTCGTTCACGCGCACCGTGATCGCGCGGCTGCCGTCGGCGATCACCGCGGACAGCCCGCCCTTCGTGCCGACCGGCGCGAGCTTCGACTCGATCACCGGCTCGCCGCGCGCGAGGCTGGTGCGCACGACGCGCCCTTCGAGCGCCTTCGTATCGGTGAACGCGCCGGTCGGCACGCTGCCCGACGGCCAGCTCACCATGTGGATCTGGTTCGGGCCGAGCGGCTCGCCCAGGTTCAGGTCGGTGCTGGCGACCGCAACGGACGTGACCGAGCTCGTGGACGTCTGTACCAGCCAGTGGGACGCGAACACGACCGCGGCAAGACCCGCGATCATCGCGACGACCAGCATCATGAGCGCTCGACTGTTTTTCATGGCAATGCTCCTCGACGAATCGTGAAAGAAACCGCTCAACCGGTGACGAACGTACGGCCTCCGCGCTCGACGGGCGGCGGATGGCTGCCGTCCCGCTCGGGCGCCGCACCGAAGTAACTCGCCCATGCGTCGTACAGCGCGTCGTGCGTCACCTCGGGCGGATCGCCGCGATAACGCGCGCCGGCGGCCACGAGGCGCAGCAGGTCCGCCGGAAAGCACGCGAGAAACGCCTTGCCGGTCGGCAGGTGCAGCCGATGCAGCAGGAAGTCGAACGCATCGCTCGCCGACACGAGCCCGAGCGATGCGCAGGCCGCGTCGTACACCGCGCGGTAGTCGTCGATCGACATCGCGCCGACGTGCAGCTTCGAGCCGAGGCGGCGCATGAACGCGTCGTCGCAGAACTGCTCCGGCGCCAGGTTGCTCGAGAACACCGGCCAAACGTCGAACGGCAGCACGAAGCGGTTGCCGGATTCGAGCGTCATGAAATCGACGCCGCGATCGAGCGGACGCAGCCAGCGATTGAGCAGGTCCCGCGGCTCGACGCGCTGGCGGCCGAGATCGTCGACGACGTACATGCCCATGTTCGCCTTCATGTGCGGCGGCGCCTGGTAGAAGCCGGCCGCTTCGTCGCGACGCAGGTCGAGCTCGTCGAGCGTCAGCTCGCCGCCCGACATCACGACCGGCCGCCGGCACAGGCGCCAGCGGCGATCGACCGACTGGCCGCCGCCCGCGGCTTGCGCGTCGACGTGCACGAGCGGGTCGTAGACCTGGATCACTTCGCCGGCCGCGCAGATCGCGTGCGGCACCGGCACGCGGCCGTGCATCAGCGCGCCGAGCCGCTCGGCGAGAAAGGTCTTGCCGCTGCCGGCCGGGCCGTAGATCAGCAGCGGCCGGCCCGCGTTCAGCGCGGCGGCCGCCGCATCGAGCACCGCCGTGTCGATCACGACGCCTTCGAACGCCGCCCACACGTCGCTCTGGCCGATGTGCAGCTTGTGCACCGAATGCGCGGCCACGCTCGCGAGATACGCGTCGAGCGTCACCGGCGCCGGCCCGCTGTAGCTGCTGCGTTCCCGTTCCTCGAGTGCGAGCACGCGCCCCGCATCGGTCAGGCGGAACGTCACGTCGAGATCGGTCGCGCCGCGATGGGTCAGCTCGACGAGATGCTCGCGCACCAGGAACGCAAAGACCTCGTCGAGCACCGCGAGCGGCAGGCAGTGCCGCTCGACCAGGTCGCGGTACGACGGGCGGCCGAGCACCAGCGTCGACTTCAGCACGAGGCCGGCGACGAACGCCATGCCGAGCCCCGTTTCGGCGAGCGAGCGGGGCGCCGACGGCAACTGCGCGCCCAGCTTCGTATGGACCTCCCGCGACGGCGGCGGATCGGGCAGGCGTGTCACCTGCGCGTCGCGTCTCGGTTCGGTGTGGTTCGTGTTCATGATCGTTGCGTCCTCGTTGCGTCCTCGTTGCTCATCCACCGCGCTATGCGCACGACGCGAACAGCATGCCCAGCGTGCCGGCCGCGATCGCCACGCCGTACGGCAGCGTGCCGACCGAGACGATCTCGGCGGGGCCGTCGTCGGCCTCGGCGCGCGCCGCTGGCGAGCGCTGCACGATCAGCGTGCGCACGTTCGCCCACATCCGGCGCGTCCGCCCGCGCAGCAGCGCGTAGGCGACGGAGCCGATCCCGCCGGCCAGGAACGTGGCCAGCGCGATGTAAAACGTCATTTCCGCGCCGACCCACGCACCGATCGCGAGCATCAGCTTCACGTCGCCCGCCGCCATCCCGCGCAACAGGTAGAATGGCAGCAGCAGGCCGAAGCCGGTTGCGGCCCCGGCGAGCCAGCCGAGCACGCCCGCCGGCACGCCGTGCAACAGACACTGCGCAACCAGCGCGCCGGCCAGGCCTAGCAGAACGAGACGGTTCGGAATGCGACGGGTCGCGATGTCGGTGCTGGCCGCAGCGATCGCGAGCAGCGTCACGCACAACGGAACCGGGTAAGGCGGCGCAACGGGAAACATGGCGAACCTCGCGGATCGAATCGGTGGATCAGGAAGCCATCGCCAGCGCGGTGGTCACGGCGGCCGTCGCGGCCGCGGCGATCATCTCGTACGCGTCGCCGAGCGAGCCCTTCAGCGTGACGACGCTGCCCAGTACCGCGATCGCGAACATCGACGCGAGCGACGCATATTCGATCGACGTCGCGCCTCGTTCGTCGGCGATCCAGCCACGTGCGGCACGCATGACGGCTTGCATGACGGTCTCCGGTTTCCGGTTGATCGGATCGCCGGGGACGGCTCGAGCGCTGCACCGGCCGAGCCGTCCGCGGCACGCTCCATCAGATGGCTGCGACCGCCGAATCGAGGTCGTCGGCGATCGTGCTGAACACGGTCTTGAGGTCCTTGCCGACCGTCGACAGCGCGGCGATGATGCCGATGGCGATCAGGGCGGCGATCAGGCCGTATTCGATGGCCGTCACGCCGTCTTCATCGCGTACGAAACGGCTGACTTGCTGAACGAGCTTGGACATGATGATCTCCTTGCGTAGTCACTTTCAAAGCCCTCGCGTGCCGGCAGGATCGAATGATCCGGCATCGATACGTCGAGGCAGGTTGTTGATGCCGTGTGGTGTCGACGAACAATTCGGAGGAGCCGTTCGCCGTACCGTTCGTCAAATCGCTGCCACGATCGAATCCAGATCGTCTGCCACCGTGCTGAAGACGGTTTTCAGATCCGTACCGACCGTCGTCAGCGCGGCGACGATGCCGATCGCGATCAGTGCGGCGATCAGGCCGTATTCGATGGCCGTCACACCGTCCTGATCGTCGACGAACCAGGCGATCTTTTCGATGATTCTCGACATGAGCACTCTCCTTTCGGACTACTATGAAATACCCTTCGTCGGTCAGGACGTCGGGGGCTGGCACCACCGGCACTACTCTGGAAATCGGAAGCCGACGATCAGTCGCGGAAACGGGGCGGACCGCCCCTGTCCGTGCGAACAGGTACCGGCGAGACGGAGCACGAGAGACGCGTGTACGGTTCGACCGGCCGGACGAACCGGGCAGGTCGAGCGACCGGAGCGGCACGGCGGCCGTTCGACGCATGGAATTCGATTGAACGAGAGACGAGCTCCCGGCAAAGCAGCAATGTGTCTTTAACGCGGCTTGCGAACCGCGATGCGCTGTGGTCTTTCATTTTTATTCCCCATGTACTGCCATGCCGATTTCTTATTGCCCTGAAGCAACCGGGTCTCTCGGGCCGTTCGACGACGATTCCCGCGGGTGACCGAACTGGAGCGGCGTGTTCCCCGACGCGCTCCGGCCGGTCTTTTCCCCAGGTGATTCACGAACCGGTTGCGCGGCGTTTCTGTCTGAACCGTCCGGTCGTCAAATCGTCGACTGCCGTGCCAACGCTTACGCAAAGAGCGGACCATCCCGGGCGAAATCGAGGCGCGGCAAGGGTTCCGGCGATCCGCACGCCCTCCCGCCAAACGTCCGGCTGCCTAAATGTTTCAACTTTGATATATGCGGTTCGAGCGCATGCGGTCGGCGTGAAACCCCGTCGCCGCGCTGCACAAAGGGCCCAAAAAATTTTCTCGGGATTTTCCCGAACGCGGCGGGCCGCGCGTGCGGATCGGGTCCGGCGGCATGCACGGCCCGCAAAAATCGCGGAATGTTTCAAGCCGGAAACACGAATTCCGGCGGCAGCGTTTTCTCATACCAGAAATGGCGGTTTTCAACCGCATCGCTGAACACATTCAATGTCGGCCGGCCGTGCGCGGTTTGCATCGAGCGATTTTTTCTTCAACAATGAATTCACCGGACAACGCCGTTTCAGAGCGATCGATCCGCAGGGGCACGACAACATCAAACGGCTGCGACAGACCACGCGGCCACACGACAGACGGGGCATCATGTACACAGCCAATCGTGGAACGCGCGATCGCGCAATACGCTGTGCTCAATGGCTGACGGCCGACCGGATCATTCCGTACAGCTGCATCATGCTGATGCTCTTCGTGGCGCTGGTAATCGTCTGGGGCGTCGTGACCGACGGCTTCACGTCGAACGCCACCGCGCGCCCCGGCACCGACTTCTCGGTCTTCTGGACCGCATCGCATCTCGTGTTGCAAGGCCATGCCGCATCGGCCTACGACCCTTCGTCGTTCGCGCGGGCCGAGTTCGCGCACTTCGGTGCGTCGCTGCAAAGCCGGCCGCTTCCCTGGCTCTATCCGCCGACGATGCTGCTGTTCGTCGCGCCGGTTGCCCTCGTGCCTTTCCTGCCCGCTTACTTCCTCTTTTTCGCGGGCAGTCTTTTATGCTACGCGTTCGCCGTCTTGCACTTGTCGGGGCTGCGCGCGCATCTTCCCGTGCCGCGTGCCGCTGCGCTCGTCGTCGCCGCGTATTCGGCAGCGTGCGTGTCCGCGCTGTTCGGCCAGAACAGCATCCTGACCGCCGGCCTCGCCGCGCTCGCGCTGCATCTGCTCGGCAAGCGTCCGGTCGTGGCGGGCGTGCTGATCGGACTGCTCGCGATCAAGCCGCAACTCGCCGTCGTGTTCCCGTTCGTGCTGATCGCGACGCGTGCGTGGCGCACCTTCGCGGCGGCGGCGACCAGCGCGGCGCTGTTCGCCGCGGCCGGCGTCGTGCTGGCCGGCCCCGCCGCGCTGCACGGGGTGAGCCAAGCGATGTCGACGGTACGCGCGCAGCATTTCATGCTCGCGTCGTACTGGCTCGCGTCGCCGACGCCGTTCGCCGCACTGCGGCTCGCGGGCGCATCGGTCGCGGCCGCGCTGGCCGCGCAGGCGGCGGTCGCGCTGCTCGCGATCGCCGCGGCCGTCAGCGTATGGCGTCGCACGCACGACATGCGCCTGCGTGGCGCGGTGCTGGCGGTCGCCACGCTGCTGACGACGCCTTATCTGTGGCATTACGAACTCACCTGGCTCGGCATCGCGCTCTTCTGTCTGATCGCGCACGGTCTCGACGAAGGCTGGCTGCCCGGCGACCAGGGCATCCTCGTGATCGCGTGGCTGCTGCCGGTCTTCGAGATGTTCAATCGGCTGATGAAGCTGCCGCAAATCGGGCCGGTCGTGCTGCTCGCGGTGCTGTTGGTCGTCCTGCGTCGCACGGCACTGGCGACACGAGGCCAGCAATGAAAACGCCCTCGTTCGCCCGCCATGCGCATTCCGCCATCGACGTGCATCCGGAACTGCCGATCGCGGGCCCGCGCCGCCGTCCGCACTGGCTCAATCGCGACCGCGTGCGCCTCTATGCGGGCGCCGTGCTCCTGACGGAGCTGCTGTTCATTGGCATCTACCTGGTTCGCATGATCGTGTCGAACCACGGCGCACCCGAGCCGCTGTCGCCGGATTTCTCCCCAATCTGGAGCGCCGCGTGGCTCGCCGCGCACGGGCACGGCGCCGATGCGTGGCATTACGCCACGCTGTTCGCGATCGAGCAGTCGGCGACACCGACGATGACGCTCGCGGGTGGCACGCAACCGTGGCTCTATCCGCCGACGATGCTGCTGCTCGTGCTGCCGCTCGGCTGGCTGCCGTACACGCTGGCGCTCGCACTGTGGCTCGGCGTCACGCTCGCGCTGTTCGCCGCGGCGATCCGGGCGACCGTGCAGCGCGATGCCGCGTGGCTGTGCGCACTGGCGTTCCCCGGCGCGTTCCTCACGGTGATCGTCGGCCAGACGAGCCTCTTCGCGGCTGCGCTCGCCGCCCTCGGCCTGCTCGCGCTGAACCGCCGTCCGGTCGTGGCCGGCATCTGCTTCGGCTTGCTGACGATGAAGCCGCAGCTCGCGGTGCTGTTCCCGCTCGCGCTGCTGTGCGCCGGCCAATGGCGCGCGCTGGCCGCGTGGGCCGCGACGATCGTCGTCGGTGCCCTGCTCGCGACGCTCGCGTTCGGCGTCGGCCCGTGGCTCGCGTTCATGCACACGATCGCCGACGTCTACACGATCGTCGGCACCGGTCATGCGCAGCTCGCGCGCATGCCGACCGCATTCGCGCTCGCGACGCTGGCCAGCTGGCCCGCGCTCGTCGCGCGCGGCCTGCAATTGCTGTCGGCCGCGGCTGCCGCGATCGCCGTCGTCTTCGCGTGGCGCGGCGCCTGTTCGTACGCGCTGCGCGCCGCGACCCTCGCATGCGCGTGCCTGCTCGTCAGCCCCTATCTGTACGACTACGACCTGACGTGGTACGGCATCGTGATCGCGTGGTACGCGCGCTATGCATGGACGCACGGCTGGCGGCACTTCGATCGCGAATGGCTGATGCTGCTGTGGCCGATGCCGCTCGCGGGCCTCGCGATCGTGCCGCATCTGTCGTTCCAGTTCATGCCGCTCGTGACGCTCGCGTCGCTCGCGCTCCTCGTCGGCCGGATCGCCCGGGAACGACGCGACGCGCCGTCGATGCCCGATGCGCGCGACAGCTCGACCGAGACCGCATTCGCCCATCCCGTCCGACCGCATCACCGCCCGGCGCACGGCATGCGCCGCACCGGCCGCCCGACGTTCGGCGCCAGCCGGTAAAGCGACATCACAAGGGGAATCATCATGCGGGAATCCATCTACACGCCGCTCGTCTCGCTGGTCGTGCCGTTCTACAACGAAGGCGAAGCCGTCGAGCGCTTCTTCGACGTCGTGATTCCGTTGTTGAGCGCGATCGACGCGATCCGCTTCGAGATCGTCTGCGTGAACGACGGCAGCCGCGACGACACGCTCGAACGCCTGGTCCGGATCGGCGCCGCCGAGCGGCGCGTGCGCGTCATCGATCTCACCCGCAATTTCGGCAAGGAGGCCGCGCTGACGGCCGGCCTCGACGAAGCCGCCGGCGACGCGGTGATCCCGCTCGACGCCGACCTGCAGGATCCGCCGAGCCTGATTCCGGTGCTGATCGACCACTGGCGCGACGGCGCGGAGGTCGTCGCGGCCAAGCGCAGCAACCGCGCGTGCGATTCGTTCGCGAAGCGCACCGCCGCCGCGATCTACTACCGCGTTCACAACCTGCTGTCGGACGTGAAGCTGCCGGAGAACGTCGGCGATTTCCGGTTGATGGACCGCAAGGTCGTGAACGCGCTGCGCAACCTTCCCGAGCGGCACCGCTTCATGAAAGGACTGTTCGCGTGGGTCGGCTACAAGACCGTGATCGTCGAGTACCAGCGCGATCCGCGCAGCGCCGGGCACTCGAAGTTTTCCGGCTGGAAGCTGTGGAATTTCGCGCTGGAAGGCATCACCAGCTTCAGCACCGTGCCGCTGCGCAGCTGGACCTACATCGGCGTCGGCATCGCGGCGCTCGCGTTCCTGTACGGCACCTTCATCATCCTGCGCACGCTGCTGTTCGGCAATCCGGTGCTGGGCTACGCATCGCTGATCTCGGTCACGCTGTTCATCGGCGGCATCGAGCTGATCGGGATCGGCGTCGTCGGCGAATACGTCGGGAGAATCTACGACGAATCGAAGCAACGGCCCGTCTACCTGATCCGCCGCCGGTACCAGGCGCACGGCAAGGTGATCGAACTGCCGGTCGCGCGCGACGCCCGCCGCCAGCCGCCCCGCCGGCGCGCGCAGCCGGCCAGGGCGCGCATCGGCGCGCGCTGACGTGCGCTTGCCATGATCGGCCTGCTCCAGGCCGAGCGCACGCGGCTCGTGCGCTTCGGCGTGTCCGGTCTCTGCTCGACCGCGATCCACACGCTGGTCGCGACGGCGCTGTTCGCGCTGCTCGATGCGACGCCGGCGAGTGCGAATGCGGTCGCGTTCCTCTGCGCGACCGCGTTCTCGTATCTGGCGAATACGCTGTGGAGCTTCTCGTCGACGGTGCACGCCCGCAACGCGCTGCGCTTTCTCGCGGTCACGCTCGCCGGCTTCGTCGAAACGATGCTGCTCGCGCGCGCCGCCGAGGCGCTGGGTGCGTCGCGCGCGATGGGCGTCGTCGCGATCGCGCTGCTGATCCCGCCGACGACGTTCGTGCTGCACCGGCTCTGGACGTACCGGTAAGCGCCTTTTCCCGTTCCCGCCAATAATCGGACAATCAATTAACAGATTCAATGTCGCTATATTTATGTAACGCATCGATTCGATTGATTCCGATTTCAAAATTAACCCGATAAATTATTTTATCGACCTGTTTACTTTTACAGCTTCCACGTTCAATCAAACGGGATAACCTGCATTCGCCGTCGCTTCTGCATGCGTCGAAACCGGTGAAAACCCTTGCAGCACAATGCGATGGCGGCCGCACGAAGCAATTCGCGCAACGATAAGTTCCATTACTTTAAACGGGAGCTTCTATGTCACGCGTTACCGATGTGCTCGTCTCGTTCGATACCGAAACCATTCTCCAGAAATATCCGAATCCCAGCCGGGATCCGAAAAACCCGACGCTGATCGACTGGAAGCACGTGTACATGGTCACCAACCAGGACAACGTGGTTTCCGGGCAGGCGGGCGGCGAGCTCGACCTGAAAGCGCAGGTGGGCGACCTGATCCGCTGGCGCGAAACGAGCCTGTCGCTCGGCTTCGAAAAACAGGTCATTTTCTACGGCTTCATCGCGAATCAAGGCAAGGACCTGATCTCGCCGCCGACGCCGCGCAAGGCCACCGCGTCGATCCCGATTCCGAATCCGAGCTCGCCGTCGACGCCGACCTGCCAGAAGGTCGACAACTATTACTGGTCGTCGGAAACGCTGTCGGAGGGCCGCGTGACCTACCACTTCTACTTCCAGATCATCGATCGCAACTGTCAGTCGCTGGGCTGCTATCAGTGGGATCCGTTCATTTCGATCCACAACTGATCGTCGATCGCGGCAAGCGGGTGGCCGCGCGGCCGCCCGTGTCATTCCCTTGTTGCGGAGGAAGCGCTCATGTCTGGTCTTCGTTGCGATGTTCTCGCGATCGTCGACGCCGCCACGCTGCTGTCGGCCCATCCCGATGCGAGCCGGAACGCCGATACGCCAACCGTCATCGACGGCCGGCACATCTACGTGATAAGCCCCGTCGACAGTCGGCTCGGTCACAACGACAGCAAGTTCTTCGCCGGCCTGCAACCGGGCGACCAACTCCATCTACGCGAAACCGCGCTCGCGCTACGTGCGGAGGTAACCGTGCTGTTCGTCCGGTTCACGCTGAAGGACGCCGGCATCGTCGCGCCGATCGAAGCGGAAATCCGCGACGCCGCCATGCCGGTGCCGGACGGCGACGACCTGCTGCATCCGTCGTGTCGGCCGATGAAAGACCACTTCTGGCGCAGCGAGGTGCTCGCCGCGGGCGCCACCACGTGCACGGCCGATTTCGCCGTGCTCGATCGCGACGGCGCCGTATCGGGCTATTTCCGCTGGGAAACGGCGATCGAGATCGCCGCCAGCCGGCCCGACACGAAATAGCCGGGCGTCACGCCATAGCGGATCGCGAAGGCTATTTCACGCTGCCGCCGCGTATCGGCTTCAACGCGATCGGGGCGGAGGACGGCGCCGACAACGACTACGACGATGTCGACGTGGGCGGCGTCGCGTGCCGTGCTCAGGTGCGCGGCAACCCCGGCGGATTGGTCTGCGACCGGTCGATCGCCTCGGCGTCCAGCCGCCAGTGATCGAGCGCCTTCCGATAGCTGCCGTTGGCGATCAGCGCATTGATCGCGAGCGTCAGCGGCTCGGCGAGGCCGCTGCCCTTGCGGGTCGTGATCGCGATGTCCGCGGTGCGCGGCCAGCCGCCGCTGACGGTGCCGATCAGCTTCGCATCGCCACGCAGCGACGCCTGATACGCGAGCATCGAGTTCACGCTGAAGATCGTGTCGATGCGGCCCGACTGCAGCGCGACCCAGCGCTCGGCCGCATCCGCGTAATACTGGATCTCGACGGGCGCGAGACCGTGCGCGACGTTCTGCCGGTTCCATTCGAGCAGGATCTTTTCCTGGTTCGTGCCCGAATCGGTCACGACACGCAACCCGGCGACATCCTTCGGCTCGCGGATCGCCGCCAGCTTGCTGCCGATCTTCACGTAGAAGCCGAGCTGGTCCTTCCGGTAGGTCGAGAAATCGAATTTCTCCTTGCGCTGCTCGGTGACCGTCACGTTCGAGATCACCGCGTCGACCTTGCCGGACTGCAGCGCGAGCGGCCAATCGGCCCACGCGAGCGGCACGATCTTCAGCTTACGGCCGATACTGTCCGCGATCAGTTGCGCGAGATCGGGATCGAAGCCGACCACCGTGCGTGCGTCGGTCGCATAGGTGCTGAGCGGCGGCAGATTCGGTGCGATGCCGATCGTCAGCGTGTTCGCTTCGGCAAACCGGAAGCCGGCCGGCAGCGCCTGCTCGACCGCCGGGTTCACGGCGCCGCGCTGCCGGGCCGGCTGCTCGGGACTCAGGTCGAACGACGTCGCCTGCGCGGCGACGGCGCTCCCGGCAATCAGCGCGACGGCCAGCACGCGGGCGATGCGCGCAACGGGAAAAACGGTTCTTCTCATGTCTTGTGGAATCCTGTATTGATTCGACGATGCAGGAAACGAAGCGTGCGGGCAGCGGGCCGGCAACGTTCGGCGCCAGTCGCTGCCACGCCGGGTCGCTCACGCAGGCGCCGCTTCGAGTTCGACCGCGGCCGCGCGCGGCGGCGCGGCTTGCACGGCCGGCGACGGCTGCCTCGCCTGCGCCGATTCGCCCGCGTACAGCGCTTTCGGGTCGAACACGCGCGCCTGCAGCGGCGTGAACGCGCGGAAATTCCACAGGCTACGCGCGACGAACACGCGCTGCACCCAGCGGAACGCGCGATCGTTCTCGTCGTACTGCGGATCGAAGCGATCGCGCGAATGCAGCGTGAAGTGGTTGTTGATCAGCACCAGCTTGCCGGGCGACACCTGCACGCCGAACGACACTTCGCGCACCGCGCGATACAGGTTGGCCAGCGCTTCCTGCGCGCGCGCATTGACCGCCAGCACCATGTCCGGATAGAACGCGACCGTCACGCGCGGCGCATCGAGCGGCCCCGACAGCACGGCGCTCAGGTCGGTGTTGTCGCGCGGCGTCGGCGTCGCGCCGCGCCACCGGTACGGCACGCGAATGATGTAGTGCTCGCCGTAGAGTTGCGCAATATCGTCCGGCGACAGCAATTGAAGCGCGCGGCGCGCATCGGCGAGCCGCGTGTACGGGCCGCCGCCGGCCTCGCTGCGCACGCCGAGCAGCAGCAGCGCGAATGGCGACGTGTCGCCTTCCGGCATGTGCGCCTGCGCGGCGTTCTCGATATGGAAATCGAGTTCGACCTCGGAGCCGAGGCCCGTATAGTCGCGCGCGGTCGCCTTGTGCGGCGTCAGGTTGTTCACCAGCTCGCGGCCTTCGTGCGCGATCGAGTACGGCTCGCCGGCCAGCGTGCTCAACGCGACCAGCACGTTCTCGCTCAACACGCCGGCCTTGAAGGAGCGGCCGGTTTCCTCGAATCGCGGGCTGCCGGTCACGCCGTCGTCGATCGGCAGGTTGTCGATCTCGATCGAGCCGTGCGCGTCCGCGGTCGGCGCCTTCGCCCGATCGAATGCGTCGACGATCCGGTCGGGAAACGCGTTGTAGGCCAGCTTGCGGACCGCGCTGATATAGCCTGCGCCGCCGGCCGGATCGTAATCCAGCGCGCCGAGCGTCTTGCGGATGTGAGCGGATTCCACTGCCGTCAAAGCGATGCGTTCATCTGCGAGATAGGTCATAAGTCTCTCGTATAAAGATCTGGTTCGAAGAGCGGCGTGGCATCGCCGCCGCGCTCCGCCGTCCTCGGGGCGAAGCGCTCGACAAGACTAGGAGACCCGCATTGCATTGCGAAATGATATTAATTCGATTGCAAACGAACATTATCGATATAAGTTCAGCAATCCGGCCGGAACCGGTTCACCTCGCTCGAGCGGCCCTTTAACAGGAATACTTGTTAAAAAATCGCTGCTTATTATTTGTATTCGCTAACGGGTCGATGCTATTTTTCCGTCGGATTCGACGCCGCGACCGGCGCCCGACGGGCAGCCGGCTTCCCTCGTCCGCCTTACGGAAACCCGCCCGATGAACCGATACCGCCAGCCGTCCCACGCGCCCTATACGCCCTACACACCCCATACGCCCCGGGAGTCGCGATGAGCGATCGTGCCCCGGCGCTCGACCGCGTCGAGCGCACGCCGATCGCCGCCGCGGAATCGCCCCGCGCATCGCTGCGCGCCATCCTCCCGACCGTCGCCGCCGCGAGCCTCGGCTTCGCGATCGTCCAGCTCGACGTGACCGTGGTCAACGTCGCGATCCCGAGCCTCGGCCACGCGTTCGGATCGAGCGTCCACGGGCTGCAGTGGATCGTCGATGCCTATACGCTGTCGTTCGCCGCGCTGCTGCTGACGTCCGGCACGCTGGCCGACCGTTTCGGCAGCCGTCGACTGTTCGCGTACGGCCTTGCGCTGTTCCTGCTCGCGTCGCTCGGCTGCGCGCTCGCGCCGTCGCTGGCGGCGCTGGTTGCCGCGCGGATCGCGCAAGGCGTCGGCGCCGCGATGATCCTGCCCACGTCGCTCGCGCTCATCACGCATGCGTGCGCCAGCGATGCCGCCGCGCGCGTGAAAGCCGTCGCATGGTGGAGCGCGACGGGCGGCGCGATCAGCGCGGCCGGACCGACGCTCGGCGGCCTGCTGATCGATTCGCTCGGCTGGCGCGCGATCTTCTTCATCAACCTGCCGATCTGCGCGCTCGGGCTGTGGCTCACGCTGCGCCACGTGCAGGATTCGGCTGCCGCGCGCACGCGGCTGTTCGATCCGGCCGGCCAGATCGTCGCGGTGCTCGTGCTCGGACTGCTGACGGGCGGCATCATCCGGGCCGGGGCGTACGGGATCGGCGATCCGTATGCGGCCGGCGCACTGATCGCGTCGGTCGCGCTCGGCGCGTCGTTCGTCGCGATCGAGCGGCGCGCGAGCGCGCCGATGCTGCCGCTCGCGTTCTTCCGGATCGCGCGCGTGCCGAGCGTGCTCGCGATCGGCGCGATCACGAATGCGGCGTTCTACGGGCTGATCTTCTCGCTGAGTGTCTATTTCCAGAACGCGCGCGGCTTCACGGCGACCGAATCGGGGCTCGCGCTCGCGCCGCTCACGATCATCATGCTCGCCAACATCGCGAGCGCTCGGCTCGCGGTCCGCTACGGGTTTCGCGCGACCGTCATCGTCGGTCTCGCCGTGTCGCTCGCCGGCTATGTGTGGCTGTGGCGGACACTCGCCGCGCACGCGCCGTACGCGTTGCTGGCGCCCGGGCTCGCGGCGATGGCGATCGGCGGCGGCATCGCGATTCCCGCGCTGACGTCGACGATGCTCGGCAGTGTCGAGGCCGGGCGCTCGGCCACTGCGTCCGCGATCCTCAATACCGCACGCCAGGTGGGCGCCGCGATCGGCGTCGCGACGCTCGGCGCGCTGGTCGCCGGCCAAGGCGCGGCCATCGCGACCGGCGCGGCGCGCGCGTTCGCCGTGGCGGCCGTGCTCGTCGCGGCCTGTGTCGTGCTGGCGGTGCGCTGGCCCGGCGACCCGGCCGATACCGGCACGCGGGCCTGAGCACGCCGGCGCCCCGCATCCTTCACCCGATCCCCCATCCGAGCGAGGAATCCATGCAGCATCGCTTCATCGATACCGTCCTGATCGTCGACGGCGCGTCGACCGCCGCTTACCTGGCCCCCGCGTTTCGCGCATACGGCATCCGTTGCGCGCATGTGATCAGCGACCCCGATCTGCCGGCAATCTACCGAAACCAGTTCGTGCCGTCCGACTACATCCGGCAGGTCCAGCATCGCGGCGACATCGACGCGACGCTCGCGCAACTGAGCGACCTGCGCATCGGCGCGGTGCTGCACGGCCTCGACGCGGCGCTCGAGCTGGCCGATACGCTGGCCGAGCGGCTCGACGTGCCGTTTCGCAACCCGCTCGCGACCTCCGCCGCGCGACGCGACAAGTTCGCGATGAACGAACGCATTCGTCAGGCCGGGCTGCGCGCGCCCGCGCACTTTCACAGCACGTCGGTCGACGAAGCGCTCGACTGGGCGCGCGCGCACGGCACGTTGCCGCTCGTGGTGAAGCCGGCGCGCAGCGCGGGCGTGGCCGGCGTGAAGATCTGCCGGACGCTCGCGCAGGTCGAGGCCGCCGCGCGCGACGTGCTGGCCACCCGTTCGCTGTACAACCAGCCGAACGACGACATCGTGATCCAGAGCTATTCCGAGGGGCAGGAATACATCGTCGACTCGGTGTCGTTCGAGGGCCGCCATCGCGTGGTCAGCCTGTGGGAGGTGCATCGCGACCGCACGCACGCGCCGCGGCTCGACAAGATGCTGGTGCTGAACCACACCGATCCGCGCTACGCGCCGCTGCTCGACTATGCGGCCGACGTGCTCGACGCGCTGGACGTGCGCTTCGGGCCGACCCATCTGGAGCTGTTCGATACGGCCGACGGCCCGACGATCGTCGAGCTGAACGCCCGTCTGCACGGCAGCCTCGATCCGCGGCTGACGAGCGCGGTCAGCGGCGAGAATCACGTGTCGGCCGCCGTCGAAGCCGTGCTGCATCCGGAGCGGCTGTTCGGCGACGTCGCCGCGCCGACGGATTTTCGCGGGTACTGCGGGCACGTGCTGTTGCTGTCGTCGCGCAACGGCGTGCTGCGGCAGGATTTCACGTGGCAGGCGATCCAGGCGCTGCCGTCGTTCGTCGGGCTCAAGCAGTGGGTCAAGGTCGGCGACTCGCTGCGCGTGACCACCGACCTGCAGACGGCGCTCGGCACGGTCGGCCTCTACAGCCCGACCTTCGAGCGGCTGCTCGAGGATTGCCGGCGGATTCGCGAAATCGAGGCCGACTTCTTCGCGGACGAAGGCGCGGTCGCGCCGGCCTAGCGCGTGTTCACGCCAGGGCCGCGCAGTCTCGTATCAGCGTGCGAGCAGCGCACCGGCCTGCCGGCCGAGCACCGCGCGCAATGCGTCGAGTTCGGGCAGCGCAGGCGCTTCGTCGGGCGTGACGAGGTAGGTGGTCACGCTGCCGAGATCGTCGAACGCATGCGTGCGCAGCTCCTTGCGCGCCACGTGCTCGGCCGTGATCCGCTTCGGCAGGATCGCGACGCCCATCCCGGCCGCGACGCAGCCGAGGATCGCGCCGAACGTGCCGAACGACGACACCGATTCGATCGCGACACCGCGCGCCTTCAGCCAGTGCTCCGCGACCGCGCGATACGGGCAGCCGTCGTGAAACGCGAGCAAGCGCACCGTGTTGTCGGCCAACAGTTGCCGGCGCGTGACGGTCGCCGCGCTCGCCAGCACCATGTCTTCCGCGAACGCGGGCTCGTAACGCAGCCCGGGCCGCACGACCGCGCGCGCGGTGAGCGCCGCGTCGATCCGGCCGCGCAACAGCGCGTCGGCCAGGTCCGGCTCGCTGCCGATCTGCACCACGAGGCCGAGCGCCGGATCGCGTTCCTTCAGCGCGGCGGCCAGCGCCGGCAGCCGCGTGGCGGCCGTGCTTTCCATCGACCCCAGCCGCAAGCCGCGGGCTACCGGCGTTTCGCGCACCACCTGCGTCGCTTCGTCGACGAGACGCAGGATGCGGTCGCAATACGGAATCAGCCGGCGCCCGGCATCGTTCAGCACCAGCCGCTTGCCGTGTCGATCGAACAGCGGCGCGTCGAGCGACTCTTCGAGCTGGCGCAGCCGCGCCGTGACGTTCGATTGCGTGCAGCCGAGCCGTTCGGCCGCGCGCAACGCGCTGCCTTCCTGCACGACGGTCCGGAAAGTTTCGAGGAGAGGGATGTTCATATCACTTTCTCTTGTTACAGATTCAGTTTATATCATTTTACTTCTCCAATCATCCGGATTAGCCTAGGCTGTCCGCTTCCAGGGAATCCGCATGCCATCCGCCGCCCGCTTCGGCTTCACTCCGGCTCGCCACCGGCCCGAGGTTCGCCCGTGCGCGCACTGATCGCCGCGTTGGTGCGGCGCGGCCCGACCGTGCTCGCGTGCGGCGTCGGCCTCGGGCTGCTGGCGCCGCCGCTGGCCGACCTCGCGCGGCCGCTGATGCCCGCGACCGTGTTCCTGTTCGTGCTCGGCACGCTGCTGCGCGTCGAGCCGAGCGCCGTGCGCGCGGTGGCGCGGCGTCCCGCCGTGTCGCTGCTGCTGCCCGCCATGACGATGATCGCGTGCCCGGTCGCGCTCGGCATCGCCGCGCGGCTCGCCGGCCTGCCGTACGACTGGGTCGTGGCGCTGGTGATCGCGTACTGCGCGCCGCCGTCGAGCGGCACGTCGACGATCGCGCGCATGCTGTCGCTCGACGCCAGCGTCGCGCTCGTCGCGACCCTCGCGTCGATGGTGTTCGTGCCGCTGACCGCCCCGTTGCTGACGGCCTGGTTCAGCCACGACGCGGCGGTGTCGATCTCGCCGTCGAGCCTCGCGCTGCGGCTCGCGCTGCTGATCGGCAGCGCCGAAGGCGTCGCGTTGCTCGTGCGGCGCTTTGCCGGCGCGCGGCTCGCGCGCCACGCGACCCCGATCGACGCGATCGTCGTCGCCGCGCTGCTGATATTCGCGCTCGGCACGATGGCCGGCATGCAGCAGTCGATCATCGACGCCCCGCACCGCGCACTGACCGCGATCGCCCTCGCATTCGCCGTCAACGCGGGTTTCCAGATCGTCGCGTACGGGCTCACGCCCGGCGACGTCCGCACGCGCCTGAACGTCGCGCTGATCGTCGCCAATCGCAACGTCGGGCTGATGTGGGCGGCGCTCGGGCTGGCCGCGACGCCGACCATAGCGCTCGTGTTCGCGTGCGCGCAGTTGCCGATCTATACGCTGCCGCGCGTCGTCCAGCATCTGCTGCCGCGCCTCGAAGCGCAGCAGCTGCGCCGGCGCCCCCGCTAGCCGGCTTCCCTCTTCCGCCCTCGATCAAGGATTCGTCATGAAGCGACTCATCGTGATCGGCGCACGCGCCACCGGCAGCAGCGTCGCGCTGGTGCGCGCCGCCCTCGCACGCCAGGCGGCCGTGACCGTCGTCACCGCGCCCGGCCATCGTCTCGACGGCGTGTTTCCCGACGGCGTCGAGACGGTCAATCTCGCGCCCGACGCCAACCAGCTCGCCGGCTGGCTGCGCGCGCGCTTCGCGGACGAACTGGACACGCTGCGCGTGACGACCGCGCACGACACCTATGCACGCACCGCCGCATGGGTCGCCGATGCGCTCGGGCTGCCCGGCCCCGATGCACGCCACGTCGCGCACGCGGTGTCGAAGTCGAACCAGAAGGCATTGCTCGCCGCGCACGGGATCCCGGCCGCGCAGTTCGTCGCGGGCACGCTGGCCGCGCCGGCGGCGCTCGCGGCCGCGGCTGCCGCGTTGCGCTTGCCGGTCGTCGTCAAACCGTCGGAAGGCTCCGCGAGCGACGGCGTGCGCCGCTGCGAGGACGTGGCCGCCGTGCGCGCGCAGCTGGACGCGCTCGCCGCCATGCAAGCCGATGACGCTTCGCGTGCGACCGAACGCGTCGTCATCGAGGAATTCCTGGAGGGCAGCGAATACTGCGTCGAGTATTTCGACGGTCGATACGTCGGCGCGCTGCGCAAGCTGAAGCGGCACGGCGCCGGTTTTCTCGAGCGCGGGTATACATCCGAACTCGATCTCGACGCCGACACGCTGCATGCGCTGATCGACGTCGGCACGCGTGCGACGGCCGCCGCCGGGCTCACGTGGGGGCCCGTGCATCTCGACTGCATCGTGCACGACGGCGTGCCGCACGTGATCGAACTGAATCCGCGCATCGCGGGCAGCTTCATCTGCGACATCGTGCGCGACGGCTACGGCTTCAACGTGGTCGAAGCGTTGCTCGACAAGCTCGATGGACGGACGGTGACGATTCCCGAGCTTTTCGAGCCGCACGCGTATGCGCGCGCCGAATTCCTGCTCGACAGCGATCCCGGTGCGTGGCGGTTCGCGCAGGCCGGCGAGATCGACGACGGCGCGGTCAGGATCAGCTATGGGCCGCAAGTGCTGCCCGATCGCGAACGGCGCGCGTTTCTTTATGTGCGCGTTGCGTTGCCGGCTGTGCATGGTTCAGCGGACGACGCGGGTTCCGCGGCCGAGCGCCGAGCCGTCGTGCAGCCGACGCGGGCGGCGGCTCCGTCTCCCGCTCTGAATCCTTCCGCCGGAGAAATAGCGTGACACGCGCGCCGGCAGCGCATTCAGTGCAGCGGCGACCACGCCTCCGGCAAGCCGATCGTCGACGTCGCGCTTTCGATCTGCTCCGGACCGCCCGTCGGAGGCCAAAGACCCTCCGCATAGTGCCGCTTTCTCAACGCCATGCGTTCTTCCAGACTCGAGAATCCCCAAATGTGCGTGATGCGCGGCGGTCCATCTAGCGCGTACAGGTTGCAAACGAGATGCGACGTATAGGCGTGGGCCGGACCTATCGCACGCTCCCACGCGGAAATGGTCGGCGCAATACCGCCGGCTTTCAGCCAGTAGCGGCGAATCTCGTGGAAGCCGCCGAATGCCGCCGGTTCGACGTCGGGCAGAAAAGGAAACAGCGCA
This sequence comes from Burkholderia sp. NRF60-BP8, assembly GCF_001522585.2. Taxonomy (NCBI): domain Bacteria; kingdom Pseudomonadati; phylum Pseudomonadota; class Betaproteobacteria; order Burkholderiales; family Burkholderiaceae; genus Burkholderia; species Burkholderia sp. NRF60-BP8. The sequence goes on from NZ_CP013374.1 coordinate 421,823, forward strand.
TAGCTTTCCATCGCCAATCGAACGGACGCGCTTTCAATTCCGAAAGGTCGCTCGGCGCGCAATGCCCGATTGCGTTCATGCTGCAATTCATCCATCGTCTCGAAGCCACGCAGCACGACAATCCGCGACAGCTCGCCGATTTCCGTGCGCCATGCGCCCAGCAGGCGCCCTCGCGCGTCGGCATCCGACACCCAGCGATGCGCACGGCCGGACACCGTGTCCTGGTCCGTAAGCGGACACGCCAACGTCGTGAGTTCATACGGCATTTCAGTTCTCCTGTCGTTCGGATATCGCAATCTATTTCCAAACCGGTGGCCGATAAACGCGCGTCGCCTTGAAACAGAATCCAGTACCATTGCGCAATGGATCTCCTCAAGGCGATGGCCGTATTCGTCCGTATCGTGGAAACGGGTAGCCTGACCGCAGCCGCGCAAGCGTCCAACCTGTCGCCGACCATGGTCGGCAACTACCTTCAGGCTTTGGAAAATCGGCTGGGCGCGGTCCTCGTGCACCGCACGACCCGTAAGCAGAAAGTCAGCGCGTTCGGCCACGCTTACTACGAGCGATGCGTCGAAGTCCTCGGCCTGGTCGACGACACGGAACAGCTTGCGCTCGCTCACCTCCAGCAGCCGCGAGGGCGTTTGCGCGTGACCGCGCCCGTCGTGTTTACGAACGAGTGCCTGGTTCCCGCGCTCGCGGACTATTACCGGCGCTACCCCGAGGTCCAGCTCGATATCGTCGCAACCGACTCGCTCGCCGATCTGTTCGACGACGGTTTCGAGGCAGCCATTCGCATCGGTGCGCTCGCCAACCCGGATGTGGTGGCGCGGCCGCTGGCGCCCTATCGGCTGGTGCTGTGCGCGTCTCCCGCTTACGTTCGCGAACACGGTGCGCCGACTACGCCGCAAGCGCTTGCCGAGCATCAATGCCTGACGTATGCGTATCCGCCCCGATCGGAATGGCACGCGGCGCAACCTCGATGGATGCTGGAAGGTCCGGACGGGCCGACGAGCATCGCCGTGGACGGCAGGCTGAAAATCGACAGTGCGGACGCGTTGCGCCGGGCGACATTGAGAGGGCTCGGTATCGCGATGCTTCCGTCCATGTTGATACGCGACGACATTCGCGACGCGCGCCTCGTCGAGCTCATGCCGGACTTCGCCGGGCCGGAACGGCCGATGAATCTGCTTTATCTGCAGGAGAGGCGGAAATCGCCGAAGCTTCGTAGCTTCACTGAATTCGTGGTCGAACGGTTCGGCGCCGGATAGGCGAATCGTTTACGAGAGACCCGGCGATCAGCTGACAAAAACCTGTCGACGCAAGCAGGACTGGCAAATCGATGCCGAATACGCGCCGCGATCCGTAGCGGCATCCTCGTCGTCGTGGTAGTTTCTTGCGTCCTCCTCGCCGGAGGAAAACAACAATTCGAAGGGCTATCCACATGCTGATTACGCGAGACCGTCGATCCATTTCAATCGGCCGCATGATTCGGGCACACGTCGCCGTGGCGGCAATCGTCACGCATGCAACAGTCGCGTATTCCGCCGATTCCTCTCCCGCCTTCACCGTCCTGTCCGACGACAATGTCTACACCGTGAATCGCGACGGCTCGTCGACCCACGATCAAGCAAGATCGATCCGCGTCGAGACGGAACGGGGCGTCAGATCGTATGGTCAGGTTTCCTATCGATATAGCCGCGAGTTGCAGAAATTCGACGTGCTCGAGGCCTACACCACCACGCGCGACGGCGTGCGGATCGACGTTCCGGCCAGCGCAATCTTCACGCGTCAAAGTGCGTCGAGCGTCCACGCCCCCAGCTTCGACGACAACCTCGTCAAGACGATCGTCTTTCCCGGCGTCGAGCCCGGCGCGACCGTGACCATGCGCACGCGCGAGACGCAGGTCACGCCGCTGTTCCCCGGGCACTTCTCCGCCGACGACACGTTTCCGACCAACAAGCCGATCCAGAGCGCCAGCATCACGATCGACGCGCCCGCGTCGATGGCGCTGCATGCGGATGTCGTCGACATGCAGGGTGGACGGGAGGCAGCCGACGTCGACGGCCGGCAAATCTGGCGCTGGACGATCAAGGATGCGCGTGCGCAGCCATTCGAAGCGAATGCGCCGAGTATCGACGACCGCAGCCCGCGGCTCGCGGTCACGACGTTTCCGGACTACGCGGCGCTCGGACAGGCATACGCCGCCCGTGCGCACGCACAAGCGACGGTCACGCCCGACGTGCAGGCGCTGGCCGATCTCGTCACGAACGGAATCGTCGACCGGCGCGATCAAGCGGATGCCCTCTATCGATGGGTGAGCCGAAACATCCGCTACGTTGCCGTGTTCCTCGGTTTCGGCGGCGTCGTTCCGCACACCGCACAGGACGTCCTGCAGGCGCGCTACGGCGACTGCAAGGACCATACGACGCTGCTGCAGGCGCTGCTGGCGGCAAAAGGCATCTCGAGCGGCACGGTACTCGTGAATGCGGACAGTCGCTATTGGCTGCCTTCGGTGGCGAGCCCGCTGGCCGTATTCAATCACGCGATCACCTACGTTCCCGAATTCGACGTCTACCTCGACTCGACGGCCGGTACGGCCCGATTCGGCACGCTACCTTTCAACGAGGCAGGAAAGCAGGCGTTGCTGACGGGCATCGGCAATGCAGAGTCTCGCTTGATCGTGCTTCCCGTTGCACACGCCGATGCCGACACGGTGACGGTCACCACGCACACCACGCTCGACCCGTCCGGTACCGTTCGCGGCAACAGCAAAGTCGAAAACCGCGGCGAATACGACTGGACCGCCCGCTCCGTGTTCGCCCGGTTGCCGGCAGGTTCCGAACCGGTGTTTGCGCAAGCATTCCTTACCGCGAGCGGATCGGAGGGCACCGGCCGCTACCGTCACGGCGACATCGGCGATCTCCGAACCGCGTTTACGTTTTCCAGCGTATTCGAACTACCGGACTACACCCCGCTCCCCGGCCCCGGCGCGATGCGTGTCCCAAGAGGACTGGGCGGCTTCGACACGGTCGCCAGTGCCTTTGACTGGACAGGACCGACCAAACGCAACACCCCGCTCCTGTTCAAAGCCGGGCGCTTCAGCGAAATCACGAAACTGGAGTTGCCGACGTCGATGAAGGTGTTGGGCCTTCCGAAGCCCGTCACGGTGACTTCGTCGTTCGGCACTTATACGTCTTCCTATGCAATGGAAGGCAGCACCGTCAGCGTGACCCGGTCGCTCGAGCTGAATTCGCCGCGGCCGTATCTGCAGCCGGACGAGTACCCCGAATTCCGACGCATGGCCAGGTCGATCAAGCACGACCTCGCCGCGCAGATCGTCTATCGATGATCGGCTTTCGGGCGCGGCCGAATCGGAAGCGCCCGAAAGCCGCGCCGCCTCCGGCGTCCATCGCGAACGCCGAAGCCACAGTCAATGCGAAGCACCGAACAATCGAATCACGACACCTCGCAGCCACCGGTTGCCGGCCTCGTGGTGATAGCGCGCGTGCCAATGCTGCCGCACCGCGAACCCGTCGACCGGGATCGGGCATGCATGCACCGCCAGATCGTTGACCTGGGCCAGCGTCTCGCCGATATGACGCGGTAGCGTCGTGATCAGGTCGGTCGTCTGCACGATCGCCCCCAAGCCCAGAAAACCCGGCAATTCCAGCACCACGTCCCGCTCGATGCGCGCCTGCCGCAGCGCCTGTTCGAGGAGTTGCGCGCCGGTTCCGGCCGTAATCGCGACATGCCCTTCCGAACGATATTGCTTTACCCCGAGCCGGCCGCGAATCCTCGGGTGATGTCGATTCACCAGACAAATCCAGTCCTGGTCATACAGCTTCTGCTGATAAATGCCGCCGCCGAGCCACGGCACGTAGCCGATCGCGAGATCGGCTTCGCCCGATTCGAGCGCCCGCTCCGTATTGCCGTCGATCCGTGCGGCTTCCAGCCGGACGCCGGGCGCCTGCGCGCGAACATGGGCCAGCAGCCGCGGCAGCAGCGTGACGTGGCTCGCATCGGTCATGCAGATGCGAAAGCGCCGCTGGGCGGTCGCGGGATCGAAGGCGATTTCCCACGCGGTGAAGCGCCGCAGCGATTCGAGGATTTCCCGGCATGGCCCGATCAGCGCGTCGGCTTGCGGCGTCGGCGCCATGCCGCCGGGCGTGCGAATGAAGAGCGGATCGTGCAGGTGCTCCCGCAAGTGCCCGAGCCAGATGCTGACGGTCGGCTGGCTCTGGCCGAGCTGCTCGGCGACGCGCGTGACGCTGCGCACGTCGTACAGGAGATCGAATAGCTGAAGCAGTTTCAGGTCCGGCAGATCGGCTGGCATCGGCGCGTTATTGTTCATGGCAATGGCGCCATTGTATCCATTGCATTGTCGACATGAGCGCCGGCTTCTATCGTGAGGCCATACGTCAAGGAGACAGCATTGAAAATCGCGATTCTGGGAGCCGGCGCACTGGGTTGCGCGATCGGCGCCACCCTCACCGAAGGCGGTCACGAGACCTGGTTGATCGACCGCTCGCCCACGCACGTCGATACGATGCGTCGCGACGGCCTGCGGGTCGACGACGCCCGCGGCTCCCGGCACGTACGCGTTCATGCGACGACGCAGGCTGCCGAAGTCGGCGCGGCCGACCTGGTGGTGGTGCTGGTCAAGTCGTTCCACACCGACGCGGCCATCCGCGGCGCCCGGTCGCTCGTCGGGCCCGATACCGTCGTGCTGTCGCTGCAGAACGGCCTCGGACACGAGGAAATCCTGAGCGACGCCGTCGGCCGCGAGCGCGTACTCGCGGGCAAGACTTACGTCGGCGGCGTGCTTCGCGGGCCGGGCCATATCGAATCCGGCGTCATCGGCAAGGCCACTTACATCGGCGAACTCGACGGCCGCATCACGCCGCGCGTACGGGCGATCGCCGACGCGTTCGATACCGCCGGCCTCGCGACGACGATCAGCGACAACATCGTCGGCACGATGTGGGACAAGCTGCTCGTCAACGTCGCGACCGGCGCGCTGACCGGCGTCACCGGCCTCACCTACGGCCAGCTTTACGACGAGCCGCTGCTGAAGGCGACGTCGCTCGCGGCTGTCGCCGAGGCGATCGCGGCGGCGCAGGCGGCCGGCGTCAGGCTGTCGATGACCGATCCCGAACAGGCGTGGACGCTCGCCGCCGAGGGGCTGCCCGCGGCCTTCAAGACCTCGATGTTGCAAAGCCTGGAGAAAGGCTCGATCACCGAGATCGACTTCATCAACGGTTCGGTCGTGCGCGCCGGGCAGCGCTACGGCGTGCCGACCCCGGTCAACGCCACGCTCGTCGCCTGCATCAAGGGGCTGGAGCGCGCGATGGCCGATCGCCGGCGCGAGGAGGCTGCCGCATGAATGCCACGAAAGCCTATCTCGAACACGTTGCGATCTGGGTGAAGGACATCCGCTGGCACATCCGCTTCTTCGAGGACGTGCTCGGCATGACGCTGCGCGAAGTGGACGGCACGCTCGACGCGCCGCGACAGTACTGGACGCTCGGCGGCCTGCAGTTCATCCACGCGCCGGAACACGACGGCCCCGAAGGCAGGCTCGCGCATCTCGGCGTGATGTGCGAAGACCTGGAGGCCGCGCTGGCCACCGCGCGGCGGTTCGACGTGACGGAGATGCCGCAGGGACGCAACTGGCTTCGCCTGCCCGACGGGCTCGCCGTCGAACTGATTCAGGCCCGGCCGGCTTCCTGCGTCGCGCAGGCACTGGCGATCGACCCGCGCGCGGAGGCATGACCATGACGATCGTCGAGAAATACTGGGACGACGCCCGCGAGGGCGACACGTGCACGAGCCCGAGCTACGTCGTGACCAAGGAACGCATTCTCGCGTATGCCGACCTCACCGGCGACCATACGCCCGTTCACGTGGACGAGGATTACGCGAACGCCAGCCATTTCGGCTGCCTCGTCGCGCACGGGCTGTTCGGCCTGTCCGTCGCCGACGGCCTGAAGACCCAGAGCGACTATCGGTTCCTGCCGGGCATGTCGCTCGGCTGGACCTGGGATTTCCTGCTGCCGATCAAGGTCGGCGACGTGCTGCACGTGACGTTCCGCGTCGGTTCGATGCGGGCGAGCAAGAGCCGCCCGGACTGGGGCATCGTCGTGCTGCCGTCGGAACTGATCAATCAGGACGGGCAGGTCGTTCAACGCGGCGAACATCGTCTGATGGTGCCGCGCCGTCCGGAGGCACGATGATGCAGGCTCGTCCCCTCGAAGGCATTCGCGTCGTCGACTACAGCCACTTTCTCGCCGGCCCGTATGTCGGGCGCTGTCTCGCCGCGCTCGGCGCCGAAGTCATCAAGGTCGAGCGTCCCGGCGCCGGCGACGCCGGGCGCCAGCACGCGACCGTGCTCGACGACCAGCAAAGCGGCTACTTCCTGCAGCTCAACATGGGCAAGCGCGGCGTGAGCGTCAACATGAAGGACGCGCGCGGCAAGGCGTTCATGCAGCGGCTGTGCGACTCCGCCGACGTCTTCATCGAGAACTACCGGCCGGGCGCGCTGGACAAGCTCGGGCTCGGCTATGCCGAACTGTCGGCGCGCAATCCGGGCCTCGTCTACTGCTCGATTTCGGCGTACGGGCACACCGGTCCCGACGCGCATCGCGCGGGCTTCGGGCTGATCGCCGAAGCGAAGAGCGGGATCATGCAGATGGTCGGCACGCCCGGCGAGCGGCCGCCGCTGCTGCGCATTTCGCTCGGCGACATGTACACCGGCATTCATGCGGTCGCGGCGATCAATGCCGCGCTGCTCGGGCGCGTGAAGAGCGGCCGCGGGCAACACGTCGACATGGCGCTGTACGACACGCTGGTGTCGATGCACGAATACGCGGTGCAGTGCTACACGCTGCAGGGCGTGCTGCCCGAGCAGACCGGGCACGACATGCCGACGTCGACACTCTACGGCGTGTTCCGTGCCGCTGACGGCGATCTCGTGATCGCCGCGCAGGTCGACGATGCGTGGAAGCGCTTCGCACAACTGATCGCGTCGCACGGCGGCCCGGCGGGTTTCGGCGCCGACACGCGGTTTCACGACAGCACCGGCCGCAACGCACACCGCGCGGAGATCCTGTCGGTGGTCGAGCCGTGGGTGGCCGCGCGTTCCGTCGCGTCGGTACTGGACCTGCTGGACGGCATCGACGTGCCGTGCGCGAAGGTGCAGCGCATCGACGAGGTGTTGAACGATCCGCAGATCCAGGCCAGGGGCATGGTCGTCGAGCAACAGCATCCGCGCTACGGGACGCTGCGTCTGCCCAACCTGCCGTTCCGGTTTTCCGATTGCGATACGACGATTCGCGACGTCGCGCCCGATCTCGGGCAGCACAACGCGGAAGTCGCGCGTTCCCTCGGGTTCGATTCGGCCGAAATCGACGCGATGCAGGCCGATGGCGTCCTCTATTCGAAAGCGAGCCAACGATGACTGATCGATACGCGGTGATCGGCAATCCGATCGGACACACGAAATCCCCGCTGATTCACGGCCTCTTCGCGCAAGAGACGCGACAGAACCTCCGCTATACGGCGATCGAAGGCCCGCTCGAGCCGGCAGGTGCTTTTGCTGCAACGGTGCGTGCGTTTTTCGATGGCGGCGGCAAGGGCATCAACGTCACCGCGCCGTTCAAGCTCGACGCGTTCGCGATGTCGGACGAACGCAGCGAGCGTGCGCGGCTCGCGGGCGCGGCCAACGCACTCAAGTTCGACGGCGGCCGCATCCTGGCGGACAACTTCGACGGCATCGGGCTGGTTCGCGATATCGAAGCGAATCTCAATCTGCCGATGGCCGGCAAGCGCGTGCTGGTGCTCGGTGCGGGCGGCGCGGCGCGCGGCGCGCTGTTGCCGTTCCTCGAAGCCGGCCCGGCGGAACTCGTGATCGCGAATCGCGACGTCGACAAGGCGCGCGCACTGGCCGCGCAGGTGGCCGGGCGCGGTCCGCTCGTGGCCGGCAGCTACGCGGACCTCGCGCGGATGGGACGTTTCGACCTGGTCGTCAATGCGACGTCGGCCAGCCTGACCGGCGACCTGCCGCCCGTCCCGCCGAGCGTGTTCAGTCCGACGGGAACCGCCTACGAACTCGCCTATGGCAAGCGGCTCACGCCGTTCCTCCGGCTCGCGAAAAACGCGGGCGTGCACGGGATCGCGGACGGCGTCGGCATGCTGGTCGAGCAGGCGGCCGAGGCGTTCGCATGGTGGCGCGGCGTGCGCCCCGCGACCAGTGCGGTGATCGACCGGCTGGCCGTGCCGTTCGACTGAACACGCGATGGGGTGTCGGCATGCAGCCGATCCCGATGCGCGACGGCATCGAACGCGGCAGGGGCGGCAGGCGCGATCGGGTAGACTCGGCGCGTCCATACGAACGAGCCACGTCGCGCGACGTTGCGTTGCCGCCGCCCGCTTCCCCCGCCCCTTCCCCGCCCTAGACCGTGCCGAACCCCGTCATGCCGGACACCACGCGCCCCGCTCGCCTGAACTTCGCGCTCATGTTGCCGCTGTTGCTGGCGGCCCAGCCGGTGGCGACCGACAGTTATCTGCCTGCGCTGCCTGAAATCGCCGCGACGCTGGGCTCCGCCAGCGTCAGCCTCACGGTGTTCGCATTGATATTCGGTGTCGGACAGTTGCCGATGGGCAGTCTGTCGGACCGGTTCGGCCGTCGCCCCGTCTTGCTGGCCGGCCTGACGCTCTATGCGCTGACCGCATTGGCGGCGGCGCTCGCGTCGACCGCCGCGATGCTGGTGACCGCGCGTGCGATGCAGGGCTTTGCCATGGCCGCGATACTGGTATGCGCCCGCGCGACGGTGCGCGACCGGTATTCGGCGGGCGACGGCCCGTACGTGATGGCACGCGGCTTCATGGGAATGGGGATGATGGCGTTCCTCGCCCCGATCGTCGGGGCGTACGTCACGCAGCACGCCGGCTGGCGATGGGTACTCGCGGGGATGAGCCTGTATGCGTTCGGCTTGCTCGTCATGTGCGCGTACGGCTTCGAGGAAAGCGCCGCGAGAATCGCGCCGCGCCGGAACTCGGCCGGGGACGTGCGCGAGATATTCGGCAATGCTCCGTTCAGGGTATGGACGCTGCTGGCCGCGTCGACGTACACCGGCATGTTCTGTTTTCTGCTGCTTTCTCCGACGATCTATATCCGGCAGTTCGGCATCTCGCCGCAGCGATACGGCTGGATCCCCGCGAGCGGGACGCTCGTCTACGTCCTGAGTACCTTTGGCTGCCGGCAGTTGCTGCGACGTCAAAGCATGCTGCGCACGGTGCGTCAGGGTGCAACGTTGAGCCTGTCAGGGGCGGTGATCCAGGCTTTGGGGTGTGCGCTGCTTCCCGGCAGCATCTGGCCGCTGCTCGTCGGGCATGGCGTGTATTGCCTCGGCCACGGAATCCATCAGCCGTGCGGGCAGGCAGGCGCGGTCAGCGGCCTGCCTCATCTTGCCGGTCGCGCGGTATCGTGGTCCGGCTTCATCATGATGTTCTTCGCGTTCGGCGTGGGACAGACGGCGGCGGTTTTCACCGATCCGCGCTATCAGTCGGGCGCGTGGCCGATGGTGGCGCCGATGCTCGTCGTCGGCGTCACGCTGGTCGCGATCGCGTTTGCGTGGTTGCCGAAAATCGGCGATGCGACTTTGGTCGCGGCAACGGTTCCGGCGCGCGCGGTGGAGGGTCGCTGAGTTGCGGTGGAGAATCGGCGGGTGAAGATCGCACGGCAGCGCCAGCAGATGCCAGTCGAACGCGAAACCCGTCGCGCGATAATCGGCCACGCGCTCGTCGCCCCCACGATGCTGGAGGTAAGGTCGGTACCGCGTCGTCGCGTTCGGTGCCGCGCAGCGGATCTCGAACAGGCACGGCAACCGCGAACCAAAGCGCCGCGCCGATCAGCCGATCCGGCGCGGACGAAACGCTCTCGGCTATCGGGAAAGCGGGAGGTACTGCGTTTTTCATGCACGCGGATCTCGCCGACCCAAGCCCCCCCAAACCATCAGCCCATCGTTTGCGCGAACGACTTCAGATACTTCATGCCCGTGTCGCACATGATCGTCACGATCGTGGCGTCCGGGCCGAGCCGTTCGGCGAGTCGCAATGCGCCGGTTACGTTGGCGCCGGTCGACGTACCGCAGAACAGCCCCTCCTCGGCGGCCAGCCGGAACGCCATGGCTCTCGCGTCCTCCGTCGAGACGCGCTCGAGTTCGTCCGCGATACCGTCGCGCCAAAGCGGCACGACATAGCCCGCGCCGATTCCGTCGATCTTGTGCGCCCCGGTCGGCCCACCCGACAGCACCGCCGATTCGGCCGGCTCGACACCGGCGATCCGGATGCGTGCGTCATGCTCGCGCAAGCGCCGCGAAATCCCGCGCAGCGACGCAGCCGTACCGACGCTCTGGACGAAACCGTCGAGACGGCCGCCGGTCTGCTCCCAGATCTCGTCGGCCATCTTCGTATAGGCGCCGAGCTGATCGGTGTTTTCCATCTGTGCGGTGAGGTATGCGCCCGTCTCGCCGGCGATCCGATGCGCTTCGCGAATCATGTCCTTCGTCAGCTTCTCGGTTTGCTTGCCGTTGTCGCTCGGGACGAGCGTCAGCTTCGCGCCGAGCAGGCGCATGTGATCGAGCTTCTCCTTCGCGAACGCATCCGATGAAACCAGATGCAGCGGATGCCGCTTGACGGCGCACACCAGCGCGAGCGACACGCCCGTGCTGCCGCCGGTGTACTCGACCACCGCGCCGCCGGCCGGCAGACGCCCATCGCGCTCGGGCGCTTCGATCATCGCCAGCGCGATCCGGTCTTTCATGCTGCCGGTCGGATTCTGGCTTTCGAGCTTGACGAACAGACGCGCGCCGTTCTTCGGGACAACATATCGTAACGGGACGAGCGGCGTGTTGCCGATCGTGTCGAGGATGCTGCCGGGAGTCGATTTCATGTTGATCTCTGAAGTGAACGAACCGGTACGAGCAGGCGGATGGCGGTTGAACAGATCCGGGAATGCCGGAAATGCTTCGCAGTCTAGACGCACGACGAGGCCTTGCGCCATAGTCATAAATGACATTAATGGCGGCATTTACGACATCCCTTCGGCATGGAAACCGCTCTCCGCCTGATCGGAAATCCGATGCATGGGCGGGCGCGGCGCAAGCGCACCACGCGTCGCCCGCCGCATTCGTTCAGACCGTACGCGACGCCAGCTCGCCCAGCACCGTGTCCAGCGCGACATGGCCGCGCAAGATATCGTCAGGATTGCTGTCGAAATCGATCCAGCCTTCGTTGAAGCCATCCAGCATGCGCATGCGCGGGAGCGGATGCTTCATACCCTGCGCGCGAAACAGCGCTTCCCACGTTCGCCTGTCGACGGCTTCCGCGCGCACGTCCCGGCCCAACACGCGAGCGAAGGCCAGCGCGAGATCGTGGGGGCTCACCCGGCGCGGGCCTTCGAGCTCGACGACACGCACCCCGCTCCACGTCTGCTGCAGCAGTTCCGCCGCAACACGGCCCACGTCCGCGGTGGCGACCATCGGCACGGGCTTGTCGAGCGGCTGCAGGTAACTGGCGACGACGCCCCCGTCGCGCGCGGACGCGACATCCCACGCGGCGTTCTCCATGAACCAGCCGGGCCGCAGGAACGTCACCGGCATCGGCATCTCGCGCAGCGCCTGCTCCATCAGCGTGAGTTGCGTGAGCAGATTGGTCTCGTGGGCCTGCGCGCCGATCGTCGACAGGCAAACGACCTTTTCCGGACGCGCCGTCAGAAGCGCGGCGGATACGGCTTCGATCACCTTCCGCGCCTCGGGAAACCCGGGCGCCGGATCGAACACCGGCGGCAGCAGGATGAAAACGCCCGACGCGCCGGCGAACGCGGCGGCAAGCGACGCAGGGTCTTCCATGACCGCGGTCGCCATCTCGCACCCGCGCTCCGCCCATGCCCTTGCCCGCGTCGTGTCGCGTACGACCGCGCGCACCGGCCGCCCCGCGGCCAGCAGCTCGCGGGCCAGTGCGCCGCCGACCTGGCCGGTGATTCCTGTGATGGCATACATTGCTCGTTCTCCATGTGTGAATACGTGGGTCGCATTCTGGACAAACGCCGAAAGAAACAAAACGACATGGATGGCATCAGATCAGTGACAACGCGTCATCAATTGGGCATGATCGACGCGGACGCCCGGCGGCACCGCGCCGTACGGCGTTCGCGCGTCGGCCTTCCGTGGGCCGCTCGCCACCCGCTCCCCGTATTCACTCGAACGACGATGAGATCCAGTAGCGAAAAACTGTCCGGCAGCATCAGCGTGTTCGCCGCCGTGGTCGATGCCGGGACGTTCGCGGCTGCCGCCGACGTGATCGGCATGACGCCGCCGGGCGTCAGCCGAGCGATTGCCCGGCTGGAAAGAAGGCTGAACATCCGGCTGTTCAACCGAACGACGCGATCCGTGTCGCTCACCGAAGAGGGCCGCCGCTTTTACGAGCAGGTCATGCCCCATCTCGCCGGGCTGGAGGAAGCCGCCGCGGCGGCCGCAGGCGGCGCCTCCGCCGTGCGCGGAAAGCTGCGAATCAATCTGGATCCGGTCGTCTACCGGGCCATTCTCGGGCCACGGCTCGATGCGTTCATGGACGCGCATCCCGAGCTCGAAATCGAGCTCATCGCGCGAGACAGCCTCGGCGACCTCGTCATGGACGGCTTCGACCTCGCCGTGCGATTCGGCGAACCGCGGGCGTCCAGCCTGATCGCGAGAAAGCTGCTCGACACCGGCGTCGTGACGGTCGCGGCGCCCTCGTACATCGCGCGCCGGGGGCGGCCGGCAAAACCCCAGGACCTCGAGAACGGACTCCACCGCTGCCTGGAATTTCGCAACCCCGAGACAGGCAAGCCGTTCGCGTGGGAATTCCATCGCAAGCGCAAACGCATCGTGGTCGACACCCGCGGACGCCTCACGGTCAACGATCCGGGCGCGCTGCTCAATGCGTGCCTCGCCGGTTCCGGAATCGCGCAGATGCTGTTGCTCGGCGCCGAGCCGCTGATCGCCGACGGCCGGTTGATCGATCTCTTTCCCGAGTGGGCCGACGAGCGGTATCCGTTATACGCGTACTACCCGTCCCGGCATCACGTGCCGGCAAAGACGCGCGCGTTCCTGGATTTCATGATCGAACTGACGGGCGTTCACGCGGACGTCGGCACGCGCTAGCGCGGTTCCGGCGGAGCCCACGGAACCTTGCCTCGGCATGCGCGGCGTACGACGGCGCCGCGGTCGACGCAGCGACGGCGTTCGAGCCCGGTCGCTCGCGTTGGCGAAGCCATGCCGGCCGTATCGAGGACGCTACCGATTGTCGGCGCGCAATTCCCGCACCCCACGGCCGAGCCGACGCCGCAGCAAGGCCCGCAACGTCGCCGCATCCGCATAGCCGACCTCGCTTGCGATCGTCTCCAGGTCGTAACCCATCGACACGAGGTTCTGCGCCCGTTCGATCCGGAGATCCTGGAAGAACGCCAGCGGCGACTTCCCGAGTACCGCCTCGGTACGGCGCTGCAACGTGCGCGGTCCGACGGCCAATGCCGCTGCCGCTGCCTGAAGCGAGAAACCCAGGGAAAGATTCTCGCGAGCCCAGCGCTCGAATCGCGCGACCAACGGATCGGCGTGTGCAAGGTAATCCGGAATGATGTATTCGGCTTGCGACGATCGCTTGTCGATCAACATGAAGCGCGCCACGAGCGTGGCCAGCTCGGGACTGGCCTGACGCAGCAACCACAGCGCCAAGTCGAGATGGCCCATGGCCGATCCTGCCGTGATCAGGCGATCCGCGGCGACGACCATGCGTGACTCGTTCAGATCGACCGCCGGATAACGTTGACGGAAAAAAGGCGACAGCGACCACGTAGTCGTCGCCTCGCGATGATCCAGAAGCCCGGCTTCGGCCAGCACGAACGTACCGATGCAGGCGGCGGCCACGCCGATGCCGCCAGCATGCCATGCACGAAGGTGCGCCATCGCAACGCGCACGTCTCGACGCTCCAGCGCCTTGGCCAGGCGCTCCGGCTCCCGGATACCGGGCGCAGGCACGACCACCCAGTCCGGGTGGCGCACGCTGCTTGCCGATTCCACCGGCATCGACAATCCATGCGCGGTGCGAATGCGTTTGCGCACGCCCGCCACCGTCACGTCGAAGGGTGGCGCGGCAAAGCCTTGAGCAGCAGCCAGTTCGTTGGCCATCGCGAAGGTATCCAGCAGCACCGTGAGCCCTGTATCGAACAGACCGTCGAGGGCCAGGATAGTCAATCTCATGTCGCAAACGTCGCTGTGAATATCGTTTACGACTATAGCCCAACCATCTGGTCGCCGCCGTCCTTGGCCAGGATCCGGCCGTCCACGGTGGCAGGAGAGTCGTGTTTCTGGCGAGCGACGACGACGAGGCCGCGGCGGAGGTCGGTGCGCTTGCGGAACAACTCGGCTTCGCGCCGATCCGGCTCGGCCGGCTTTCGGAAGGCGGATGGCTGGTGCACGCGCGCAGAAAAAGCTGGGGACACCTGATCTTCAAGGACCTGATCAGCTTTGGCTGACGGAGCCCGGTTTCCACGTATTTCGCCGAGTCGAATGGATCGTTGCCGTGCACCGCCGACGCCCGAACGGCGACGTGCGCGAATGACCGAACGCGTCCGGCTACAGTCGGACGCGTTCGGCTGTTGCCGACCCAGAACGGCCCTTCAGATTTATCCAAAGCGGCCAATCGTTGTGACGTGCGGCGGGGTTTTATAGCCACGCTCGATGAGTATCTTGGCCTCGGCGCGACTGCGAAATCATTCCCGATTAAATCGCTTCTCCCGCAGCGTGCCGTTGGAACCTTCAACGGAGTCGTTCTGCCAAGGGCGGCAAGAACGGACACAGCGTGTACGATCTGGTCTTCAAGAAAACCATCCAAGGAGAGAGGAATGAATCCGGAACAGGCCCGAGCCGAAGAAACCCAGGCGATGGAGCGCATGGTGGCCGCCACGCTGCGCGTGCAGAGTACGTTCGCCTCGATGCAGAAGCAATTTCCGCCGCAAGGCAGCGGCGAGCCTTCGCCGTTCGCGCTGCAAACCTTTGATGCCGCTCTGCAGGAACTTGAAGACGCACAGGCCGCGTTCGATGCGCTGCTGAACGATCTGATCGACGGTAACCGCTAAAGGCTACGCCCTTATCCGCACCGATTGTCGACGATCTAAAAAGCTGTGTCGAACGGCCGTTCGCGGCCGCGTGCCGACCTACCCTGTCCGCAACACGGCCGGATCGATTTCGCGCGCGGTCAGCCCGAATTTCGCCATGCGGGCGCGATGATCCGGCGAGCCGAGATATGAACGAAGCCGTCGGTTAACCGCCGCCAGAAGATCCCGGTTTTCCCGGTTGAACGAAAACGCGCCCAGCGGAGGCGTCCGCTGGTTGCCGTTTACCTCCGGCTCGTGCGCGACGTCCTCGATCATCGCGCGGCCTATCCGGCTCGCAACGATCCGGTTTCCCAAAGCCGTGCTCGCGTAGGCGTCGATCACGCCGGAGAGAACGGCCGCGATCGCGTCGGCTTGCTGCTCGAAGACGACGATCTGCCGCCGACTCACGCCCGACGCGATCGCGGAATCATGCTGCACCTGCCCTGCAATGATGCCGAGACGCGCATCGGGACGTTCGGCGATCGACGCATAGCTGCGCAGCGCCTTCGGGTTGCCGGGCCGGACCAGAAAGCCGTCGTCGATCCCCCACACCGGCACGCTGAACGCGACGGTATCGGCGCGCTTCGGCGTCACGAAAAGCGGCACGTTCATGTCCCACCGACCTGCTTCGACGCCCGGCAGCAATTCGCCGAACGTCGTCGGGCAATACCCGATCCGGGTGACGCCTATCTGCCGGAGAATCGTCCCCGCGAGGTCGAGATCGGCGCCGGTGGCGGTGCCGTCCGCTTCGGTCCAGCCGAACGGCGGTTCTTCGATGTATGCAATGGTCAACTTCATCGCTTTCTCTCGCAAGCCGAAGAATCGATCGGGAATTCATCAGCTTACCGTGGGAAGTCGAGGTCCACTAAGGTCGACAAAATTATTCCGGGTGTATGCAGGTTGATGACATTTTCTTGACGCAACCGCCGATGACGTCATCGATCCGGACATCGCCCGCCTGATGCGACAGGCGTGCCGGCGTGGCGGAATGAATTGGCTCCACGCTATTCGACGTTATCCGCGACATCCGTCATCCGGATCATGTGAGGCTTGATGCCGTCGTCTTCCGCCGTCGCGGCTTCCTTCGGATGGATCAGCGCCTCGAGCCGCGCCTTCGTCGCGATGAACTCCGGCGTATTGACCTGCGAATAATCGCGCGGCCGCGGCACCGGCACCTCGATCAGCTCCTGTACCCCGCCCGGATTCGCCTTCAGCACCAGGATCCGGTCGGCCAGAAAGATCGCCTCGTCGAGGTCGTGCGTGATGAACAGGATCGTCACGTCGATGTTGCGCCAGATGTCGAGCAGGTGCGTCTGCATCCTTGCACGCGTCTGCGCGTCCAGCGCGCCGAACGGCTCGTCCATCAGCAGGATGCGCGGACGATTCGCGAGCGCGCGCGCAATCGCCACGCGCTGCTTCATGCCGCCCGACAACTGGTGCGGATACACGTCGGCAAAACGCGTCAGCCCGACGAGATCGAGCCACTGCAACGCCTCGCGCTCGGCCTCGCCGCTGCCGCTGCCGTTCATGCGCAGGCCGAACATCACGTTCTTCTTCACCGTGAGCCACGGAAACAGCGTATAGCCCTGGAATACCATCCCGCGATCGGCGCCCGGCCCGTCCACCGGCTTGCCGTCGAGCAGCACCTCGCCGCTCGTCTGCGCGTCGAGCCCGGCGAGGATCCGGATCAACGTCGACTTGCCGCAGCCGGACGGGCCGATCACGCACACGAACTCGCGCCGGTGCGTGCGGAAGCTGATGTCGTCGAGCGCGACGCACTCGCCCTGCGGCGTCGCGAAACGCTTGCCGACGTGCCGCACGTCGAGTATCACGTCGCGGGCCTTCAGGCGTGCGAAGCGCTCGCGTACCGCGTCGGATTGAATCAGGTAATCGGGAACGGCTTGCGGGTTCTGCATGATGCCCTCTGCGGAAATCGGTCGATGGATACGTGCGGGCGGCGCTCACGCTTTCAGCGTGCGGTCCCACGGAAAGAGCCGGCGGCCGAGCAGCCCGAGCACGATGTCGGTGCCGAGGCCGATGATCCCGATCATCAGGATTGCCGCATAAACGTTGTCGAAATGCTGGTAGCGCGCCTGCTGACTGATGTACCAGGTGATGCCCGAACTCGTGCCCACCAGCTCGGCGACGATCAGGTAAGTCCACGCCCAGCCGAGCAGGATCCGCTGATCGCGATACAGGTCCGGCAGCACGCCCGGAATCACCACGTGCGTGAGCAGTTTCAGCTTCTTCGTGCCGAGCGTCATCGCGGCCTCGAACAGCCCGTATTCGAGCTTGCGCGTGGTGTTCGCGACGATCAGCACCTGCTGGAACAGCGTGCCGATCACGATGATCGCGATCTTCGGCGCGTCGTAGATGCCGAGAATCGCGACCATCAGCGCGCCGAACGCGGGCGCCGGCAGGTAGCGGAAGAACTCCAGGAACGGCTCCTGCAGCCGCGCGAGCGCGCTGAACGTGCCGCAAACGATGCCGAGCGGCACGCCGATCGCGGACGAAATCACGAAGCCCCAGAAAATGATGCGGATGCTGTGCCACAGGCTTTCGTGCAGCCACACGCCGTCGCGCGATGCGGGCGGTGTCGTGAACGCCGTGTAGAACGCGCGCAACACCTGATGCGGCGCCGGCAGGTAGACCGGATTCGCGCGCACGCCCTCCGGTACCGCCGCATGCGTCGCACGCGCATGCGCGAGCTCGTCGTCGAACACGTCGCGGTCGATCTGCATGCCGGTCTGGAAATAGTCGACGCTTCCCGGGTTCGTGATGCGCATTTGCGGATGCCAGACGAACGGTACGTAGCTGATCAGGCACCAGACGGCGAACGGCAGCAGGAACGACGCCAGCCCGAGCGTCCATTTGCCGCGCGTCGTCAGCTCGCGGCGTACGGCGAGCCATCCGGTCGTGTTGCGGGTCGTTGTCATCGGAATCTCCGTATCGTTTCGGATGCCGGTCGCGCGGATACCGCGGCATCGCGCGACCGTGCGTTCATTGCAGTGCGCCGCCGGCGGCTTGCGCGCGATAAGCCCGCCAGCCGCCGTAGCGCGTGATGTCCTGCGCATCGTCGAGCGCCACGCTCTCGCACAGGAAGCCCTGCACGCGCGAACCGTCGGCGAGTGTCAGCGTGCCGATGCCGAGCGGGGCAGCAATCCCGGCGACGAAGCTGCCGTAAGCCTCGACCGGCATCTCCCAGACCTCGACCGCGATCGGCGCGCCGCCTTCCGGCACGCGCACGAGCCCCGGTTTGGCGACGCCGCCGCTTGCGTCGGCGGACAGCGCATAGAGGCGGTAGGCCGGCGCGGTCGTGGTCGCGGCGACGAAGCGCGCGCCACGCTGCGTGAGCTGCCCGTTCAACGGCTCGCCGCGCAGATGCGCGCCGACGACGGCTACCCGCACGACACCCGCGGCTGCGACACGCGCCGACATCGCGGCCGCAGGCGGCGGAACGTCGTCGACGGCAGCCGCGCCATCGCCCCACGCATGCGCGAGATCGAGCAGCCGCGCATCGTCGTGCGCGCGGCCGACGAACGTGATCCCGAACGGCAAGCCCGCATGCGGCCCGGTTGCGCACGTGCCCGCCGGCACCGCGATCGCCGACAGGTCGAGCAGGTTCACGAAGTTCGTGTAGTAGCCGAAGCGCGAATTGATCGCGATCGGATCGGCTTCGAGCGCATCGACGGTCGCGGTCGTCGCCGAGGTCGGCATCACGATCGCGTCGAGGCCGTCCCACGCGCGGGCCGCGGCGACGCGCAGTGCGGCAAGCCGGTCGAATGCGGCGAACGCATCGGCGGCGCTGAAGCGCGACGCACCGCCGACGATCTCGCGAATCACCGGATGCAGCGCATCGGGTTCCCGCGCGGCGAATGCGCCGATCGCGGCCAGCCGCTCGGCGACCCACGGGCCGTCGTACAGCAGCCGCGCGGCGGCCAGGAACGGGCCGAAGTCGATCTCGATGACCCGCGCGCCGGTCGTGCGCAGTCGCTCCAGCGCCGCGCCCCACGCCGCACGGTACGAGTCGTCGCCGAAGAATTCGAGCTGATCGGCTCGCGGCACGCCGAAACGCAATTGCCCGAGCGGGCGTGCCGGCTGCGCGCGCAAACCGTCCGCGCCCAACAGCGGCTGCCACGCGCGCCCGTACGGATCGCCTTCCGTCACGCCGTGCGCGGCGGCGAACACGGTGCGCGCGTCGTCCGCCGAACGCGCGAACACCGACACGCAATCGAGCGACCGGCAGGCCGGCACCACGCCGAGCGTGCTCAGCACGCCGCGTGTCGGCTTGAGCCCGACGAGCCCGTGAAACGCGGCCGGCACGCGCCCGGAGCCGGCCGTGTCGGTGCCGAGCGAGAACGTCGCGACGCCAAGCGCGACCGCTACGGCCGACCCCGAGCTCGATCCGCCCGACGCATAGCGCGGATCGAGCGCGTTGCGGCACGCGCCATAAGGCGAGCGCTGCCCGGAGAGCCCGGTCGCGAATTGGTCGAGATTGGTCTTGCCGACGGGAATCGCGCCGGCCGCGATCAGTCGCTCGACGACGGGCGCGCTGCGCGCCGGCGTGTACGCGTAAGCGGGGCAGCCTGCCGTCGTCGGTATGCCGGCGAGGTCGATGTTGTCCTTGATCGCGAACGGTACGCCGTAAAGCGGCAACGACGCGATGTCGCGCCCGGCGAGCGCGTCGGCATACGGTATCATCTCGTCGCGCGTCAGCGGCCGGATCCACGCATGGTGCGGGTCGCCCGCGTCGAAATGCGCGGCGATCGCGTCGACGAGCGCATGCGGCGTCAAACCACCGGCCGCGTAGCGCGCGCGCAGCGCGGCGATCGAGTGCAGCCCGGGCAGAATCGAGCGTTGTGTCGTGCTCATGCGACCTCCTCGGCAGCGCCCGCCTTCATCACCATCAACCGCTGGCCGGCCACCACCGCCGCGCCGGGCGCGCAATCGATCGTCTCGATCGTGCCGTCTTCCGTTGCCGTCACCGCCACCTCCATCTTCATCGACTCGACGATCGCGACGACCTGCCCTTCGGTCACGCGCTCGCCGGCTTCCACCAGCACCTTCCACACGCTGCCCGATACGTCCGCGGCAATCGCCCGCTGCGTGCCGTCGAGCGCGGCCGCTGCCCGGTCCGCTTGCGCGTCGCCCTGCTCCGCGTCGCCGACGTATTCCGCATGGCCGGCCGCACGCCACCGCTCGCGCTCCGCGTCGAATGCTGCCTGCTGCGTTGCCTTGAACGCGGCGATCGAATCCGCTTCATCGCGCAGGAAGCGGTTGTATTCGCGCAGATCGAACACGGATTCCTCGATCTTCAGCGTCGCGCGGCCCGCGATGAAATCCGCGCGCAACGCATTCAGCTCGGCCTCGCTGACTTCGTAGAAGCGGATCTCGTCGAAAAAGCGCAGCAGCCACGGCTTGCCGGCCTCGAATTCGCGCGTGGTGCGATGGCGATTCCACATCTGCACGGTTCGGCCGACGAATTGATAGCCGCCCGGCCCTTCCATCCCGTACACGCACAAATACGCGCCGCCGATGCCGACCGCGTTCTCCGGCGTCCAGGTGCGCGCGGGGTTGTACTTCGTCGTCACGAGCCGGTGCCGCGGATCGATCGGCGTCGCGACGGGTGCACCGAGGTAGACGTCCCCAAGCCCCATCACCAGATAGCGCGCGTCGAACACGATGCGCTTCACGTCGTCGATGCTCGGCAGACCGTTGATGCGCCGGATGAACTCGATATTGCTCGGGCACCACGGCGCATCGGGCCGCACCGACTGCATGTAGCGCTCGATCGCGACGCGCGTCGACGGGTCGTCCCACGACAGCGGCAGATGGACGATGCGGTTCGGCACGCGCATGTCGGCCACGTCGGGCAGCTCGCGTTCGGCGGCTTGCAGATGCGCGAGCAACGAGGCCAGCGGCAGCGTCCGTGCGTCGAACTGCACCTGGAGCGAGCGGATGCCCGGCGTCAGGTCGAGCATGCCGGGCAGCCGGTGCGCGTCGAGCCAGCACATCAGGGCGTGCACGCGAAAGCGCAGGTTCAGGTCGAGCACGAGCGGCCCGTATTCGACCAGCACGTTGCGATCGCCCGAGCGCCGGTAGACGACGCCGATGCCGCCGCCGGCCGATGGGTCGCGATGCAGCACGCAATCGCCGGATGCGGCAGCGGCAACGTCGCTCGCCGACTGCACGACCGCGGCGGCCGATTTCCCGTCCGGCATCCCGGTCGACACGCCCGCGCGCACGAACCGCACGGTGTCGCCCGGCCGCAACTGCCCGAGCTTCCACAGCTCGTCGCGCACGACCGTGACCGGACACACGAAGCCGCCGAGGCTCGGCCCGTCCGGGCCGAGAATCACCGGCATGTCCCCGGTGAAATCGACGGCGCCGATCGCGTACGCGTTGTCGTGGATGTTCGACGGATGCAGCCCCGCCTCGCCGCCGTCCGCACGGGCCCATTGCGGCTTCGGGCCGATCAGCCGCACGCCGGTGCGGCTGGAGTTGTAATGGACGGTCCACTGCGTGCCGTACAGCATCGCGATATCGTCCGGCGTGAAGAAATCCGGCGCGCCATGCGGACCGTCGAGCACGCCGAGCGTCCACGCATGCGTCAGCGCGGGCAGATCGGCCGCGGCCAGCGCCGCGCCGGCGTCGCCGCGCCCGGCGTCCGCGTGCAGATGCAGCACGTCGCCCTTGCGCAGCGCACGGCCGGCATGGCCGCCGAACTGGCCGAGCGTAAAGGTCGCCTTGCTGCCGAGATAGTCGGGCACCTGCAACCCGCCCTTGACGGCGAGACACGCGCGCACGCCCGCGCCCGTCACGCCGCCCAGCTTGAGTATCGCGCCCGGTCGTGCGCGCACGACCTGCCAGAACGGCGCCGGTTCACCGTCGAGCGTGGCCGCGAGCGGCGCGCCGCCGAGCACGAACAGCGTCGCGGTATTGAAGCGCAGCGTCGCGCCGACCATCGTGAATTCCAGTCCGGCCGCGTCGCGCGCGTTGCCGAGCAGCGCGTTCGCGAGGTCGAACGCGCGATCGTCCATCGGTCCCGATGGCGGCACGCCGACGCTCCAGTAACCGACGCGCCCGGGCGCCTGCTGCACGGTGGTCTGCACGCCGCCGTCGAGCACGTCGATCGTGTGCGGCGCGAACGCGAAACGCGACAGGAAGGCCGTCGTCGGCGCGCCGCGCGCGAACGTGTCGGAGCCGACGACGGCACGCAGGTAGTCGAGGTTGGTCTCGATTCCGTACAGCTCGGTACGGTCGAGCGCGGCACGCAGCGCGGCCAGCGCATCGCGCCGCGTGTCGCCGCGCACGATCAGCTTCGCGAGCAGCGGATCGTAATGTGCGCTGATCTCCGTGCCGGCCTCGATCCAGCCATCGACCCGCACGTTTTCGGGAAACGCGACGTGCGTGAGCAGCCCGGCGCTCGGCTGGAACTGCTTGTTCGGATCTTCCGCATAGAGCCGCACCTGGATGCTCGCCCCGCGCGGTGCGACGGCGAGCGTGTCGAGCGGCGGCAGATCGCCCTCAGCCTGCAGGATCATCCATTCCACGAGATCGACGCCCGTCACTGCCTCGGTCACGCAATGCTCGACCTGCAGCCGCGTGTTCACCTCGAGGAAATAGAACCGCCGCGCGGTCGCGTCGAACACGAATTCAACCGTGCCGGCCGACGCGTAGCCCACCGCGCGCGCGAGCCGCACCGCACTTGCGTGCAGCGCGTCGCGCTCGGCATCGGTCAAGTCGGGCGCGGGCGTTTCCTCGATCACCTTCTGGTTGCGCCGCTGCACCGAGCAATCGCGTTCGCCGAGCGCGATCGCGCCGCCGCGGCCGTCGCCGAAGATCTGCACTTCGATGTGCCGCGCGTGTTCGACGAACTTCTCGAGATAAACGCCCGCATGCGCGAAGTTCGCGCTGCCGAGCCGCACGACGGATTCGAAAGCCGCGGCGAGTTGCGCGGCATCGCGGCACAGCGACATGCCGATGCCGCCGCCGCCCGCGGTGCTCTTCAGCATCACCGGATAGCCGATCGCGTCGGCTTCGGCGAGC
The DNA here is from genome assembly GCF_001522585.2 of Burkholderia sp. NRF60-BP8. Lineage (NCBI taxonomy): Bacteria > Pseudomonadati > Pseudomonadota > Betaproteobacteria > Burkholderiales > Burkholderiaceae > Burkholderia > Burkholderia sp. NRF60-BP8. Next base: position 445,065 of record NZ_CP013374.1, read on the forward strand.
GCCGTTGCCACGTCGTCGAGCAGCCCGGTGCCCGGCAGCAGCGCGACGCCGTGCGCGGCAGCGAGTTCGCGCGCGGTGTGCTTGAGGCCGAACGCGCGCATGTGATCGCCGCGCGGCCCGATGAACCGCAGGCCCGCCGCTTCGCATGCGTCGGCAAAGCCGGCGTGCTCGGACAGGAAACCGTAGCCGGGGTGCACGGCCTGCGCGCCGGTCTCACGCGCAGCGGCGAGGATCGCCGCGACGTTCAGATAGCTGTCGGCCGCCGGTGCGGGGCCGACACGCACGGCTTCGTCGGCGAGCACCACGTGGCGCGCGTCGCGATCGGCATCCGAATAGATCGCGACCGATGCGATGCCGAGGCGCTCGAGCGTGCGGATCACGCGGCACGCAATTTCGCCGCGATTCGCGACGAGGACTTTAGCGAATCTCATGTTGCCTCCCGCAGGGCCGCGCCAAGGGGCGTAGCGGGGAATTCGCGGAGCATCGCTCCGCGCCCGCGCAGCCGGCCGGCTTTGCAAAGCCGGCCGTGGATGGCAACGGCGCCCTCTGGGCGCGGCGAACGAGTCGATCCGGCGTCGCGCGTCGGTGCGTGCTCCGGTCCCATGCAAAGCCGGTGAGCGTGACGATCATTCATTCGGCCTCCCAAATCATGAGGCGCACGGGCGTCGGGTTGTAGCCGTTGCATGGGTTGTTGAGTTGCGGGCAGTTCGAGATCAGCACCGTGACGTCCATCTCCGCACGCATCTCGACGTACTTGCCGGGCGCGGAGATGCCGTCCTCGAACGTGAGACCGCCGAGCGACGTGACGGGCACGTTCATGAAGAAATTCACGTTACCGACCAGGTCGCGCTTGGTGAGCCGCGCGCCGGCACCGCACGTGCAGTGCGCGATCGCGTTGAGGAAGCTGTCGCGGCAGTTGTGCATGTAACGCTTGTCGAGCGCATAGCGCACCGTGTTGCTCTCGGCGGCGCAAGCGCCGCCGAGCGTGTCGTGGCGGCCGCACGTGTCGGCGACGATCGTCGCCATCGGGTTGCCGCGGTTCGACACGAGCACGCTGCCCGCGCTCAGGTACAGGTTGCGCTGCGCGCGGATCGTGTCCTGCGCGCTGTAGCGCTCTTCCGTATCGTCGGTGCGGTAGAACAGCGTGTCGACGGCCTGGTTGCCTTCCAGGTCGAGAATGCGCAACGTCTGTCCGCGCTTCAGGTCGTGCAGCCACGGGTCGCCCGCATTCAGCGTGATGTCGTGGATCGCTGCGCGCGGGTCGAGCCGGCTTTCGATGATCGGCATGGTCTCGCTCCTCATGCGAACAGACGGTCGGTGTTGGCGAACCCGCGCGTGTTCTCCGCGCATGCGCGCCGGCACGGGTCGTCTTCTGGCGCCGCGCCATCGGCCGGATACGCGCGATACGCGATCAGCTTCACGGCTTTCGGCGCGTAGTCCGGACGCGGATCGAGCGGATGCGGCGCGGTAGAAAACGCCGCGAGCGTATTCATCTCGAAGCGCAGGTCGAACGTGCTGCCGGCCGGCGAATGTCCGGCGACGAATTCGAGCGTGCCGTCGTCGCGCGTGGCCAGCTTGCTGAAGAAGTTGACGTTCGCGGCGAGATCGCGCGCCGACAGGCCGTATTTCGCGAGCTCGAGCACGAGGCTGTCGCGGCCGTTGCGGATCATCGCGTTGCGGTCGGCCTGGTACGACGTCGTGCCGTACTTGTGCGCGAACAGCCGCGCATCGCCGACGCCGCCGAGCGGATCGTGCCAGCCGAGCGTGTCGGCCGTGATCGACGCGATCACGCGCCCCATGTCCGTATACAGCGCATGGCCGCGCGTGAGATGCGCGGTGTGCTGCGCCTTCAGCGTGTCGGCCATGTTGTAGCGTTCGAGCAGGTCTTCCTGGCGATGAAAGACCGCGGACAGGTTCGCGCCGCCGTCGACATCGACGATGCGCAGCGCGAGACCGCGGCGCAGGATGCCTGACCAATGGGTTCCGGCGGGAATCAGCGTTTCCCACGCGACGTGTGGCGGTGGGGCAAGGACGGCTTGGGGGCTCGGCGACATGGCGGCTCCGGGGTCGGTTGGACAAAGGGCGTGAGAGGGCGACCGAACGACATCGGGACCTCCCGGGCTTTTATCCCTCCGTGGAGCCTCGCCGTTTCCTCGTATCGAGGCGAAGGCAAGACCGGATTGCTCTCGGACCAGGCATCGCGCGGCGCACGCCGCACGACCGGAACCCTAGCGATCCTGAAGATGATGCAAATTGCTTCGCACCTCTCGAGCATCGAACAAGCGAGTTGCGTGCCAGCCGCCGTCCAATGACCGTACGACGCGGCCCGGCGGCGCGATGCCGCGCGAGATGCGAACGGCGGACGCATTCGCTTGCCCTCGCGGCGGGCGCGCGGCGCACCATGCGCACGCAACCGCGCACCGGCGCAGTGCGCATCGCGGGCTCGCGCACCGCGCGATCCGCGATGGCATGGGCATTGCTGAATCCGTGCACCTTCACCTCGTCGCCGATCCTTCATGAACAAGCTCGACCTGCTCCGGCGCGTACTGCACGCGCTGTTCGCCGTCCGCTTCATCGAACTTCAGCGCCCCCTGCGCCGCCGTTGAATCGCATTGCCGCGCGACGTTGGCACGCTTCTCGCTCGGCATGACGCCGAGAGGTGCGGCGGCGTCGCATCTTAGGGGTGCTAGGGTTCCGGTTCGTCGAACGTCTGGTCCGAGAGCAGCCCGGCACGCGTTCATCCTGTCGCGAGACCGGATGCGCACGTGCTACACGGCGGGACAAAAGCCCGGGAGATTGGCGATGGCAACGGCCGTCGCGCCTCTCCGTGGCCGCTTCGTTCGCTCCGCATCCGCAGGAACCGGTCACGCGGCCGGACCGTGTGCGCGCGCACAGTCCTATCGACGATCCCGATCCCGGTCTCCTGGAGAACAACGATGACCCGTCCCGCCCCGGCGTTCCGCCGCCTGCCGTCCTTCCGTTTCATCCGCCACGCATTGGGCGCCGCCGCCGCGGCTGCCGCGTTATGGGCGGCGCCTGCCGCGCAAGCGGCCGCGCCGCTGAAGATCGGCTACAGCGACTGGCCCGGCTGGGTCGCATTCCAGGTCGCGCTCGACAAGGGCTGGTTCAAGGAGGCCGGCGTCGACGTCGATTTCGAATGGTTCGATTATTCGGCGTCGCTCGACGCGTTTTCCGCAGGCAAGCTCGACGCGGTCGCGGCGACCAACGGCGATGCGCTCGTGACGGGCGCATCCGGCGCGAAGAACGTGATGATCCTGCTGACCGACTATTCGGCCGGCAACGACATGATCGTCGCGAAGCCGCCGCTGCGCACCGTCGAGGCGCTGAAGGGCAAGAAGATCGGCGTCGAGCTCGGTTTGGTCGACCACCTGTTGCTCGAAACCGCACTGCGCAAGCACGGGCTCAAGGACAGCGACGTCACGCTCGTGAATGCGAAAACCAACGAACTGCCGCAGGTGCTCGGTTCGTCGGCAGACATCGCGGCGGTAGCCGCATGGCAACCGAACGCCGGCGAGGCGTTGAAGCGCGCGCCGGGTTCGCGCGCGATCTTCACGTCGGCGGATGCGCCGGGGCTGATCTACGATGCGATCACCGTCGCGCCGGCGAGTCTCGCCGCGCGCCGGGCCGATTGGGCGAAGGTGGTCAAGGTCTGGTATCGCTGCGTTGCGTACATCAACGATCCGAAGACGCAGGCCGACGCAGTCAAGATCATGTCGGCGCGCGTCGGGCTCGCGCCGGCACAATACCTTCCGCTGCTGCAGGGCACGCACTTGCTCGACGAAGCGGCCGCGAAGCGTGTGTTCCGCAAGGGCGACGGGCTCGATTCGATCTACGGCTCGACGCGCAATGCGAATGCGTTCAACGTGCGTAATGCCGTGTACAAGCAGTCGCAGGACGTCGACGCGTATATCGATCCGCGGTTTACCGACGCGCGTTGACGGCAACACGTTCGCCTGCGCGGGGACGCGCCGCGCAGGGGGACAACTCCGGTGCACCCGCGTGGAAGAACAAGCCGTCGTGGTATCAGATTTCGAGCGAGGACCGGATGATCGCGCCTGCGAACCAGGAGCACATGTCGGGTCGGCTGGGTGCACGTAAAGTCATCACGCTTGCAACCAGTCATGCGTCGTCGGCATCGAAAGCGGTGGAGGTGGCCGATCTAATCGACGAAGCAGCAAGCGCTACGGCCGCATAAGGGCATCATCGCGACATAAAGGCATAGCCGACATCTGGCGCATCACATTGACTTGAACAGATGTCGGCGGCGAGCCGCCTAGATTTCCTGGACAGGGCCGAGCGTGAATGTTCGCTCTTTGAAGATGCAATTGTGAGTGTCTCTTCCTGGCCGAAGTCGAGCGCATCGCCGGGTGCCCGAACGCTTCGAATGTGGATGCTGCGTCATGCGTCAACCGACCGCCGAGTCAACAGAACGAGTGCCATCTACACTGACGCGTATTCAACGACGCTCCGTAATCGAACCCTCAGCGTCAACTGTCCCAACGGCGCCGATGGCGCCGCCAACGGAAATCGGTCCACGTGCTTCCAGATCCCCGTGCACGGTCAGCGGGCCATGCACGGTGAGCGGACCGTGAAACGTATTTTCTCCCTGACGTCTGCGTATGGCATGACCGTCGGGAGGAATCCGTTCAATCGAGGCCGCGGTGACCGGGCCGCTGGCGGAGATGTCGCCGGCCACCGTCAGCGAGCCGTCGACAGTAACCGGCCCGAGGACGACGAGCGATCCGTCGACGCTGAGTGGCCCCGTGACGACCGGCTCGGCATGCCCTGACGTGACGAAGACAGAGGACGCCAGCAGAACCGCGCCCGCCATCGCGCTCCCTGCCCGCCTCGATGCCATGCTCTTTCCTGGGGCCAGATTGAAGCATTTCACATGTCCTCCTGCCCGGTGTCTACTTACGCGAGCGCCAGCGGTCCACTGACTCGCGACGGGCGGCTGCCGCTGAAGCACGCCCGGGCGCTATTGATCCAGTCTAGTCACGGAGTTGGCGAGTACAAGCGGCATCGGCGCGATAGCGCGACGCGCGCGATCTGCGACTGAACGTCTGCAGTGCACCGGGAAGCGACCGGTTGAGCGTTTGCCGGCGCACGCCGACGAATGACGGATATGACCGAGCGAGCATCTACAGGCGACTGGCTCGGTGCTACCCTGAGCCGTCCTTCAAGCTCGCCTCTAGGCAGCAGTGGCCTGAACAAGACGCAAGCCCCATCCAGTTTGCAACGTACCGTCTTCGCTTTGCATGGGCGCGAACGCCGACAACAGTTCACTTTTGAACTGCGCGCGCGCCGCTTCCGACATCCGGTCGGCATCGTAGGTATCCAGCATGTCCAACCACAGCTGCTCGGGTGTAGGCGTCCAGTCGATTTCGATGTCTTCAAAAGCCACATCAACAAAATCGGGCGTTAGTAGTTCTTGCCAACCCGCTTCACTGCGTGTGCGCACGTCACCGAGTCGCAACTCCGTGAGCTGAGCCTTCGCGATTGGCCTGAAGATGTCCAAAAAGACTTCGCCGACCTTGCCAGTCAAAAAGCTCCGCCCGACGATAGCGGAAAAGCTGCCGCCGTTACGCAATACCCGGCGAATCTCTCGAACAACTTGTTCGATATCGTCCATCAACATGAGAGCCATGTGCGACAGCACGTAGTCTACCGAGCCGCTATCGAGCGACATTTCTTGTGCACGCTCGTTGAGCAACCGTATTTCGCGCGGCAATAATCCCCGAGCCACGCTTAACTCGCCATCGCTGATGTCTATGCCAATTAGCTTTGTTGCCGAATGTCCCCTGTCGTTCAGAATTTGCAGCAATGGCCCATCACCACATGCCAGATCGAGCACAGTCCGCGACATCGCTTCATTCGGTACACGATCCGCCAGTGCGTGATAGGAAGAGGGGTATGCTGCCTGCGCAGATCGTGCAGGTCGATTACCATAAGCTCGACGCGTTGCTCCTGCCCGGCGACGGTGAAAATCTTTCAAATATATTTCTGCATACGAGGTCATTCTTGCGCCATTTGATTGTTCGCTAGTTGGGAATACTCGTGACTCTGGAGCCTGAACTCCAGGCGGATTGTCGACGAACCAGACCACGATGTCGAACGTCTCAGAATGGCCGACTGTCGACGTAGACATTCGGTTGTCGCCAGCGCAGGGCGGGGCTTCCCCGCCTCCTCCCCAAAAACTCGGCCGATCGCGGATCTAGCGACTATCCAGCTTCTCTAGTCCTCGTGAATCGTACGTGTAGCGCAAACGGGCGATGCCGTAGCCTCTGCGGAAAACGTCGGTTCTCGGAAATTTCTCGCAGTATTTCGTCTATCTCGTCGTCAACGGCCAGGCCTTGCTCCAACCAACCGATCGCGAAGTCACACCAATATGGAGTTGCCCATCGTAGTCCAGCGACAGCGACGTCGCGCGCAGAATCGATGTTCGAAGCGAACGCCGACAAGGGATGTTCAAGTGGCTTGACTATTGAGGGTAAATTCATCTCGGATTTTGTTCAACTTGGCGGGGAGACGTCGCATGCAAGGTAATTCTGATCGATTGTCGTCAATATAGGTGTCCACGTCGGCCGACCGCTTCCATCGCCTACCAACTTCGGCCACTCAGATGTCCGCTCGGCAGAGGCATCAGTCTATCGAAAATCAAGTTTTACAGAGTATTTAACACTTCCTCTAAGCGTCCGTTTGCGAACGTTAGAAAGTTTCCGCGACCATAGATCCAACCATCGATGGAGCCTCTTGGTGATGGTGTGTGAAACACCGTGACTGGCTTCCCCCATTCTGATGCAAGCGCTTGTTGCTCGGTCATCCCGAAGAAAACATGGGATGGTTTGGTTGGGTCTGGCCCCAGTGACGAGCTTTTATTGGCACCTCCCTCTTTTTTCCCTTCCACATTTAATATGCGTGGATCTTCTTCGAAAATTTCGAAAGGCCGCTTCATCTCACCCGTAGGTTCATATTGATGGATATTAAACATCGTATTATCTAACCACTTCAATGTTCCGTCCGCAAAACGCACCTGATACGTTCCGTCATCGGAGTCAGGCTTCGCCGAGAGCTTAATCACCGTAAATCTCTCGGCGTTCTTTACCGTGATGCCATGCGCAATACTATCCGCCGTATTCTCGTTGGCAAACCGGACAAACTGATAGGTTGAGTTCGCCGCCGGACTCACCCAGTAAGTTCTTCCTACTCGGCTTTGCAGACGCGCTTGGCCCTGCTCGGTGGCACGATCTTGATGCTGTGCGAACATGTGTAGCCCGCGGAGTTGCAAGTAGTGACCAACTGCCAGCAGTACAAAACCAATGCCCAACCATTTATATTTGCGGCCCATCGCTACCCCGTCATTTGTCGGAAATCTATCGACCAGCATCGCAACGATTCTATCTACGAAAACTTACAATTCAGAGCGTATTGGGAGAGGCGGTTAGACGGCTATAAGCGGTCGTCCGGCGGATCGCGGTCCAAAGGACAGACGCGGGTCGCACTGCGTCAGTATGCTCCCCGATCTAACCGCTCGTAAGCAGTCGCCTGAATTCTGCGCCCTGAAAGCGGTCAGTCGGCAGTGGGTACTCCCGACCCGGAGCGGTCAATCCACCCTTTCCTAAAGTGGCCGCACGGGCGTTCCAGTCCGGCTCTTCCGGAAATCATCAAGTGTTCCGAGCTTCTCAGTGCAGGACGCCACTGTAGCGGCACGTCGAGCAGCGGGCTTTGAGGCCAATTCATCCACCGCAATTAAGAACTCGAAGGCCTTGTCATTCTCACGAGTCACACGGAATCCAAGCTTGCGATGGAAAGCGATAGACAATCGGTTGGTTTTGTAAACGTGGCTTCTAAACTCACCGATTCCTCGTTCGTTCGCAAGAGCGGCTATCTTTGCGAGTAGCTCGCTCATAACGCTGTACGTTCGGTGCAGAGGGTGCGTACCAAATGCGCCAACGAACCAGCACGCTTCTGCGTCTGGTCGAAGCATTGCATAAGCAACGAGCCTGCCCTCCCGTCGCACTGAACATACTTCATTGACCTCCAAGGCTTTTTGCAGCTTTACCCGGTGCTCGTTCATGTCGAAGGCATCGCCCGCCTGTTCTGTGTGGGCACGTAACGTCAGCGAGTCGAGCATGAGGAGTTCGTCAACAGACGGCAGCATGTTAGGAGATCCGTGCGATAAAGGGACATTCCAGGAGCGCCCTTCGAATCAAATTTGTCGCCAATTCATGTCGGTTCGTCGAATGCCCGCTTCTGGCCGACGTTGGACATTTCGATATGGATTGTGGCGCGGCGTAGTCGGCGTTGATCAAAAGTATGCTGGGTCGAAGAATTCGGGATCGGCTTCATCAGGCGGGGAACCCAGTCGATCACGAAAGCATTGGCCGTGGCAAAACCAAACCTGCGATTTTCGAGGTCCCTCAGCAGTTGTAACGCAGACCTCGCACGGATCAGTTTCGGTCTTCTCTATCGACTGCCCGCAAAAGCAGCATGGTCCCCAAACGATAGCCATAAGCGCTGAGAATCTCCGTAAATTAGCATTGACACTCCCAACGGAGAGTCGCGACCAAGGCAATGACAGGTCGATCGTCAACGATCGAGGCAACCCCGTCGACTGTCCGTTCATGGCCAGCTGCAGCCAGACGCGTTCCGCTGTAGCCCCACAAGGGACAGTCGAGATTGCAGAAAGCGGACGTTCGTGCCCTCGCCTGACTCCGCGTAGCCCGCGATATGGAGCTTGCGACTGTTCCTAGTCGCAAGCCGCGTCGGCATTGGAGCACTACACAAGCCCTTGAGCGGTCATCGCCAACAACAGTCGTTCAGCGCCGATGCCGAAACCGGCTCCCTCCTGATATGCACCGCCACCAACCACTTGCTGTTGTGCTCCGAGTTCGGTACAGCGCATTTCGAAGCCCCGACCATTCAGATAGTAGCTGAGGCCTCTGCGGGCCGAATCGTCGATTTCATAGCGAAGGCCGAGTGAATCGAAAAAGCCGATCGCTACTTCCTGGCTGCGTTTGACTGCGGCTTCCGGTTTGGGGCAGAGATACTCGAATCCCAGTTGGGAGAATTCGCGGTAGCGACCGGCTTGAGGTCGTTCATAGCGGTAGCATCGAGCGATATAAAACAACATCCGCTCCCGTTGTCGGCCCAGCAGCTCGCTGCATCGCTCCTGGAACAGGGCCGTGGCCTCAGGAATCAGGCAGCAAGCGCGTCCCTTCTTATCGGGAAAGGCCCACATCTGGCCGATGATCTCGCTACCCCCGGCTTTTTGAATGAATGTATCTTGCGACCACAACGCCGGGACAATCGCCTCCTCCGCTCCAACCTTAATGAAGATAGCTCCGGAATTGAGTTTCCAGAGCGCGAATTTGTGCGGCTTCCTTGCCAACGATGAAGCGTGTTCCGCGAATCATGCTCATGAGAGTCCTCCTCAAGGTAAAAAATAAAAAAGGCGCCGTAGGCGCCTTGGTCGTTTGTACAGGAAGGGGGAACTGCAATCCCGGAAATCCTCCTATGGACGTAACGAATCACGGCGCATCAAGTGACGACCGTGATGATGATGGGATGGGTTCGGGACGTTACGGAGTTCCATGCCGGCCATATTGGCACATTAATTCTGATTTGTGAACCGATCCACGAATCGACCTTTTCACTCGTTGCTCCCGCAACATTGTCATCAATCCAGTCGCAGTAGTCGAAGGGCAGTTCCTGGCAGGACAACAGCCTATCGCCATCCCCGATCGCAAGCCAGCTGACAAACCTCGAGCGATCGCATGCGGACCACCGCGAACTCGTCGGCAAAAGCAACTTTTCGCGGGCACTCGATCCCACCAGCAGCAAACAGCCACACCCTCCACCCGAAACGATCCAGCACCACCCTCCCACGAGCCTCCGAGCGGACCCGCCCGAAACCAATACATCCCCGGCCCCCGCTCCCCGCCTCACACACCTCTCGGCAGCCGCACCGCGAACACGGTTTCCGCCCGATCGGAACGCGCGTCGATCCGGCCGCGATGCGCCTTGGCAATTTCGTTGGCGATGAACAAGCCGAGTCCCAGGCCGGCATCGTCACCCGTCCTTTCCGAACCATCCGCTCCGCGCTGGAGCGGATCGAAGATGCGGTCCAGCGTGAGCCGATCGATGGCCGGGCCGTTATTGCCGACCTCGATGAGCACTTCCGCGCCGCTCGCCTCGGCCATCACCCGCACCGGTGTCCCGGCCGCGCCGTACTTGACGGCATTGCTCACCAGATTACTCAACAGTTGCTGCATTCGCTGATCGTCCCATTCACCTCGAAGATCGCCGCTCATATCGAGCGTAATTTCGCGATCGGGATGACCTGCCCGCAATTCGTCCACCACATTGACGAGCACGTGCGCGAGATCGATCTTGCGGGGAACGACGTTGATGCCCAGTCCGAGCTGGGTTCGATTGAAATCGCAGAGATCCTCGAGAAGGCCGTGCATGCGGGCGCCGCTTCTGATCAGGCGCGCGGCTGCTTCCGATACCTCCTCCCCTGCATTGAGCGCGGCGAGATACGACGCCGTGACCAGGATCGTCTGCAGCGGCGTGCGCATGTCGTGGCCCAGCATGCCGAGGAGCAAGTTGCGAGCCTGCTCGACTTCTTCGGTAAAAAAGGCGACGGATTCCGCCAGCGCTTGATCGATCGCCTCGTTGAAGCGAATCACGTCGTCCAGATGGGGCACGCCCGGCCGACACTCGTCGATCCACAGGCGCAGCACACTGGCGCGCAGCGCCCGATACTCGGCTGCCAGCTGGTTGATGTTGAAGCCCCGCCGGGCACGCAGGGTGGCATGAGTCTCGGCGGCCGTCTCTCCGGCATTCACCGGCTCGGGCGCGTGCCCTAGCGATTTTAGGCGTTGCGCTTCCCTCGTTTGCGGCGTCGCGATGTCCTTGGCGACGGCAGTCAGAATCTCACGCGCGTGATCGCGTAGCCCGATCGAGTTCATGTTCCTCGCGGCCGGTAACAGGGTGGCAGCGAACGCTTCCCACTGCACCAGGATCGGTTCCATGTTCCGTACGATGAAATCAGCAAGTCGCATGTCGCTCCTCACAACGGAATGAACGATGGACACTTCGGTCGAACCGCACGATATCACGTGAATATCGGTGTCAGCCGGCGATTCGATCGCCGTGGTCGTTTCCGCCCGCGCGGGCGGAGAGCGTCGAAGCAGCTTCGATCGATCGCGCGCCCGCCTGCCGCTGTCGAGCGCCGATATCCGGCGCCTTTGGACGATATGCTACTGAATGGCCGGTCGCAACAGGGCCGAAGCGACCTTCGATTCGCACACACGTCACGCCGGGCAGCTAGCATGACCGACGATCGGTGCGACGCCGTTCGATTGCCGCGGCACCGGCAGCACGAACCTTGCGCCGCGCTCGTTCGACTCTCATCCCGACGCCGGATTCGGCCGCATTTTCCTGCCACGGCCGGCCGCCGGCACGAAACTGCATATGCCCAGGAAAAAATCCAGCCTCTGGTTGCGGCCTCTCGACCTGTTTGCCATCGCGACCGGCGCGCGCCCGAAGAAGCCGGTCGGCAGGTCGCGGCCGGCCGTCAAGAAGGCGACCAAAAAGGCCACCCCGCGGACCGCCAAGCCCGCCGCCACCGTCCGTACCGCCGGACGGACCGGCTCCACGCACGGCGCGCGCGCCCCGTCGGCCAAGCCGCCGCCCGGCACCTGGCTCCGCTCGTTTCATTCCGCCGGCCCGAGCGCCGGCCGGCTCGTGAACCATCTTGCGTACGCGCTGTATCTCCCCGTCGCCCCGGCGGCCACAGCGGGCATGCCGGCCGTCGTGATGCTGCACGGCTGCAAGCAGACCGCCGAATCGTTCGCCGCGGGCACGCGCATGTGCCGTCTCGCGGAGCGGTCCGGGTTCGCCGTGCTGTTTCCCGAGCAGGCCAAGACGGCCCATGCGCATCGCTGCTGGCACTGGCATGGCGACGCGACCCAGTCCGAAGCCGCGGCCGTCGCATCGCTGGTCGACGCCATCGTGCGGCGCCACGGCTTCGATCGCGACCGGATCTACGTGGCCGGCATGTCCGCAGGCGCCGGACTCGCCGCGGCGCTGGCGATACGGTATCCCGACCGCTTCGCGGCGGTCGGCCTGCACTCGGGCCCGGCCCTCGCGCCGCCGTCGTCGACGATGGCCGCGATGAGCCTGATGCGTCGCGGCATCCGCGACGATCCGATCCAAGTGCTCGACGCGTGCGCCGACGTCGCGTCCTATCCCGGCATGCCGGCGCTCGTCGTGCACGGCGCGCTCGACACGGTCGTGACCGACCGCAATGCGACGCAGCTCGGCATCGCGTTCGCGCGACTCAACCGGCTCGTCGACGAACACGGCGCGATCCGCGTCGGCGAGCAACGCCGCTACGCGCAGGACGAGGCGGACTACATCGATTATCTGAAGCGTGGACGGCTGGTCGTCAGGGTGTGTGTCGTTCGCGGGCTGCGGCATGCATGGAGCGGCGGAGATCCGGACGAGCCGTTCCATTCCGCCACGGGGCCGGACGCGACCGCGATGTTCTGGCATTTCTTTCGCCGTCAGCGCCGCAAGCGATCGGCGTGACACACGGCGCCCGCGACCGCTCGCCGTCATGGCGTCGTGTCGTCACGCCCGTTGCGCCAGCGCGACCGCGTTCGTGCGGTCGGCCGCACGTCGAACCGGCAACCGTATCCGGAACGTCGTGCCGCGCCCCGGCTCGCTGGTCACGTCGATGGTGCCGCGATGACGCTCGACGATGCCGTGCGATACCGACAGTCCGAGCCCCGTGCCCTGCCCGACCGGCTTCGTGGTGAAGAACGGATCGAAGATCCGCCGCGCGACGTCGGGCGTCATGCCGGCGCCGGTATCGCTGATCGCGATCGACACGTGATCGCCGTCGCTCGACGTGCGGATCGTGATCACGCCGCGCTCCGGAATCGCCTGCGCCGCGTTGACCAGCAGGTTCATGAAAACCTGATTCAGCTGCGACGGCAGGCATTCGACGTGCGGGACATCGCCGTAATCGCGCACGATATCGGCCTTGTACTTGAGTTCGTTGTGGACGACGTTGAGCGTGCTCTCGAGGCCCGCATGGAGATCGACCACGCTCCATTCGTCGCTGGCCGGGCGCGAGAAATCGCGCAGGTCCTGCACGATGCGCCGCACGCGTAGCGCGCCGTCGATCGATTCGTCGATCAACATCGCGATCTCGTCCCGGACATAGTCGAGATCCGCCGCGCGGCGCACGGCCGTCAACGCGTCGCGGGTGGCGGAGTCGAGCTGCGGCAGCACGGCTTCATGTGCGGTGATCACGTCGAGCAGGCTGCGCACCCACGTCTTCAACGTATTGAGGTTCGCGCTGACGAAGCCGATCGGATTGTTGATCTCGTGCGCGACGCCGGCCGCGAGCTGGCCGATCGACGCGAGCTTTTCAGACTGCAGCAACTGGTCGTGCGTTTCCTCGAGCGCCTGCAGCAAACGCCGCTGTTCGTCCTTCTCCTGTTCGAGCAGCGCGTGCGCGGCCTTGCGTTCGTCGATCTCGGCCGCCATGTTCTCGCGCGTGCGTTGCAGCATCCGTGTCGTTTGCTCATAGCTATGCAGCGCGCGTTCGAGTTCGCTCGTTCTCACCCGCACGAGCCGTTCGAGCGTGTCGGTCATCCCGCGCAGGAAAGTCGTGCGCGCATCGAAACGGCACACCAGCAGCGTGACGACCAGCGTCGCCATCGTAAACAGCGCGACCGTCGTCGCGAGCCACGGCGCGTCGACCCCGTTCGCGGCGCCGCACCGCGCATCCGGCGCGAAATGCGCGGCCGCCATCGCCGTGTAATGCATGCCGGTAATCGCGATGCCCATGACGACGGCCGCGCCGATGCGTTGCGCGGTCGCATGGCGCGCCTGCTGCATGCGCAGCGCCTGCGCGATCCACAGTGCGGCCGTCGACGCGATCACCGCGATGCCGATCGATGCGGCGAACAGCGCGGCATCGTAGCGAATGCCGGGCTGCATGTGCATCGCGGCCATCCCCGTGTAATGCATGCCCGCGATCCCGCCGCCCATCAGCGCGCCGCCCGCGCACAGCCGCCACCAGGCGAGCCGTGCGCGCGTGACGACGTTCAGCGCGAAATACGATACGAGCACCGCGATCGCCAGCGATGCGCCGGTTTCCTGCCATGCATAGCCGAGCGGCACCGGCAACGAAAACGCGAGCATGCCGACGAAATGCATCGACCAGATTCCGGTGCCCATCGCCGCCGCGCCGCCGCCCAGCCATGCGCGCTTGAGCTTCGGATCGTCGAGCAGCGAGATGAACGCGGCGAGGTCGAGCGTCGTATAGGACGCAAGCGTCGCGATCGCGAGCGACAGCAGGACGAGCGGAACGTTGTAGATGCCATGCATGATCGGACGCCCCGAACGGGTTGAATGCATCGCCGCGGCGCGGGCGGTCGCGCGCCCCGCGGCGATCGGGCCGGCGTTTCGACGTCAGGCCGGCGGCGCGCCTGCGTGGGGTGCGTGCGGCTGCCCGGCCGGACGGGCCAGCACGAGAATGTCGAACGGCGTGCCCTCGCGCGTCTCGAAGCGGCGCACGAGCTCGATCTGGTGCGCGGACATCACGCTGCCTTTGGTCATCAACAACACGCCGCGATGCGTGCGCAGATCGTCGGCGAGCTGCATCCCCTCGCGCAGTTGAGCCGACCGGATTTCCGCGACGGACGCCGCGATGCCGAGACTCGCCGGATCCCGCATCAACTCGACGAAGCGCGCGACCAGTTGCGGGTCGTAACGCACGCTCGCCTGCGAGCGCAACACGTCGATCGCCTGTTCGATCGAATGCGGCGCACCGATTTCGCCGTTGCGCAGCCCTTCGAAGTCGCGCGCGATCGCGACGATCCGCGACCCGACCGGGATCGCGTCGCCGACCAGGCCGTCCGGTGTGCCGCGGCCGTTGAAGCGCTCGTACTGGTGCAACACGATCGACGCGACCTTGTGCAGCTGCGCGACCGGCGTGAGCACCATCTGCGCACGCAACGGATGCTCCTGAAACATGCGGTGCTCGTCCGTCGTCATCCGCGCGAGCGGCTTGTGCAGCAATTCGTCCGGCAGCGACAGCTTGCCGATGCCGTGCAGCAGCCCGGCGAAATAGACGTCCTGCGCATGCAGCTCGCTCATCCCGGCCGCCAGCGCGAGCCGTCGCGCGATTTCGCCGACCCGCATCGCATGCCCGCTCGCGGCCCCGCAGCGCAGCTCGATCATGCTCGCGCACACCTGGACCATCGCCGTGAAACTGCTTTTCAGGTCGCTTTGCGCCGCCTCGAGAAACATCACCGTCTGGCCAAGCTCTTCGGTGCGCGCGCGCACCTGCGTTTCGAGGTCCGTATTGAAACGGCGCAGCGCTTCGTTCTGCGCCTCCGTCAGCGCCGCCAGCCGGGCCGCTTCGCGACGCAGACGGCGCTGCTCCAGCGCCTGCTCGATGGTCAACAGCAGGTCGTGATCGTCCCACGGCTTGTTCAGGTAGCGATACACGCCGCCTTCGTTGACGGCCTGCATGACCGACGCGATCTCCGCATAGCCGGTCAGCAAAATGCGCATCGTGTCCGGGTACAGCCCCCGCGCGCGCGCCAGGAATTCCGCGCCGCTCATGTGCGGCATCCGCATGTCGGACACGATCAGGTCGATTTCGGTCGACGCCAGGATCTCGAGCGCGGCCTCGCCGCTGTCGGCGGTCACGATGTCGTAGCCGGTGGGCCGAAACACACGCCTGAGCGCCGACAGCACGTTCGGTTCGTCGTCGACCAGCAGGATCGACGGGGCACGGTCTGCGTCGCCGGATGCCGCCGCGCTGTCGGACGTTTCGAGCGGCACGGCATTCGCGTCGTTTGTTGCAGATGTCGTCATAATCGGCCTCGGATCAATTATTTACGCTCTCTCTGCAACATCGGCCGGCTCCGCATTTTCCGCATTGGTGGAAACGCTAATGCGCGCGTGTCTAGTTCAACCGGCCTGCATCGCGCGCACGCTATGTCGTCGACGCACCGGGTTCGCGCCGGTAGTAGATGTCCCACTCCGCTTCGTCGGTTCGCACGAAGCCGTGCTGTTCGTAGAAGCGGTTCGCGTCGCTGCCGCGCAATGCGCCGACGCGAACGGGCATCCGGTGTGCGTCGGCTTCGGCAAGGATCTCGCGCAGCACGGCGGCGCCAATGCCCCTCCGCTGATGCGCGGGCACGATGTACAGGTGATCGAGCAACCAGTGATCCGCCATCGGCCGAAGCGTGTAGAAGCCCGCACGCGAATGGTCGACTTCGATGAAACGGCAGAGCGCCGGATCGAACGACACGAGAAACCGGTCGCGCGCACGCTGCGGATCGAAACGGCCGATGCGTTCGAGGCTGTCGCGCATCGCGGCGATGCGGATCGCGACGAGGGTTTCGGCGTCGGCGTGCGTGACGGGGACGAAGGTCGGGGTCATGGTAATCAGGTTGGCGAAATGCACGGGAAGGCGAGCGCTCGGCTTGGCGGTGCGGCGCCACCCGGGCATCGAGGATGATGCGCTCTCCTTCGGGCGGCTCGATGCGTCGCGCTCGCGTGCCAACTCGCGGCGTCCTCGCTCGAAGGAGATCTCAGCGCCGCGCGCCTCTCCTGATCGGAGGGCGCGGAGCAAGCGAACCGATTCAATCGGCTCAATGAATAAAAAGCGCTGACCGATGAACTGGCCAGCAAATCGGTCCTGGCGATCCGAGGTTGAGTGTGCCAGGACCACATGCATCAGACGACGTACGCGTGCAGACAGATGGACATGTCGAACGATCGGTCACGCCGATCGTGGCGTTCCGGCTCGAGCCCGCGCACAAACTGTGATCGCAGTTCAGGCCGGGCTAACCGAAGCGATCATGTCTGCACCGACGTCCGTCAACCTGAACGCATCGACTGCCTTCGGCACGTCCCATGTTGCGATCATCGCGTCGGTCGGCAGATAGTCGGGATCGGCCGACGCGACCCCGGCCCACATGCCCTGAGACACCCGTCTGCCATGGAGATAAAAGTGCAGCTCCCGGCCGGCGCGCTCGCACGTACACTTGATTCTCTCCACCGATCGGCCCAATCCTCGAATCCGTGCGACCTGGTTGCGATCCAGCTCGAACGTGGCGCTCATCACCCCATCGCAATCGACAATGCCGATCATGTTGCTGTCATCGGTGAATGTCCACGACGGATGCGGCGTGCCTAAACGCAGCATGAAAAAATCTGCGGATTCCGAACCAACCATCATGTTTCTCCTGCAATGATACGTTGCTCTACCCACTACCACTCGATCAACACGCTCGTTCATCCAACCCGGTCCGCGCCGCGCCCGGATGCCCGAGCGGCCGCACGCCGGCGCCTCGCACTGGGCACGCGCAACGCCGAAACGCGCGGCGCCCGGCGGTTTCGACGCACCTACGCGCTGGCCTGACGCGTCACGGTCTCCGCGGCCATACTGTCCGAACCGGAAAGCCTCACCGCAACGGCCGCTGCCGCCGTGCTTCCGTAGACGTTGAGGGCGGTTCTCCCCATGTCGAAAAAGGCGTCGACGCCCAACAGCAGCAGTACCGCATCGGCCGGCAAGCCGATCGACGTGAGGACGATGGTGATGGCCACGATCGCCCCGGAGGGCACATTGGCCGCTCCGTCGATGGTGACGATCGTCAGGATCAGAATCGTGATCACCAGCGGCCAGGACCAGGCAAGGTGATAGGCGTCGGCCAGGTAGCCGACCGCGAGGGCCGTATAGAGCACCGCGCCGTCGCGATTGAAAATATATGCCAGAGGCAAGATCGTGGACGCCACGCCGTAAGGCACGCCCAGTTCGACCAGCTTCTTCAGGTGCAGCGGATAGGTAATTTCGGACGAACGCGTCGTGAAACCGAGGATCAGCGGTTCCCTCACCTTCCTGAGCACGGCAAGCGGCGACTGACCGGCGACGCGAATGACGATGGTGAGTACCACCGCCAGCACCGCCATGCCGAGATAGGCCACGCCCAGCAGCTCGACGAGCGAATGCGCGCCCGCGAAGCCCTTGGCCGACAACAACTGCGCGATCGCGGCGAAGATCGCGAGCGGCGACCATGCGATCACCCACTGGATCATCTTGAACAAGCCCGACAGCAGCGCCTCGAAAACGGCGATCGCGGGCTCGGCACGCTCCGGGGCAGCCGACAATGCCGCGCCGAAAATGACGCCGAACACGAGCACCGGGAGAGAATTCCCTGCGGAAAGCGCGGCGACGATGTTGGCGGGGATCAAATCGACGAGAAATTTCGTCCAGTCGATGCTGGACGCGAGCGCCGCGGGCATCGATCCGGAGTGCGTCATGCTCGCCCCGAGACCCGGTCGAAACACGAAGTTGAGCAGCAGCCCGAACGATGCGGCCAAGCCCGTCATGCAGACGAAGAAGCCGATGCTGAACAGTGCGACCTTGCCAAGCCGCTCGCGAAGCCTGCCCGCACGAAAGACCCCGACCGTGACCGACAGGAAGATCAACGGCATGACGACCATCTTGATCGCGTGGCCGAACATCGTGCTCAGAAATCCCAGCTTCGCGGCAAAGCCCGGCGCAAACACGCCGCAGGCAGCGCCCAGCACGAGGCCGCCAAGCATTTGCATCGGAAGAGAAAGCCCTTTATTTTTCGTGTTCATGCCGCGCCTTTAGCAGTTTTATCCGTGCCGGCGTACCGTCAACGATGTGATTCCACATATGCTGACGCGCAAGCTCGCCGTCGTTCGCTTCGATTGCGTGAAAGATGTGCAAGTGCTCGATCGTGCCGCGCCGGACGGTTTCGGCGTCGCCACGCGGGAGTTCGTTCAGGGCCAAGGTCTGAGCCCGCAATAGACCATACGCCGATGAGATTCGCGCGTTCCGTGCGGCAGCAAACAACTCTTGATGAAACACCCAACCGATACGCTGTTCGAGCATGATGTCCGAAACGTCCTGGTCGACCAGTTTCCGCATTTTTTCCGCCGCCTCGCGAAGACCTGCCGTGACACCCGATCTCGCGGCAAGAAACGCTGCGGTACTCTCCAGGGCCAGCCGCATTTCAAAAATTTCGCGCAGATCGCTGGTCGTCGGCGACGCGACATAAGTGCCGCTCTTTTCGATCACGACGACCAGCCCTTCGGATTCGAGCAAATGCAATGCGCTGCGCACCGGCATTTGGCCGAAACCCAGTTCGTCCGACAGGCCTCGGTGGGATACTTTCTGCCCAGGCGCAAGACGACCGTCGAAGATCCTCGATCGAATCTCGTCGTAGGCCAGTTCTGCATCTGTCGAGACTTTCGACGTCATCTGTGATCGCAGTTAGCGTATGATTCAAAAAAGAAACTGATAGGAAATTACCCTTACTGGGCGTGCCCGGCAACTGCTAATTTTGCGAGTGGGTATGCCGAAAGAGAATTGGAAGAAAATCTGCGTCACGAAGAGAGCCGATAATTATATGACTTCACAAGATGTGCGCTTTACCATCTGTGCCGTCCGTGCAGAAGAAACCTATCCCCTGAGGGCCGCAGTCTTGATGGCCGGAGATGAAGAGGGCAGCGCGCTGGACGGAGACCACGCCCCAACGACCCTGCATTTTGCCGTTCGTGACAACGACGATATCGTTGCCGTGGCATCGGTGTGTAAAGAAGCGCAATCCGGCGTTTCGAACGCTGACGCGTGGCGCCTGCGCGGCATGGCCGTCCATCCATCGGTACGCGGCCTGGGATTCGGACGCCTGCTGGTCAATCTGTCCATTCGCCACGTTCGCGAACAGCGCGGCACCCTGCTCTGGTGTACCGCGCGCGAATCGGCATACCCGTTCTACGAAATGCTCGGCTTTGAACGCGATCCGATACCGATTTCAATGCATGGCCGCGACGACATGAAATTCTATCTAATGCAACGCCAAATCGCGGGCTGATTTCGTCTGCGATCGAAGTTCGATCGCCGCCACCGGGGCCGATACCGGCGCTGACTGCCGGCCCGGAAATACCGGTTCGCCCGGCGTTCTCATTAGCCCGTTCGCCCGCGCGAAGATCGAGTTCGCGTGCGACGACGGCTGTCACAACGCTCGTCTCCTTCAGCGCACCGCCGCACGGTAGCATCATTCGCTCGTTTCGCGAGTTTCCGGCCAATACGGGCGGGTACTCGACGATCGCCTTTTCCGCTTCGATTATTGCAATCCGGGAGAAAATGGAACGGTTACCAAGGACTAACCTTGGCGACCGATTTTCGGCGGCGGCTCTCCGCTGGTCGAACGATCGAATTTGACTGATATTGCGCATTCGTCACCGCGAGCTGCCGACCGGTACTTTCCTTTCCGAGATCGTTGCTCTTCGTAGCGGTTCTTGCAGCCCGCTATCGCCCCCTCACCCGCATTCGCTTGCCGTCGCCGACATCATCAGCGTGATGGCGCGCACCTCGATAACACTTCGCTCTCGCGCCGCCCCTTATAGGGGAAACTCCGTAAGGCGCCAGGTCATCAAACGAGATTAACTTATATCAAACAAATTTTGACGAGAATTTATGTTCCTGATATGGTTTTTCCACTTGCAAAGCGCGACCACGTCTTATTGACGCTCGGCGAAACGATTGGCGCACGTCGCCAGTGGCTGAACCGGACGCTCGGTCCGTCCGCAAGGATCGCCGATATTTCCAGCTCGTCTTTCGTCGCAGGTGGAGCAACCTCCGATTTCGCCGCCGCCGGCCTCGCGCGCAAGTATGGCGCGGGCATGGCGTTCGACGGTCGAGCAGTTCGGCGGTTCTCCACGCATATTTTTAAGGATCACGAAATGATCGAACTCGATATGCCGCTTTGGCGAACATGACGCCGGCCGTCACGACCGAGACGACGCGCAAGCCGTGAATACGACAAAAGCCGTTTCAATCCATCCCGAAACCACCCCTGACCGTGAAATGCAGATGAAAAACAAGAAGATCAACATCAGCGTCATCGCCGTTGCCGCCTTCGCAGCATCTTCGGCAGCCATGGCCCAGTCGTCGATCACGCTGTATGGCATGCTCGATGCCGGTATCGGCTATACGTCGAACATCAATGGCCACAGCCGGTTCGGCCTCGACGGCGGCGCCTCGGGTTCGAACAAGTGGGGCCTCAGGGGGCAAGAAGACCTTGGGGGCGGCCTCCAGGCGGTATTCAAGATCGAGAATGGTTTCAACATCGCGACAGGCGGCATAGGCGGCCAAGGGCCCATCGGTTCCACGCGTTCGCTGTTCAACCGCCAGGCCTACGTGGGTCTCGCGTCCGATCAGTATGGCGCGCTGCGCATGGGGCGCCAGCTCGATGCCGTGACGGAAATGGTTCAGGTCCTGACGGGCGACGCCATTTCCGCGTCGACGTTCTCGACGCCGGGCGACGTCGACAACAACGACAACACGACGAACCAGAACAATGCGGTGAAGTACATTTCGCCGATCATCCACGGCTTCCAGGCCGAAGGTGCGTACTCGTTCGGCGGCGTTGCCGGTGCAATGGGCTCGGGTCAATCGTGGTCGGCGGCCGCGACCTACGCTCAAGGTGGCCTGACGGTCGCCGGCGGCTATTTTCACGCGGCCAACCAGGGCGAGAACGGTTGGTTGAACGCAACCGCTCAACCGAGTTTCGGCGGCGCGCTCGGCTATCCGAGTTCGGGCTACAACGGCGGCAATGCGTTCAAGAGTGCGGGCATCGCGCAAATCGCCGCCCAATACCAGGTGGGGCCGTACACGGCGGGCTTGCGCTACTCGAACGCTCAGTACCAGGGCAACGACGGCCAGCCGTCGATCCACTTCAACGTGCTGGGTGCGCTCCTGCAGTACCGGGTCACGCCGGCGCTGTCGCTGGCGACGGGTTACACGTATGTATACGGTTCCGCGGCCACGCCCAAGCAAGCTGCCGAAGGTCGCACGATGGCCTCGATCAACCAGGTGTCGCTGGGTGCGACGTACTCGCTGTCGAAGAGCACCGCGCTGTACGCGATGGGCGCCTACGTCCATGCCAAGGGCGCGCAGGCTTCGGCTGCCGACTTTGGCAACACCTCGTCGGGCGGCAACCAGGTTCAGGTCAACATCGGCATGTTCCACGGCTTCTGATCGCCGATCCGCCAGTCCGGGGTAGTGGCCGCACTACTCCGGCGAAGCACGCTGCCGTTGGTAAAACCGTCTCCCGTTTTCAATCTCGTCATCAGGAATCCAAAGAAACCCTTGGACTGCGTTCGCTCGCGGCGCAGCATCACCGCCCGCTCTGATCCGCGAGCCTGGCCCCCTCCTGATTCGCCATGCCTTCCATCCATGCGTCGAACGCGGACACGGCCGCATCGTCGGCGCGATCGGCGTTCGTCACCAGCATGTAGTCGTCGGCGCGCCATACAGGCGATGCGATGGGACACACGAGGCGCCCCTCGGCAAGATCGCGCGCGATCAGCGGCAGCGACGCCAGCGCCACGCCGAGCCCTTCGACGGCCGCGCCAAGCTGAAGATTCACGTGATCGAATTCGACATGGCGCGCGGCTCGCAGATCGGAAGCCCCCGCTTCCTTCAACCAGTGCGACCAGGCGGAGCGCGTCGTGGCCGAATGCAGCAGCGTGTGATGGCGCAGGTCGGTCGCACTCTGGATGGGATGCTGGCGCAGCAAGGCGGGATTGCAGGCCGGTACGCGCAGGTCGGGCATCAACGGGCGCGACACGACGCCCGCGCCTTGCTCCGGACCGGAGCGGACACCGATATCGAAGGCGTCCGCGACATAGCGCAGCTTGCGCGAGGTCGTCGACACCCTGACGTCGATGTCGGGATACCGCGAATGGAAATCGGCGAGCCGCGGCAACAGCCAGCAAAGCGCAAAGCTCATCGGCACATTCACCCGCACGACGCCCGATATCCGGTGCGCGAACGGGTTGTGGCGCAACCGCACCACCGCGGTGCCGAGGCGCTCGAACGCGTGGCTGACGTCGTTCAGCAACGCGGCCCCTTCGTCGGTCAGCACGACGCCACGCGGGCGACGATCGAACAACGGCAGGCCGAACCAGTCCTCCAGCAACCTGATCTGTTTTCCGACGGCCCAATGGGTCACGTGCAGCTCCGCTGCGGCACCCGCGAAGCTGCCGTGCCGCGCAACCGCGTCGAAAGCGCGCAGCGCATTGAGCGGGGGCAACTCGTCCCGGTGCTTCGCGGCGCCTCGGTTTTCGTTCATGACGTGACTTTTTCTCTCTGTTGACGGGATTTTAGCTCAATTGAAACGGCTGGCATCCCGGTCATAGAATTTACCCGTCGCGCCTGAAAACCAGACCACGAGCGGCCTTTCATCCACCGCTCGTCCGGAGAGAATGACGATGCGCTTGCCGGTTTTTTCCCCTCCCGTCGTGCGGGAGACGTCACCATCGCGGCCGCGCGTGCTGTGGCTATCCTGCATTGCCCATGCCATGCATGACGGCTATACCGACATGATTTACGCGTTGCTACCCGTGTGGCAGTCGGAATTCGGGCTCGACTTTGCGGCGCTGGCTATCCTGCGCGGCGTCTATGCCGGCACGATGGCGACGCTGCAGTTGTCCGCCGGGCGTCTCGCACAACGTCTGGGCAGCCGCGCGACGCTCGCAGTCGGTACGCTGCTCGCCGCGCTCGGCTATGCGATCGCGGGCCTGTCGGGCGGCCTGCTCGGCCTCGGCGTCGCACTGGCGATTTCGGGCGGCGGCTCCAGCACCCAGCATCCGATCGCATCGGGCGCCGTCTCCCGCATCTACGGGCGCAACGCGAGAGGCCCACTGAGCATCTACAACTTTTCCGGCGATCTGGGGAAATCGGCACTGCCGGCCGTCATTTCGCTGCTCGTCACGATGATGTCGTGGCGTCACGCACTCTGGATCGTCGCCGGACTGGGCTGCGTCGTGGCCGCCGTCATCGCGCTCTGGTTTCCCACCGTGCCGCGCGGCGCCGCAACGGCGCCGGCAAAAGCGCCCGCGTCCGCTCGACGCGGCGGCACGGGGAGAAGCGGATTCGCCGCGCTGTTTTCCATCGGCGTGCTCGATACGGCCGTACGCATGGGACTGCTTACCTTTCTGCCTTTTCTGCTCCAGGCAAAGGGCGTCTCGCCTCACCTGCTGGGAACGTCCCTTGCACTCGTTTTCATCGGGGGCGCGGCCGGCAAATTCA
Source organism: Burkholderia sp. NRF60-BP8 (assembly GCF_001522585.2). Taxonomy (NCBI): domain Bacteria; kingdom Pseudomonadati; phylum Pseudomonadota; class Betaproteobacteria; order Burkholderiales; family Burkholderiaceae; genus Burkholderia; species Burkholderia sp. NRF60-BP8. Next base: position 469,252 of record NZ_CP013374.1, read on the forward strand.
TGTGCGGCTGGCTCGGCGCGCGCATGGGTATGGTGAGGACGGTGCTGCTCACGGAGGGCGGTACGGCTGTGTGCATCGTCGCGACGATGTATCTTCCGTTGACGCTGACCATGGTGCTGTTGCCGATCTTGGGCATGATGCTCAACGGCACTTCGTCGGTACTGTACGGAACCGTCCCGGAAATGTCTGCGCCCGAGCGCACCGAGCGCGCATTCGCGATTTTCTATACTGGGACGATCGCGTCGGGCGCGATATCTCCGGTTCTCTACGGTTTCCTGGGCGACAGGATCGGTGTGCACGGCGCCACGTATGCGACCGCGTTGACCGCGCTGGCAATTTTTCCGCTCGCCCTTGCACTGCGCCCCTATCTGGCAGATCACTCGACAGGATGAACACCATGACGAAGTCTGACTACCCGAGCGTCGCCCTCGTCGGTCCCGGTGCAATCGGCACGACCGTCGCCGCGGCCCTTCATGAAGCCGGCCGCACGCCGGTGATCTGCGGCCGCTCGGCGCACGCGCACCTGACGTTGCGCTTCGACGGCGGCGAGATCGTCGTGCCCGGGCCCGTACTGACCGATCCGCAAGCGGTCGAGAAAAGGGTCGACGTCGTGTTCGTCGCGGTCAAGTCGACGCAGGTGGCGAGCGCGGCGCCCTGGCTCGCCGCGCTATGCGATGCGCATACCGTCGTCTGCGCGCTGCAAAACGGCGTCGAGCAAAAAACCGCGCTCGCACCGCATGCGGCCGGCGCCGAGGTCGTGCCGTCGGTCGTCTGGTTTCCGGCACAGCGCGAACCGGATGCGTCGGTGTGGCTGCGGGGCAAGCCTCGACTCACCCTGCCCGACACACCCGCGAGCAACGTGGTGGTCTCGGCTTTGCGCGGCACGCGATGCTCGCCCGAGGTCGCGGCGGATTTCATCTCGCTCGCGTGGCGAAAGCTTTTGCAGAACGCAGTGGCGGGACTCATGGTGCTGACCGGTCGCCGCGCCGGCATGTTCTCGCGAAGCGACATCACCGAACTGTCGCTCGCGTACTTGCGGGAATGTCTCGAGGTCGCGCGGGCGGAGGGCGCGAAGCTGGGCAATGACGTGCCGCAGGAGATCGTCGACGGCTTCCATGGTTTTCCGCCCGATTTGGGTACGTCGATTCTCGCCGACCGGCAGGGCAACCACCCGCTCGAATGGGACTGCCGAAATGGCGTCGTGCAGCGATACGGACGAACGCATGGAATTCCGACGCCGATCAGCGATCTGGTCGTGCCGCTGCTCGCGGCCGCCAGCGACGGGCCGGGCTGATAGCGAGGAACGCTCTCGATCGAACGAGCAACGAGCCGGGGACGATCGCCCCGTGTCACGCGGCCGGCCCGACGTTTCGACACACGCAAGCCCGCGACACGCTCCACCCGACGTCCGGGTGATAAGCTCGGCATCGACGCGCTGTCGCGCAGCCCGTCACCCTATCGACCCTACGCCTCCCGCGAGTCCACCCATGCCCATCGCTCCTGCTGTCGTCGCCGCCTTCACCCCCACCGGCAAGCTCCGCGCATCGATCAACCTCGGCAACCCGATCCTCGCGAACCGCGACCCGGCAACGGGCGAACCGTTCGGCGTATCGATCGACCTCGCCCGTGCATTCGCCGAGCGCCTGTCGGCCGACCTGGAACTCGTGGTGTTCGACGGCGCCGCCAAATCGGTGCAGGCGCTGACCGACGAGCGCGCCGATTTCGGCTTCTTCGCGGTCGATCCGCTGCGCGGCGAAACCGTCGCGTTCACCGCGCCGTACGTGCTGATCGAAGGCTTCTATCTCGTGCCGGACGCGTCGCCGATCCGCACCAACGCGGACGTCGATCAACCGCACAACCGCGTGGCCGTCGGCAAGGGCAGCGCGTACGACCTGTTCCTCACTCGCGAACTGAAGGCGGCGCAGATCGTGCGCGCACCGACGTCGCAAGCCGTCGTGTCGACGTTCGTCGAGCAGCAACTGGAAGTGGCGGCCGGCGTGAAGCAACAGCTCGAGGCCGACGCCGCGAAAACGCCCGGCCTGCGCCTGCTCGACGAGCGTTTCATGGTGATCCGGCAGGCGATGGGCGTGCCGAAGAGTCGCGGCGACGCGACTGCCGCGGCACTGGCCGCGTTCGTCGAGGAGATGAAGGCGTCGGGCTTCGTCGCCGATTCGCTGCGCCGGCACGGCATCACGGGCGCGTCGGTCGCGCCGGCCGCCTGATCGGAAAAATCGCGCCGGAGGCGGTGAACGGCGCGGCGGCGCCCGGCGCCCGGCGCCCACCGCCATCCTACGGCCGCCGAACGGGCCGTCTGCTGCGCCGCATCAATCCGTATCCGGTTGCGCCCGCTGCCGCACGCACGAAGCGCCACCGGCGCAATCGCCGTCGCCCAGCCGGCCACGACCCGACGCTAGCGCAAACCCGGACCCGGTTGCACTGTTCATCGCCATTCTGGTCCTGTATCGTCCTCCCATCCCCGATTGCGAAACCGCTGCATGGGAGGCTCACGATGCGAAAAAAGAATGCTGCAGCCGTCTGGATCCTGATCGCGATGGCGGTAGGCATCGTGATCGGCTACATGATCTTCACGAGCTTTCCGGACAGGAAAGCCGCCGCCGAAATCGCCGGCTACATCTCGCTCGTGTCCGACGTGTTCCTGCGGCTGATCAAGATGGTGATCGGGCCGCTCGTCTTCTCCACGCTGGTCGTCGGCATCGCACACATGGGCGACGCGGCGTCGGTCGGACGCGTGTTCGCGAAATCGATCGGCTGGTTCGTCACCGCGTCGCTGGTCTCGCTGCTGCTCGGGTTGCTGATGGCGAACCTGCTGCGGCCCGGCGAGAACCTCGGCCTGCCGCTGCCGGACATCGGCGCATCCGCGAACCTCGCGACGTCCAAGTTCACGCTGAAGGATTTCGTCGGCCACATGGTGCCGAGATCGATCGCCGAGGCGATGGCGAACAACGAGATCCTGCAGATCGTCGTGTTCTCGATGTTCTTCGGCGTCGCGCTCGCCGCACTCGGCGAGCGCGGCAAGATCCTGATCGCCGCGATCGACCAGTTGTCGCACGTGATGCTCAAGATCACCGGCTACGTGATGAAGCTCGCGCCGCTCGCGGTGATGGCCGCGATGGCCGCCACCGTCGCGGTCAACGGGCTGTCGGTACTGCTGAAGTTCGCGGTGTTCATGGGCGACTTCTACATCAGCCTGTTCCTGCTTTGGGCATTGCTCGTCTGTGCGGGATTCCTGTTCCTCGGCCGCCGCGTGTTCAAGCTGCTCGTGCTGATCAAGGAAGCGTTCATGCTGTCGTTCGCGACCGCCAGCTCCGAGGCCGCGTACCCGAAGATCCTCGACGCGCTCGACCGGTTCGGCGTACGCCGCAAGATCTCGAGCTTCGTGATGCCGATGGGCTATTCGTTCAACCTCGACGGGTCGATGATGTACTGCACGTTCGCGTCGCTGTTCATCGCGCAGGCGTACAACCAGCACCTGTCGCTCGGCACGCAAATCACGATGCTGCTGGTCCTGATGCTCACGTCGAAGGGGATGGCCGGCGTGCCGCGTGCATCGCTCGTCGTGATCGCGGCCACGCTGCACCAGTTCGGGCTTCCGGAGGCCGGGCTGCTGCTGATTCTCGGCGTCGACACGTTCCTCGACATGGGCCGCTCGGCCACCAATGCGGTGGGCAACTCGATCGCCAGCGCGGTGGTCGCGAAATGGGAAGGCCAGCTGCTGTCGGAAGCGGAAGCCGACGCCAACGCGGCGCGCATCGAAGCGGAACAGGAAGCGACGATCGCACATCCGACGGAAGTCTGACGGAGGCCTGGCGATGAAGATGCAGCGATTCTGGCGTGCGCTCGCGCTCGCGGGCCTGCTCGCCACGGGCGCGACCGCGCGCGCGGAAGATGCGCCGTCGACGCCGCCGCGCGTCGAGCCGGTCGCGCCGGCTCAACTGACGGGCACGCTCGCGAAGGTGCGTGGCAGCGGCACGATCGCGCTCGGCTATCGCGACGCGTCGATCCCGTTCTCGTACCTGAACGCGCGCAACCAGCCGATCGGCTATTCGATCGAGCTGTGCAAGGCGCTCGTGTCGTCGATCGAGGATGCGGTCAACCGGAACCTGACGATCCGCTGGGTGCCGGTCACGTCCGACAACCGTATCGACGCGGTGGTCAGCGGGAAAGTCGATCTGGAATGCGGCTCCACGACCAGCAACCTCGAGCGCCAGAAACGCGTGGCGTTCTCGCCGATCATCTTCGTGGCCGGCACGAAGGTGATGGTGAAACGCGGCGCGCCGGTCCGCTCGTTCCGCGATCTCGCGGGGAAGAAGGTCGCGGTGACGGCCGGCACGACCAACGAGAAGGCGCTGCGCGACCTGAACGAGCGGTTCAGGCTCGGGATCCAGCTACAGGTGGTGCCGGATCATGCGCAGGGCTTCGCACTCGTCGCGAACGGCAGCGCCGACGCGTTCGCGACGGACGACGTGCTGCTGTACGGGCTGATCGCCGAGAACGCGAACAAGGGCGGCCAGTACGACGTGGTGGGCGACTTCCTGTCCTACGACCCGTACGGAATCATGTTCCGCAAGGACGATCCGCAGCTCGCCCAGCTCGTGAAGAGCACGTTCCAGGAGCTGGCCGCCGACGGCGAGATCGCGCGCCAGTACAAGCGCTGGTTCCTGCGTCCGCTTCCGTCGGGCCTGAGCCTCAACCTGCCGATGAGCCCGCAACTGGAAACCATCATCGAGACGATCGGCGTCAACGGGAGTTGAGCGGCGTCGACATGAGCGACGCATGACGAAACAAGAACGGCCCCGATGCGTCGCCAGGCACCGGGGCCGCTCGCCGGATGCAGCGCGCTCAGCCGACTCGCGCCGCGCCCTGCCGCGCCGCTTCGGCGCCTTCGACAGCCGTTCGCGCCAGCACCGGCTTCAGCGCCTGCCCGGTATGGCTTGCCTTCACCTGCACGAGCGCTTCCGGCGGCGCCGCCGCGACGATCGTGCCGCCCCCCACCCCGCCTTCCGGCCCGAGATCGATGATCCAGTCGGCTTCCGCGACCACGTCGAGGTCATGCTCGATCACGACGACGCTATGCCCGGCATCCACCAACCGGTGCAGCACGCGAATCAGCTTCGCGACGTCCGCCATGTGCAGGCCGACCGTCGGTTCGTCGAGCACGTACAGCGTGTGCGGCGCCTTCTGGCCGCGTCGCGTGACGTCGTCGCGCACCTTCGTCAGCTCGGTGACGAGCTTGATGCGCTGCGCTTCGCCGCCGGACAGCGTCGGCGACGGCTGGCCGAGCGTCAGATAGCCTAGCCCGACGTCCTTCATCAACTGCAGCGGATGCGCGATGTTCGAGATCGGCGCGAAAAATTCCACCGCCTCGTCGATCTCCATCGTCAGCACGTCGCCGATGTTCCGCCCGCGCCACGTGACGGCGAGCGTTTCCGGATTGAAGCGCTGCCCGTGGCACACGTCGCACGGCACCTTCACGTCGGGCAGGAAGCTCATGCCGATCGTGCGCACGCCTTGCCCTTCGCACGCGGGGCAGCGCCCGTCGCCGGTATTGAACGAGAAACGCGACGCCGTATAGCCGCGTGCGCGCGCTTCGAGCGTATCGGCGAACAGCTTGCGAATCGTGTCCCATACGCCGATGTAGGTGGCCGGGCACGAGCGCGGCGTCTTGCCGATCGGCGTCTGATCGACTTCGAGCACGCGATCGATCTGCTCCCAGCCGCTCAGCGACTCGCAGCCCTGCCACGCATGCGTGACGTTCAGCGACGGCCGCGGCGCGCTGCGCGCGAGCACGCTCGAGCGGCGCTCGGCGGCCGGTGCGTCCTGCTGCGCCGCCTTGCGCGCCCGCCGCGTAGCCGGCGACGACAGCACCGAGCGGCCGACCGCGTCGAGCAGGTTCGTCATCAGCACGTCGCGCGCGAGCGTCGACTTGCCCGACCCGCTGACGCCCGTCACCGCGACGAGCCGCGCGAGCGGAATGCCGACCGTGACGTCGCGCAGGTTGTGCAACCTGGCGCCATACACGGTCAGCCACGCTTCCGGCACCGCCGCCCCGCCTTTCTTGCCCGGCAGGCTCACGCTGCGGCGCGGCTGCAGCGGATGCAGCATCGGCTGCGCGAGCAGGCGGCCCGTCACCGATTCGGCCTGCGCGGCGAGATCGGCGACCGCGCCTTGCGCGACCAGCGTGCCGCCGCGCTTGCCGGCGCCCGGACCGACGTCGATGATGTGATCCGCGCGGCGGATCGTGTCCTCGTCATGCTCGACGACGACCAGCGTATTGCCCTTGTCGCCGAGCTTGCGCAATGCGTCCAGCAGGATCTGGTTGTCGCGCGGATGCAGGCCGATCGTCGGCTCGTCGAGCACGTAGCAGACGCCCTGCAGATTGCTGCCGAGCTGCGCGGCCAGCCGGATACGCTGCGCTTCGCCGCCCGACAGGCTCGGCGCCGCGCGGTCGAGGCTCAGATAGCCGAGCCCGACTTCCTCGAGAAACGCGAGGCGGCTGCCGATCTCGCTGACGATGTCGCGCGCGATCTGCGCGTCGCGCCCGGCGAGTTCGAGCGCGTCGATCCAGCGGCGCGTGTCCGACACCGTCCATTGCGCGACCTCGACGATCGGATGCGCATCGAACGTGACCGCGCGCGCGGTCGGGTTCAGCCGCGTACCGCCGCAATCCGGGCACGGCTCGTTGCCGACACCCTCCGGCTCCTGCTCGTCCGACGGCAGCGTCTGTTCGCGGCCGCGGCCGTCCTCGGCGAGCACCGTGTCGTCGTACGCGGCGCGCTGCTCGCGCGTGAGCGTGACGCCGGTACCGACGCAAGTCGTGCACCAGCCGTGCTTGCTGTTGTACGAGAACATCCGAGGGTCGAGCTCCGGATAGCTCGTGCCGCACACCGGGCACGCGCGCTTGACCGACAGCACCTTGACCGCGCCGACCCCGGCGGTCGAATGATCGTTGCGCATCGCATCGTGCAGCCCGTCGAGCGGCGCGAGCAGGTGCATCACGCCCTTGCCGAGCTCGAGCGTCTCGTCGAGCCTGCGCCGCAACTCGGCTTCGTTGTCCGGCGACACGACGATATCGGCAACCGGCAATTCGATCGTGTGCTCGCGGAAGCGGTCGAGCTTCGGCCACGGGTCGACCGTGACGAACTCGCCGTCGACGCGCAGATGCGTGCTGCCGCGCGCCTTCGCCCACTTCGCGAGATCCGTGTACACGCCCTTGCGGTTGACGACGAGCGGCGCGAGCAGCCCGACGTGTTCGCCGCGATGATCGCGCAGCAGTTGCGCGGCGATCGATTCGACGGATTGCGACGTGACCGGCGTACCGTCGTGGATGCAGTGCTGCAGGCCGAGCTTCACATACAGCAACCGCAGGAAATGCCACACCTCGGACGTGGTCGCGACCGTGCTCTTGCGCCCGCCGCGCGACAGCCGCTGCTCGATCGCGACGGTCGGCGGAATGCCGTACACCGCGTCGACCTCGGGGCGGCCGGCCGGCTGCACGATCGAGCGCGCATACGCGTTCAGCGATTCGAGATAGCGGCGCTGGCCTTCGTGGAACAGGATGTCGAACGCGAGCGTCGACTTGCCGGACCCCGACACGCCGGTGATCACGTTGAACTTGCCGTGCGGGATGTCGACGTCGAGCGACTTCAGGTTGTGCTCGCGCGCGTTGACGATCCGCACGACGTCCTCGCCCTCGACCGCACGGCGCGCACGCGCCGCGCTCAGCACGGCCTGCAGCGGCACGCCTTCGTCGGCAGCCGCCGCTGCGCCGTCCATCGCGCGGTCGTACTGCAGCAGCGCCACGCCCGTATGCGATTCGGCGCAGGCTTTCACGTCGTCGGGCGTGCCCGCGCACAGCACGCGGCCGCCGCCGTCGCCGCCTTCCGGGCCGAGATCGATCAGCCAGTCGGCCGCGCGGATCACGTCGAGATTGTGCTCGATCACGATCAGCGAATGGCCGGCCGCGAGCAGCTTGCCGAACGCCTGCATCAGCTTCGCGATGTCGTCGAAGTGCAGCCCGGTGGTCGGCTCGTCGAACATGAAGAGCTTCGCGCGCGCGATGCGCGCCTCTTCCGTCGCGACCCGGCGGCCGTTGGCCGCCGCCGCCGACTCGGCGAGGAAGCCGGCGAGCTTCAGGCGCTGCGCCTCGCCACCCGACAGCGTCGGCACCGGCTGGCCGAGCTTCACGTATTCGAGGCCGACGTCGACGATCGGCTGCAGCACGCGCAGCACCTCGGCATCGGTCGCGAAGAACGCGGCGGCTTCGCTGACGGTCAGGTCGAGTACATCGGCGACGTTCAGCGCGCGGCCGTCGCGCTCGATGCGCACTTCGAGAATCTCGGCGCGGTAGCGGCTGCCGTCGCAGTCCGGGCAACGCAGGTAGACGTCGCTCAGGAACTGCATCTCGATGTGTTCGAAGCCCGAGCCGCCGCAGGTCGGGCAACGGCCGTCGCCCGAGTTGAAGCTGAACGTGCCGGCGCCGTAGCCGCGCTGCAGCGCGAGCGGCGCCTTCGCGAACAGCTTGCGGATTTCGTCGAACGCGCCGACGTAGCTCGCCGGGTTCGAGCGCGTGGTCTTGCCGATCGGCGACTGGTCGACGAACACGACGTCGCCGACCTGGTCGGCGCCCGTGAGGCGGCGGAACGCGCCCGGCGACTCGGTCGCCTTGCCGTGGTGTCGCGCCATCGCCGGGTACAGCACGTCCTGCAGCAGCGTGGATTTGCCGGAGCCGGACACGCCCGTCACGCACACGAGCCGCTGCAGCGGAATCTCGACCGTGACGTCGCGCAGGTTGTGCTCGGTCGCGCCTTCGAGCACGATGCGCGGCGTGCTCGCATCGACTGGACGGCGCGCCCAGTTCGACGCATGCGCGACGTGCTTGCGGCCGCCGAGATACTCGCCCGTCAGCGTGTGCGCGGAACGGATGTCGCCCGGCGTGCCGTCGTACACGATCGTGCCGCCGCGTTCGCCCGGGCCGGGGCCCATGTCGATCAGTCGATCGGCCGCGAGCATCACCGACGGATCGTGCTCGACCACGACCAGCGTGTTGCCCGCGTCGCGCAGCCGCTGCATCGCCTCGACGATCCGCGTGAGATCGCGCGGATGCAGCCCGATGCTCGGCTCGTCGAGCACGAACAGGGTTTTCGTGAGCGACGTGCCGAGCGCGGTCGTCAGGTTGATCCGCTGCACCTCGCCGCCCGACAGCGTACGGCTCTGCCGGTCGAGCGTCAGGTAGCCGAGCCCGACGTCGCACAGGTATTTCAGCCGCGTGCGCACTTCGGCGAGCAGCAGCTTCAATGCATCGTCGAGCAGCGCGCTCGGCAGGACGATTTCGTCGAAGAAGCGCCGGATGCGCTCGATCGGCAGCAGCATCAGGTCGTGCACGGTCAGGCCCGGCAGCGCTTCGAGCTGCGCGCGGCTCCAGTCGACGCCGCGCGGCATGAAGCGATCGGCCGGCGCGAGCACGCTGTCGGCATTCTCTTTCGAGCCGAGCCGCCATTGCAGCGATTCCGTCTTCAGGCGCGCGCCGCCGCACACGTCGCACGGCGTGTAGCTGCGGTATTTCGACAGCAGCACGCGGATGTGCATCTTGTACGCCTTCGATTCGAGGTAGCCGAAGAAGCGCTTCACGCCGTACCACTGGCTCTGCCACTTGCCGTTCCAGTCCGGCGAACCGTCGACGACCCAGTCGCGCTCGGCATCCGTCAGCTCGGACCACGGCACGTCGCGCCGGATGCCGGCCTTCGCCGCGTAGCGCATCAGGTCGTCCTGGCACTCTTTCCACGCGGGCGTCTGCATCGGCTTGATCGCGCCGCCGCGCAGCGTCTTGCGCGCATCGGGAATCACGAGGCCGAGATCGACGCCGATCACGCGGCCGAAGCCGCGACAGGTTTCGCACGCGCCGTACGCCGAGTTGAACGAGAACAGCGCCGCTTGCGGCTCCGCGTAGCGCAGGTCGCTGTCGGGATCGTGCAACCCGGTGGAGAAGCGCCACACCTGCGGCTCGGCGACCGCGTTGTCCGCCTCCGGCGCCAGCACGTACACGTTCACGCGGCCCGCGCCGCGCTTGAGCGACGCCTCGATCGCCTCGACCACCCGTACCTTGTCGGCCTGCTGCACGCGGAAACGGTCGGCCACCACGTCGAGCACCTTGCGCGGCCCGGTGGGCGACGCGATTTCGCGCTGCGCCTGCACGCGCGTGTAGCCGCTCGCCGACAGCCATTGCGCGATTTCCTCGTCGGACACCGCTTCCGGCAATTCGACCGGGAACGTGACGACGACGCGCGGATCGCCCGCCTGCGTACGCGCGACGAGTTCCGCGTAGATCGTCTCCGGCGTATCGTGCCGCACCTGCCGCGCGGTCTTGCGGTCGAACAGCTCGGCCGCGCGCGCGTACAGCAGCTTCAGGTGGTCGTTCAGCTCGGTCATCGTGCCGACGGTCGATCGCGAGCTGCGAACCGGATTGGTCTGGTCGATCGCGATCGCGGGCGGCACGCCGTCGACGCGCTCGACCTGCGGGCGATCCATCCGGTCGAGAAACTGCCGCGCGTACGCGCTGAAGGTTTCGACGTAGCGCCGCTGGCCCTCCGCGTACAGCGTGTCGAACACGAGACTCGACTTGCCGGAGCCCGACGGGCCGGTCACGACCGTCATTTCGCCGGTGCGCAGGTCGAGATCGAGATTCTTGAGGTTGTGCTGACGTGCTCCGCGAATGCGGATCAGATTGCTGGATGACAATTTGCCTGCCCGTCTGAATGAGTTAGCCAGAGTTCACGGTGCCGGAACGCTGCGGCGGATGCCCGCAGGCGCGGCGCGGACCGCGACGAGGGATGCTGCGCGCGGTCCGGTTCGACGCATACTATACTGTATATTCATACAGCTTTCCATGAACGGGCCATGACCGGGCATTTGTCGCCGGAGCGCGAAAGTGCACGACCGCGCCGCCCCGCCTTCGCCGAATCGGGCGGCCGACCGGGCACGACGCTCGCGCTACGCGGGTTTGCGCAGCGGTTCCAGCAGGTGCCGCAAGCCGTTATGGTCGATCTCGTGCATGAGCGCGAGCTGTCGGCCGAGTTCGCCGCGCGGGAACCCTTCGCGCGCCAGCCAGTTGAGGTAAGGTCCGGGCAGGTCGGCAATGAGTCGGCCCTTGTATTTTCCGAAGGGCATCGTGACGGCGACAAGACGTTCGAGATCGGGGGCATGCATGCGCGTATTGTGCCCGGCTTTCCGCTCTCCCGCGCGTCGCGGCCGCGCCGCGCGCCTCGCCGCTCCATGCCGGCCCATGGCCGCGAATCCGGCCCTTCGCAGCAGCCGAATCGACCAACCGACCCCGGATGGCGGCCGGGACTCGCATCGGCCGCCGACTTCCTTCGTGCCTGCTAGACTGGAATTTCCCCCTGCACACCCTGGAGGGAATCATGATGTCCACCTACGTCGTGAAGACCGGCGAGCAGTTCCTGTGCACCGCCGAGGACGGCGATATCGGCATGGCGCCGGCCATCGAGGATGCCGCATCCTTTAGTTCGTACGACGAAGCGGAGAAAGCCGCGAGCGCGCATGCCGACCCGGGATACGAGATCGTGGCCGTCTGCATGATCAGGCACTGAACGCCGATCCGCGGGCTGGTGCGGATAACGGTCCGCGGGCCGGGCGCAACTCGCCGTGCGGGCGGCGTCCATGCGACCGCCGCACGCGCACGCCGCGCCGGGCCTGTCCCGCCGCCTTCGTCCGCACCGGGCATCCTTGCCGCAAGCGAGCCGTCCGGCTTCGACGGCCGCGCTTGCGGCGACCCGGTCACGGCGTCCTACTTCTGCAGCGAGATTTCCACGCGACGATTGCGCGCGCGCCCTTCGGCGGTATCGTTCGATGCGGCCGGACTGGCTGCCCCGTGACCGGCCGCGGCAAACGAATCCGCCTTCAGCCCGTGTTCGCGCAAGTAGGCGGTAACGGCATCCGCCCGGCGCTTCGACAGCGCCTGATTGTGCGCATCGGAACCGGTCGCGTCGGTATAGCCGTCCACTTCCACGCGGGAGAAATGCCGGTCGGCCTGCTGGTTGAGCAGCGTGTCGAGCGCGGCGGTGGCCGCGGGCGTCAGCACGGCCGAGTCGGTCGCGAAGTACGCATCGCCGGTCAAGCTCACCTTCTCGACCGGCGCGGGCGCCGGCGCAACGGCCGCGGCGGCTGGTGCGGGCGCCGCGCCGCACTGGAACACGATCGAATGCGGATCGGCGCCGTCGCGGTACGGCGTGGTGGTGTCGACGAGGCGTACGGGCTCGTTGCCGCACATGCGTGTCGCGACCTTCATGCAGGTCTTCGCGGTCGACAGGATGCCGTGGCAGTCGACCTGGAACGTGCGGATGCCGTTGCGCGACTGCAGTTCGTACGCGTTGTACGTCGGCCCCGACGCACTCGAACAGGCCGCGAGGGAAACGACGGACGCCAGCAGTGCAAGATGGATGTTTTTCACTTGATTACTCCGAGAATGCGATGGGCGCAGCGTGCGGCGCGGCCGCACGCGCATGCGTTTGCGTTCGGCGCGGCCCGCCCCGGCAACGCGTGCCGGAACGAGCCGCTGCGCGCGATCACTTCCACTGATACAGCATGCCCGCGCCGACGACGCGCTGGCTGCCGGCGAAACCGCCGTTCAGCGTCGCCTTCAGGTTCTCCGTGATGCGCGCCTGCATGCCGACCGCCATGGCCTTCTGGCCCTGGAACGTCGCCGTGCCGACCCCCATCGCGAAGTTCGAATCGCGGTCCATGTGCGGGATCGACGCCATCGCGGCGGTCGCGGCGATCCCCTCGCGGGCCATCGAATCGGTCTGCTGGATCTGCTGCTGCATCTGCGTGAGCTGGTTGTTGACCGTGTTCAGCGACTGCGTGAACTGGTTCGATACCGCATTCAGCTGGTTCACGTTCACCGCGTCGGTGCCTTGCGTGCCGGCCGCGACGTTCACGACCTGACGCGCCGAATCCGCCGAGCCGACCGCGACCACGTTCGAGCGCCCGCCGTCGTTGCTGCCCGTGCCGAGCGCGGTCGAGTTGTTGCCCGATGCCGTCGAACCCACGCCGATCGCCGTGGAGCCGTTGCCCGACGCGAGCGCACTATTGCCGACCGCCGTGCTGTTCGAGCCCGATGCCACCGCCCCCGACCCGCCCGCCGACGAATTCGGCCCGGTCGAGCCCGGCGGCACGTTCGCGCCGGTCGGGTTCGTCGTGTACTGCCCGCCGAGGTTGGTCGTGCGCTGGTCGATCAGCGTCGTCAACTGGTTCGCGACCGAATCGAGCTGCGACACGTTCACCGCGTCGGTGCCGTTCTTGCCGGCGGCCAGCCCGGTGATCTGGCGATTGCCGATGTTCACTTCGCCGGCCGACGATTGCGGGCTGCTCAGGCCATATGCGACGTAGTTCGTCAGCGCGCCGACCGTGGTCAGCGAACCGGCGCCGAGCGCCACGCTGTTCGCGAACGTCGCCGATGCGCCGGCGCCGAGCGCGAGCGCATCGGTCGCCGTGCTGTGCGCACCGGAGCCGAGCGCGACGCTGCCCACGCTGACCGCCACCGCATTCGCACCCTGCGCGACCGACTGCGCGCCCGTCGCCGTCGCGCCGCTGCCCAGCGCGATCGCGTCGGCCTGCGCGGAACTCGCCGCCTGCCCGATGGCGACCCCGCCCGGCGCCGTCTGGTCGACGATCGCGCCGTTGCCGATGCCCACGCCGTTGTCGCCGTTGACGACCGTCGTCGGTCCCACCGCGACCGATTCCGCGCCGACCGCGAGCGAATCCGCCGCGGTCGAGTTCGCGTGGAAGTACTTCTGGGCCGTGACCGCGAACGACTGCAGCGCGCCGGTCAATTGCCGCACCGTCACCGCATCCTGCTGGCCGGTGCCGTCCGCGACGTTGGTGATCTGGCGGTACGTCTTGTTCGTCGCATCGCCGACCGATACCGCACCCAGCAGCGTCTGGTCGGTCGTGTTGAACGGGATCGACGCGGTGCCGTTGCGGATGATGCCCGAGGACGGCACCACGGCGCGGTCGGCCACCGAACCCGAGCCGAGCGCGATGCTGCCGTCCACCTTCGAGATCGCGTTCGGGCCGATCGCGACGCTGTCGACGCCTACCGCCTGGCTGTCCGGCGCGGTCGAATTCGCATGGAAATACTTGATGCCGTGCGCGTTGATGTTGTCGATCGCGGAGCCGACGTTGTTGTTGATCGTCGTGGAGCCGTCGCTGTTGTACGTCACGTACGACGGCGCCGAGATCGCGCCGGTGGTCGGATCGTAGGTGGCGCCGCCGCCGATCGCGCCGGCCGTGCTGTTGCCCAGGTTCGTGTTGTTGTTCGCGATCGAGCTCAGGCCAGTGGACAGCGAGCTCATGCCGGTCGACGTGGCAGTCGACAGCGAAGTCAGGTTGCTGTTCGTCGAGCTCAGGCCGGTGGACAGCGAACCGACGATCGTCGAGGTCGACGTGGACAGCGACGTGATCGAGCTGTTGGTCGAGCTCAAGCCGGTGGACAGCGAGCCGACGACCGTCGAGGTCGACGTGGACAGTGACGTCAGGTTGCTGTTCGTCGAGCTCAGGCCGGTGGACAGCGAGCCGACGACCGTCGAGGTCGACGTGGACAGCGACGTCAGGTTGCTGTTCGTCGAACTCAGGCCGGTGGACAGCGAGCTGATGCCCGTCGACGTCGACGTCGACAGCGACGTCACCGTGCTGTTGGTCGAACTCAGGCCGGTGGACAGGGAGCTGATGCCCGTCGACGTCGACGTGGACAACGACGTCACTGCGCTATTGGTCGAACTCAAGCCGGTGGACAGCGAACCGACGACCGTCGACGTCGACGTGGACAGCGAGGTGACCGCGCTGTTGGTCGAACTCAAGCCGGTGGACAGCGAACCGATGCCCGTGGACGTCGACGTGGACAACGACGCGATCGAACTATTGGCCGACGACAGGCCCGTCGACGTGGACGTCGACAGCGACGTCACCGTGCTGTCGGTCGTGCTCAGCCCCGTGGACAGCGAACCGATACCCGTCGAGGTCGACGTGGACAACGACGCGATCGAACTATTGACTGACGACAGGCCCGTCGACGTGGACGTCGACAGCGACGTCACCGTGCTGTCGGTCGAACTGAGACCGGTGGACAGCGAGCTGATACCCGTCGACGTCGAAGTCGACAACGACGTGACCGCGCTGTCGGTCGAACTGAGACCGGTGGACAGCGAGCTGATACCCGTCGACGTCGAAGTCGACAACGACGTGACCGCGCTGTTGGTCGAACTCAGGCCGGTGGACAGCGAGCCGATGCCCGTCGACGTCGACGTGGACAGCGACGTGACCGCGCTATTGGTCGAACTGAGGCCCGTCGACAACGACGAAACCCCGGTCGACAGCGACGTGATGCTCGACGCCGTCGACGTCGACAGCGAATCGAGTGCCGTGTTCGTCGCGGCGAGTTGCGAGCCGTTGATCGCATCCGTGCTCGACGAATCGATGCGCCCGGCCGCGACGTTGGTGATCTGGCGCTCGCTGCCCGCCTTGCCGACGCTGACGACGCTGGTCGGGTTGATGCCGTTGAAGTTGTACGTGACGCCGCCGATGACCGCGCTGGCCGTCGGATTCGGCGCGGCCGTCGTCGATCCCGAGCCGAGCGCGACATCGTTTGCGTTGTTGGCCACGGCCGATGCGCCGAACGCGACCGCTCCCGCCGCCGCCGCGGTCGACGTATTGCCCAGCGCCAGCGAACCCGTGCCCTGCGCGTTGTTGGTATTGCCGATCGCCACCGCGCCGTTGCCGTTCGCTGTGTTGTTCGAACCCATCGTGACCGCGCCGGTGCCGATCGCGCTGCTCGGATCGCCGATCGCGACCGCGCCGTCGCCGCTCACCGTCTGGCCGAAGCCGAGTGCGACGGCGCCCGTGCCGCTGAGCACCTTCGACGCGTTGCCGCCCGCGATCGAACCCGCACCGGCGGTTGCGGCAACCGAGTTGGAATCGCCGATCGCGACGGTCGAGCCGGCAGCCGCGACGCTGTTGATGCCGACCGCCGTCGCATTCGTCGCCGACGCCGTCGCCCCGGGCCCCAGCGCGCTGGAGGAAACGCCGGTCGCCAGCGCCAGATTGCCGAGCGCGGTCGCGAACTGCTGCGTCGCGGTCGCCTGCACGCCCGTCGCGATCGAACTGAGACCCGACGCATTGGCGTTCAGGCCGAATGCCACCGCATTGTCCGCGCCGGCACGCGTGTTCGAGCCCATCGCGATCGAGCTCGTGCCGATCGACTGCGTGCCCGAGCCGGGCACGCCCGCGGTGCCGCCCCAGCCGATCGCGATCGACGAGGTGCCCGTCGCGCCGCTGTTGACGCCCATCGCGACGCCGGAATTACCGGAAGCCAGCGCCCCGCTGCCGACGGCCACGCCTGCCGCGCCCGAACTCGTTGACTGGTTGCCGAGTGCGACGGACCCGGTGTCCGTGGCGTGCGACGCATAGCCGAGCGAGACGCTCTGCGCGCCCGCCGCGCTGGCACCGAGCCCCATCGCCGCCGCGTACTGGCCGGATGCCAGCGCGTTGTTGCCCAACCCGACGGCGGACACGCCGGTCGCCGCGGCGCCGCTGCCCATCGCGACCGAACCGCTTTGGGTCGCGCTCGACAAATTCCCGATCGCGACCGAATACGGGCCCGAGCCGATCGCCTGCACGCCCATCGCCACGCTGTTGACACCGTTCGCTTGCGAGTTGATGCCGACGGCCGTCGAACCGTCGGCCATCGCATGCGCACCCGGGCCCAGCGCCGTGGCCGACAAGCCCTGCGCCGTCGACAGGTTGCCCACCGCGGTGGAATTCTGTTGCGCGGCGGTCGAACCGAGGCCGATCGAGATCGCCGTCACGCCGCCCGACGCGGTACCGCCATCCGGTGCGTACTGCGCATGGGCGCCCGCATGGAACAACGCCAGATATGCGGACGCCATCAGCATGGCGAGCCGTCGCGGCGAAGGCAGGCCCGCACGCGTCGCGCCGCTCGCGCTCGCGGCATGCGCCGCCGTGCGCCGCGACGACGCCACACGCTTGCCGCGTGCCCGGTCAAGCTCCGAAGCCGCAACCCAGGCTCCCAATGCTTCGTTCCAGATCGACTTGAACGACTTGTTCATCTTGTGTTCCCTCGGTTCTCATGTGCTGGATGACGCAACGGCGAACGCGGCACCAGGCGAAGCGCGGACCTTCTCCGCTTTCGCCCGGCTCGCGACGCCCCGCTTTTCACTTCGCATTACTAATCAAAACTACGAACAGCGTTGCGCAAAACGCTCGACCCACATCGCGACGGCACGACCGACCGTCGCGCGTGCCCGTTCGGCACGATGCGCGACGGCGATCGCCGGTTATCGATTCACGGAAGTCGACATCGCCTGCCCGGCGGCGACAGGCCGCACGACGCGTCGCGAATCCGCACGCGCGTACCCCGTCGCACCTGCCGAAGGGCGACTTCGAGTCTCATTCGGAAAAGCGTCGCTCGGACGCTGGATGAACGGACGCCGACCCGCATCGCGGGCGGCCCGTCATCTTTCATTCAGGCGGCGAAAGGCGCCATCCTGTCCCCGGGTTTGCGGCATGCGCCGCCGGATCGCTGACGCTGACAGCCGGCGCCGGATCGATCGATCCGACACCCCGACCTGCCATGCTTGTCGTATTCATATTTTTCGTATCCGCCTGATTCGATAGAGCACCGCGCGCGGCCTCCGGCTCGATCAGACGCCCGGCGGCGCACGCGAAGTCACTCACCCCTTTCCGTCCGGCCGGCAACCGTTTTTTCCGGATTTCCGGAAAAAACCGGCCACTCGCCGAGCGACCCCGGCATCGAATTAATCGATCGAATTTTCCTGACGATTTTCCTCGCCCGATGCCTCACCAACTAGCCCCATCTCGTCATTTCGCGGCGCATCTTGTATATCTAAAAATTCCGCGAATTATGACGCCTTCATTACCCTCGTGCCCGTGATTCTTTTGTTACCGCCATCTCATTATCCGGGAATACCATTATTCAATGTGACATTGGATATTGGCTACCCGAAGAATCGGCGGCGACTGCCATTTCGATGGCAGCGGGAAGCGTTCAAAGAACCGATTCCAGCCGCGCTGGGGCTAGTGTGCCGACATTTGTCCAAACAAACCTTTTCCGTAGCGGAAAAATACTTTTCCGTAGCGGACGGCATTTACATTCATACATATTTGCAGGAAATCCGATTTTTCCGTAAACATGAATACCCACCGGCATTACGTCGAATTCAGTCGACCGACAAGGAATTGGATAATTCATTTACGCGGCCTCCAGCAAATTTCGACACCGCAAGCGCCAATTCATCAGACGGGCCATTTTCATCCATGAAATCATTAAACCGGAAATAACGACTGTAACTTTACGAATCGATTCGGCACATTTTTCCGATTCATTTTCCGGGAAAGCGGGCCACACAGCCACGCACCTTGCGATGCCCCTGCGACAAGCCCACACGCGCCGCACGGAATCCCACCTTCGACGCTGTTGCCGACATATAATTTTTTGCAACAATCGTACAGATTGCGATGCCTCCGACCTGACAGGCCACTCCCCTCCCAACGCGTTCGCAACCATGTCATCCCGCTTGTCCAGCTCGGCGTCGCCACGCACCACGCCGGATCTCGCCGGCGCCCACATCCTCATCGTCGACGACCGCCCGAACGACCTGCGGCTCCTGACCGAAATCCTGCGCACCGCGCAGTGCCGGATCAGCGTCGCGTTCGACGGGCTGCAGGCCTATCACCGTGCGCAGGCCATCGCGCCCGATCTGATCCTGATGGACGTGCGCATGCCGCGCATGGACGGTTTCGCCGCGAGCCGGCTGCTGGCGTCCACCCCGTCGACGCAATCCATTCCGGTGATCATCCTGACGGCCGCCGGCGATCTCGAGGACCGCATCGCGGGGCTCGAAACGGGGGCGATCGACTACATCGTCAAGCCGTTCGAACCGGCGGAAGTCATCGCGCGAATCCGCAATCACCTGAAGCGCGTGCGACGCAGCCAGCCGTTCGCGCACCTGCCCGACTTGCCCGACAACCGCGACGCGGCGCTCGTGCGCGCGGCAAGCGACGTGCTGCTGCGCGACCTGCGCCATCCGCCGGCCCTCGAGGAGCTCGCGAAGCAGGTCGGCACGCACGAAAAACGGCTGTCGCGCGCGTTCCGCGACCATCTCGGCCAGACCGTATTCGAGTACCTGCGCGACACGCGGCTGCGCGCCGCGATGCATTTCCTGTCGGAAACGTCGATGGGGATCGGCGACATCGCCGAGGAAATCGGCTTTTCCACCCCCGGCAATTTCGCGACGGCGTTCCGCGAACGCTTCGGCGTCACGCCGTCCGACTGGCGGCGCCAGCGCCACGCGGTCGACGCGCCGGCCGCACCGGGGGGGCGCCACGGCGATGCATAGGCACTGCGCGGCATGGGCGGCGGGATGTCGCACGTTGCTCCTGCTTCTGGCGGCGCTGGCCGTCACGTGCGCGACGGTCCGTGCCGCAACGGCGCCGAATCCCGCGCAACTCGAAGCCGTATCGGTTTTCGAAGACGCCGGCACGACGCTGTCCGTCGACGCGGTCGCCGCCCAGCTCGCCGAGCCGTCGCGTCGTGCAGCCGCCACGGCCCGCACTGCATTCAACGTGACGTTTTCGCGCTCGGCCTGGTGGGTCCAGGCGACGCTGATCAACCGCGACGGCGACACGCGTGCGCTGGTGCTGGCGATTCGCGACGCGCGCGTCGACCGGGCCGATTTCTACGTCGACCGGCACGGTCAATGGACGCTCAAGCGCAGCTTCCCGACCGACCGCGGCGACGCGCGCGACGCGCCGTCGCGCTACCCGACCCTCGACGTCACGCTGCGCGCGGGCGAACAACTCCCGGTACTGATCCGCATCACGTCGCGCAAGGAAATGCGCCTTGCGCCGGTCGCGTTCACTCGCGACGCGTGGATCGCGCAGGAATTGCACGCGTCGATGTGGAACTTCGGCTTCTTCGGCGGGCTGCTCGCACTCGTGTGGTGTGCGCTGCTGATCGGCTTTTTCTCGCGCAGCGGCGTGTTCCACGTGCTGGCCGCACTGGCCCTGAACACCGCGCTGTTCGAAGCGGCGTACCGCGGCTATCTCGCGATGCTTCTGTCGCCCGGCGCGCGCGAGTGGTCGACGCGCGGCGAAACGATCTTCGCGTACCTGTCGATCGCGTGCTTCATCGCCTTCATCCTGATGGTCGCGCATCGCGAGAAGGCGAAGATGCCGATGCGCGCGGTGTACGTGGCGTTTCTCGCGCTCGAATGCGTGGGGATAGCCGGTGCGGCGTTCGGCGATCTGGCGACCTTCGCGTGGTTCTGCCTGTGGCTGAACACCGTGCTCGCGATGGTGAACATCAGCCTGGCGCTGATGCTCGTGATCCGGCGCACGCCGACGGCCCGCGTGATGCTGATCGCGGTCGCGTTCGCGACGTTCAACATGCTGATCCGCATGCTCGACGGCCGCGACGCATTGCCGCCCGTGCTGTCGTGGATCCGGTCCGACGTCTATCCGAACCCCGTCATCGCGATCATCGGGCTCGCGACGCACCTGCTGGTGCTGGCCGCGTGGATTCACCACGTGGGCCGTCAGCGCACCGAGGCACGCAAGCGGCTCGAACACTGGCAGCTCACCGAGCAGGATCGGCTGCGCGACGAGGTCGCGCGGCGCACGGTCGCGCTCAACGATGCGTTGCAGCAGTCGAAAACGCACATGCAGCAGAAGATCGAGACGCTCGGCTACGTCAGCCACGACCTGCGCGCGCCGCTGTCGACGATCAACGGCTATGCGAAGCTGCTGCTGCAAGGCGCGACGCGCAGCCAGGCGCGGCTGATCCGGTCGATCGACCGCAGCATCCGCTACCAGCTCGCGCTGATCGACGAATTGCTCGCGTTCACGAAGGCCGAACTCCAGCCGCTCGGCGTCGCGCCCGACCGCACCGACCTGCCCGGGCTGCTGGACGACATCGGCCACTACGCGCTCGCGCTGTGCGCGCAGCAGGACAACCGGTTCGTCTACCGGCCCGTCACGTCGCTGCCGCGCACGGTGCTGATCGACGGCATCCGGCTGCAACAGGTGCTGCTGAACCTGCTGTCCAACGCATCGAAATTCACGCGCAACGGCACGGTCACGCTGTCGGTTCACGCGTCGCGCGAAGGCGATGCATGGCGCCTGCTGTTCGAGGTCGCCGATACGGGCATCGGCATCGACATCACCGCGACCACCGACATCTTCCGCGCGTACCAGCAGGTGCAGGCGGTCAACGGCGGCACCGGGCTCGGCCTGTTCATCGCGCAGCGCATCGTCGCGGCGATGGGCGGCGAGCTGGCCGTCGCAAGCCAGCCGGGGAGCGGCACGACGTTCTCGTTCGCGGTCGCCGCGCCAGCCCTCGGCCATGCGCTCGCGCCGGTGTCGGGGCTCGTCGGGCGGTTTCATCCCGCCGACGAAGCGGAACCGGCCGGCGCGGCGCCTGCGATGCGCAGCCCGCCCGCCGATGCGCTCGCCGAGCTGATCGTACTCGCCGGCGAAGGCCGGCTGACCGATATCGAGGAATGGCTCGGCCAGTATGCGGACGAGCCGGACCATGCGTCGTTCGTGCAGGAAATGCGCGAGCACCTCGATGCGCTGGACCTGCACGCGATCGAGAAACTGGCCGACTCGCTGAAACGCACGCGCGTCGCCGATACGCCGTTCGACACCGAGGCGGACGCGGCCGGCCCGACCTGACGGCGCCGCGCCGCGCGCATCGTTCCACCGCGGTTCGCCCGCGCGGCCGAACGGCCCGCTACGATCGCCGCATCGTCGATACCAGCGCGATGTCCTCTTCGGGCGGCGCCGGCCGCGCGGGCGCATGCGTCGGCCGCTGCGCGCCGAGCCCCGTGCCGCCGGTGCGGCGCCGCGCCGCGTGCCGCTCGATGACCCGCTGCAGCACGCAGAACACGCACAGCAGCGCGCCGATCACGATCCGCGTCCACCACGAGCTCAGCGTGCCGTCGAACGTGATCAGCACCTGAATCGTGCCGAGGATGCCGACCCCGAACACCGAGCCGATCACGTAGCCCACGCCGCCCGTCAGCAGCGTCCCGCCGATCACGGTCGCGGCGATCGCGTCGAGCTCCATTCCCTGCGCCTGCAGCCCGTAGCCCGACAGCACGTACAGCGTGAACACCACGCCGCCGAGCGCCGAACAGAAGCCGCTCAGCGCGTAGACGCCGATCTTCGTGCGCGCGACCGGCAAGCCCATCAGCAATGCCGAACGTTCGTTGCCGCCGACCGCATAGACGTTGCGGCCGAAGCGCGTGAAATGCGCGACGTAGATCGCGACGGCCAGCGTCGCGAGCGCGATCAGCGCACCGGCGCTCAGCGTGCCGCCGCCGACCGGCACGCTGATGCCCGCAATCGCATGGAACGCCGGCTCGTTGATCGTGATCGACTGCGTCGTGATCAGGAAGCACGCGCCGCGCGCGAGAAACATCCCGGCGAGCGTGACGATGAACGGCTGCAACCGGAAATAGTGGATCAGCGCGCCCATCGCCGCGCCGTACAGCGCGCCGAACGCGAGCGCGAGCGGCACGATCGCCCACACGGGCCAGTGCAGCCGTTCGGCGCCGACCGCGCAGAAGATCGTTGTCAGCGCAACGACCGAGCCGACCGACAGGTCGATGCCGCCCGACACGATCACGAACGTCATCCCGATCGCGACGATCAGCAGGAAGGCATTGTCGACGAGCAGCCCGGTCAGCACCTGCATCGAGAAAAAACCCGTGTACATCACGGACCCGAAGCCGAACAGCGCGACGAACAGCACGATCGTCACGACGATCGGCAACGTGCGCGGATCGGCGAGCCGGCCAAGGAAACGATTCATCGCGGCGTTGCTCCGGTGGGGGTGGTGCGCGATCGCGCGGAAGGCAGCAGCCGCGACGCATGCCGGACGAGCAGCGCACGCGCCGCGTCCGACTGGATCAGCGTCACGACGATCACGACGACCGCCTTGACGACGAGCGTCGCCTCCGGCGGCACGCCGATCGAATAGGTCGTGTAGGTGAGCGTCTGGATGATCAGCGCGCCGAGCACGGAGCCCGCGAGACTGAAGCGGCCGCCGAGCAGCGACGTGCCGCCGAGCGTGACCGCGAGGATCGCGTCGAGTTCGAGCAGCAGCCCCGCGTTGTTGCCGTCGGCGCTGCGCACGTTCGAGCTCGCGAGGATGCCCGCGAGCGCCGACATCACGCCCGAGCACAGATACACGCCGAACACGACCGCGCCCGAGCGCAGCCCGACGAGCCGCGTCGCGACCGGATTCACGCCGATCGCGCGAATGAACAGCCCGAGCGCCGTGCGGTTCACCAGCAGCGCGGTCGCGCCGATCGTCGCGAGCGCGATCCACACCGCGCACGGCACGGTCGCGAGATAGCCGCCGCCGAGCGCGAGGTAGCCCGGCGCGCCGATCGGGATGATCTGGCCGCCCGTCAGCAGTTGCGCGACGCCGCGCCCGGCCACCATCAGGATCAGCGTCGCGATGATCGGCTGCATCCCGACGAACGCGACGAGCAGCCCGTTCCACGCACCGGCCAGCAGCCCGACGCCGAGCGCGGCGGCCAGCGCCGCGCCGACCCGCGACGGGTCGGCCTCCAGCACGGTCGCGGCCGCCGCGCCGGCGATCGCGACGATCGCGCCGACCGAGATGTCGATCCCGCGCGTCGCGATCACGAGCGTCATCCCGAGCGACACGATCACGAGCGGCGCCGCGCGGTTCAGGATGTCGATCGGCGCGCCGAACAGATGGCCGTCGAGCAGCGCGATCGACAGGAAGCCCGGACGATGCGCGACGTCCAGCGCGAACAGCAGCGCGAGCGTCAGCACCGGCCACGCGAGCGAATGACGAAACAGCGTGCGTAACCACGTCATGACTGGCCTCCCGCGATCAACCGGTAAACCCGCTCCTCGGATGCGTCGGCGCCGGACAGCTCCGCGACCTTGCGCCGGTCGCGCAGCACAGCGATCCGGTGGCTCACCCGCACGACCTCGCCGATCTCCGACGAGATGAACAGGATCGCGAGCCCCTGCGCGCACAGCGCGAGCACGCGCTCCATGATGTCGAACTTCGCGGCGACGTCGATGCCGCGCGTCGGCTCGTCGAGAATCAGCAGCTTCGGGTCCGTCGCGAGCCAGCGCGCGAGCAGCACCTTCTGCTGGTTGCCGCCCGACAGCAGCCCGATCGGCTGCTCCGCGTCGCGCGCCTTGATGCCGAGCCGGGCGATATACGTGTCGGCGATCTCGCGCTGGCGCGCGCGCCCGATCAGCCGCCACCAGCCGCGCCGCGCCTGCAGCGCGAGGACGATGTTCTCGCGGATCGACAGCGCGGCGACGATGCCCTCCTTCTTGCGGTCTTCCGGGCAGTACGCGATGCCGTTGCGCACCGCATCGTGCGGCGACGCGAGCCGCTTGCGCGCGCCGTCGATCTCGATCGCGCCGGTATCCGGGCGCGCCGCGGCGAACGCCAGCTGCGCGGTTTCGGTGCGGCCCGAGCCGAGCAGTCCGGCCAGCCCGACGATCTCGCCGGGGCGCACGTCGAGATCGAGCGCGCTCATCATCCCGCGCCGGCCGACCTGCTGCATCGACAGGAACGGCGCGGCGGTCGCGGCGGTGCGCTCGACCGCAGCCGCGCCGGCCTGCAGCGTGTCGGACATGCGCTCGCGGCCGGTCATCTTCGCGACCAGCGCGTCGACCGGTAGGTCGCGCGCGAGGTACTCGCCTTCGCGCTCGCCGTTGCGCATCACGGTGATTCGGTCGGACACCGCATAGGTCTGCTCGAGAAAATGCGTGACGAACAGAATCGCGATGCCCGACGCCTTCAGCCGGCGCAACACGTCGAACAACCGCGCGACCTCGCCGTCGTCGAGGCTCGAGGTCGGCTCGTCGAGAATCAGCACGCGCGCGTCGACCGACACCGCACGCGCGATCGCGACCATCTGCTGCACCGCGATCGGATACGCGTCGAGCGAGCGCGTGACGTCGAGCGACAGGTCGAGTTCGGCAAGCGCCGCCCGCGCGCGCGCATGGATCGTGTTCCAGTCGATCGCGCCGCGCCGCATCGGCTGCCGGCCCGCGAAGATGTTCTCCGCGACCGACAGGTTCGCGCACAGGTTCACTTCCTGATACAGCGTCTGAATGCCGGCCGCCTCGGCCTCGCGCGGCGCGGCAAAGCGCACGGGCCGGCCGCCGACGCGAATCTCGCCCGCATCGTGCGCATGCACGCCGGTGAGCACGTTGATCAGCGTCGACTTGCCCGCGCCGTTCTGGCCCATCAGCGCGTGGATCTCGCCCGGAAACAGCCGGAAGTCCACGCGCTGCAGCGCGCTGACGCCCGGAAACGACTTGTCGATGCCGATCATCTCGACCACCGGCGCACTCTCCATGCATCCTCCGTCGAAGCGTCGCCGGACGGCGGCCGTCAGGCCGCCGCCCGTGCGGACAGGTCAGTACTTGCGGGTCGGCAGCACCTGCGCCGCGACATTCATCGGGAACACCGTCTCGTTGGTCACGATGCGCTTGGGCAACTGCTTGCCGGCGACGACGTCCTTCACCGCGCTCATCAGTTGCGGGCCGAGCAGCGGACTGCATTCGACGTCGACGTTGATCTTGCCCGCGATCATCGCCTGGAAGCCGCCCTTGGTCGCGTCGAACGACACGACGCTCACGTCCTTGCCGGGCTTGATCCCGGCCTCTTCCATCGCCTGGATCGCGCCGAGCGCCATGTCGTCGTTGTGCGCGTAGACGACGTTGATCTGCTTGCCGTAGGTCTTCGCGAACGCTTCCATCACCTGCTTGCCGCCGGCGAGCGTGAAGTCGCCGCTCTGCGACGCGATCACCTTGAATTTCGGGTTGTTCCTGATCACTTCGAGCAGGCCCGCGCGGCGGTCGTTGGCCGGCGCGGAGCCGACCGTGCCCTGCAGCTCGACGATGTTGATCGGGCCCGCGTCGTTCTTGTAACGCTCTTCCATCCAGTGGCCGGCGCGCCGCCCTTCCTCGAGAAAGTCGGAGCCGATCATCGTCACGTACAGCGACGGGTCCTTCACGTCGACCGCGCGGTCGGTCAGGATCACCGGGATATGCGCGGCCTTCGCTTCGGTCAGCACCGGCTCCCAGCCCGATTCGACGACCGGCGAGAACGCGATCACGTCGACCTTCTGCGCGATGAACGAGCGGATCGCGCGAATCTGGTTCTCCTGCTTCTGCTGCGCGTCGGAAAACTTCAGGTTGATGCCGGCGTCCTTCGCCGCGCTCTTCACCGATACGGTGTTCGCGGTGCGCCATGCGCTTTCGGCGCCGACCTGCGAGAACCCGAGCGTGATCGGCTTTTGCTGCGCGTGCGCGCCGGTGGCCAACACCGCCGTCGCCGCGACGATCGCGGTGGCCGCCAGCTTCCTGATGAATGTCATGGTCCGTCTCCGATGATGTCGTTGTGTGCCGCGGCGCTGTTGTGTTTCTACGTGGCGCTGGCGCGGATCGGGCGGCGCCGGCCGGCGTGTCCGGTCGGCGCGGTATACAAGCCCCGCATCAGTCTAGGAACAAGTCCGATAACCTTCCAATGAAATATTGGATTGAGGCGATACCGGAATCGGCATACGTATAAACACCTAACCCCGGATCGGCCGCGCGCGTGCGGCGCACGGTTCTTGCTCCGTCGCGCTGGCGGTTCGCACCCCATGCCGGGCGCCCGCTCTTCACGCGAACCGAAAGGAGACGAGCATGATCGCCGCCCATGAGCGCGGGTCGCCGCGCACCGACGTCGCCGCCGGCCGGCGGTCGTCGACATGAAGCAGCCCGCTTCGAGCGCCGTCGCGGCGCTGCGCCATGTCGACGACCGCCGCCCGGGCTACACGCGCCGGCGGCTTCGCAACGGCTTCGCGTATTACGGGCCGGACGGCGTGCGGGTTCGCGATGCCGACGAAATCGCCCGCATCGACGCGCTCGCGATTCCGCCCGCGTACACCGACGTCTGGATTTGCATGGACCCCCTCGGCCATCTGCAGGCAACGGGCCGCGACGCGCGCGGCCGCAAGCAGTATCGCTATCACCCGCAGTGGCGCGCGACCCGCGACGCGAACAAGTACGCGCGGATGGCCGCGTTCGCGCGGGCGCTGCCGCGCATCCGCGCGCGCGTCGCGCGCGATCTGGCATTGCCGGGCATGCCGCGCGACAAGGTCGTGGCGACGATCGTCCGCTTGCTCGATACGACGCTCGCGCGGATCGGCAACGCGGAATATGCGCGCGAAAACGGCTCGTACGGGCTGACGACGCTGCGCAAGCGCCATTTGAAGATCCAGCCCGGCCAGGTGCGGCTGCGCTTCGCCGGCAAGAGCGGGATCGAGCACGACGTGACGGTCGACGACGCGCGGGTCGCGCGCATCGTGCGGCGCTGCGCGGAGCTGCCCGGCCACGAGCTGTTCCAGTATGTGGACGACGACGGCGTCCGCCATCCGGTCGGGTCGTCCGACGTGAACGACTATCTGCGCGAGGCCGGCGGCGCCGATTTCACCGCGAAGGATTACCGGACCTGGGCCGGCAGCGTGCACGCGCTCGCATTGCTGCGCCGCGTGGAGCACCGCGGCGTCACGCATGCCCGCAAGCAGATCGTCGAGACCGTGCGCGCGGTGGCCGACCTGCTGCGCAACACGCCGGCCGTGTGCCGGCGCTGCTACATCC
Source organism: Burkholderia sp. NRF60-BP8 (assembly GCF_001522585.2). Classification (NCBI taxonomy): domain Bacteria; kingdom Pseudomonadati; phylum Pseudomonadota; class Betaproteobacteria; order Burkholderiales; family Burkholderiaceae; genus Burkholderia; species Burkholderia sp. NRF60-BP8. The sequence continues at coordinate 497,035 of NZ_CP013374.1, forward strand.
ACCCGGCCGTGCTCGATGCGTTCGAGGCGGGCACGCTCGCCGCGCTCGCGGTCCGGCGAACGCCGCGCGGCCTGCGGGCGGACGAAGCGGCGTTCGTCGCATTGCTGGTATCCGCGCGCCGGCGAATGGCGAAATGACTGGCGAGACGACCGCCCCCGGCGCGCGTGCGACCGATGGGGCGCCCTCGACGCCGCGCCTCCGGCGTGTCGTTTACCACCGGTTTCCGGGCGCATGACCGATAGCCGCTCGCACCCGTTTCTCTAAACTGGTTCGCACAACACACCTGCCCGGTGTCGTCCGCTGCGCGCGTCACGCCACCGGCATCGAGGCATCCCCGAGACATCCGCCTTCGCTGTCCGTCGGTCCGCACGACCCCGCCGCATTCCCGCCGGCCGGTTGCCAAGGCAATTCCAGGAGAGTTCATTGAGCCCGTCGCAAGCGCACTCCGCGAAAGCCCGGTCTTCGCGCCAGTCCGTCAAGCTGGACGACATCACGATCGTCGACCCTGCCGTCCTCAAGCGCGCGGTCGGCGCCATGGCGTTCGGCAATGCGATGGAATGGTTCGACTTCGGCGTCTACAGCTATATCGCCGTCACGCTCGGCAAGGTGTTCTTCCCGTCCAGCAGCCCGTCCGCGCAGTTGCTCGCCACCTTCGGCACGTTCGCGGCCGCGTTCCTCGTGCGTCCGCTCGGCGGCATGGTGTTCGGCCCGCTCGGCGACCGCATCGGCCGCCAGCGCGTGCTCGCCGCCACGATGATCATGATGGCCGTCGGCACCTTCGCGATCGGCCTGATCCCCAGCTACGCGTCCATCGGCATCATGGCGCCCGTGCTGCTGCTCGTCGCCCGCCTCGTGCAGGGCTTCTCCACCGGCGGCGAGTACGGCGGCGCCGCCACCTTCATCGCCGAGTTCTCGACCGACAAGCGCCGCGGCTTCATGGGCAGCTTCCTCGAATTCGGCACGTTGATCGGCTATACGCTCGGCGCGGCCACGGTCGCGCTGTTGACGGCCACGCTGTCGGAGGACGCGCTGCTGTCGTGGGGCTGGCGCGTGCCGTTCTTCATCGCCGGCCCGCTCGGCCTCGTGGGCCTCTACGTGCGGCTCAAGCTCGAGGAAACCCCGGCATTCAGGAAGGAGGCCGAAGCACGCGAGGCGGACGAACGCGCGCGGCCGAAGCAGCGCTTCGCGACGCTGCTCGTCGAACAGTGGAGGCCGCTGCTGCAATGCGTCGGCCTCGTGCTGATCTTCAACGTGACCGACTACATGGCGCTGTCGTACCTGCCGAGCTACCTGTCGGCGACGCTGCACGTTCGCGAATCGCACGGGCTCTTCATGGTGCTGCTCGTGATGGTGCTGATGATGCCGATGACGCTGTACGCCGGGCACCTGTCGGACAAGGTCGGCCGCAAGCCGGTGATGATGGCCGGCTGCGTGGGCCTGCTTGCGCTGTCGGTGCCGGCGCTGATGCTGATCCGCACCGGCGGCATGCTGCCGATCTTCGGCGGGATGCTGATCTACGGCGTCCTGCTGTCGACGTTCACGGGCGTGATGCCGTCGGCGCTGCCTGCCCTCTTTCCGACGCGCATTCGCTACGGCGCGCTCGCGATCGGCTTCAACGTGTCGGTGTCGCTGTTCGGCGGCACGACGCCGCTCGTCGCCGCATGGCTGGTCGATCGCACCGGCGACCTGATGATGCCCGCGTACTACCTGATGGGCGCGTCGTTCATCGGCATCGTGTCGGTGCTCGCGCTGCGCGAGACTGCGCGCCAGCCGCTGCCCGGCTCCGGGCCGTGCGTGGCGAGCCGCGCGGAAGCGCTGAGCCTCGTGCGCAGCGGTGCCGACGAAGCGCGGGTGCGCGACCGGAAGTTCACGCCGGTCGGCGAGCGCGCATGACGCGAGTCGATGCGACGCCGCGCGGCCTGCGCGCGTCGCCGTTCGCGTGACCGTCAGTTCGACGGCAGTTGCTGCGCGTCGAACCAGTCGAGCAGCGTGCGCGTGACGAACGCGGGATTCTCCAGGTTCGAGATATGGCCGGCGTCGGGCACCAGCGCATGCGCGCAGCCGATCACGCTCGCCATCTTCACGGTTTCCGACGGCGGGCGCGCCATGTCGCCCGCGCCGCACATCAGCAGCGTGTGTGCGGCATCGAGTTCGGCGAGCGCCGGCAGCGTGTCGGGCCGGCCGAAGATCAGCCGGCCGAGCGGCGCGATCGATTGCCGCAGCCGGTCGGCGGGCAGGTTCGCGAGCGCATGGCGAAACGCCGTCGGCACCGGGCCGTCGAGATCGACGTCCGGGCGGAAGAACAGCGGCACGATCGCGTCGAGCAGCGGCGGCGCGATGCGGCCCGCGGCCTCGATCGCATCGAGCATCCCGAAATAGCGCGTACGCGTCGCATCGGGCTCGGCCTCGAGCGACGCGTCCATGATCACGAGCGAGCGCACGCGCTGCGGCTCGCGCAACGCGAGCCGTGCGCCCCACATGCCGCCGACGCTGAGCCCGACGATCGCGCACTGTTCGATGTCCAGCGCGTCGAGCAGCGCGCTCGCGTGCGCGGCGAGATCGTCGAGCGTGTGCGTGCCGTCCGGCAGCGCGCCCGATTCGCCGTGCCCCCACAGGTCCGGCACGATCACGCGATACTTGCGCGACAGCGCGTCGATCTGCGGCGCCCACATCGTCGCGTCCCACAGATAGCTGTGCCCGAGCAGCACCGGAAAACCGGCGCCGTGATCGTGGTAATGCAGGGTACTGCGCTGGATGCTGTGTGCGGGCATGCTGTCTCCGGAATGTCAGGACTCGGCGGTGGCCCGGAAACGGGCGCCGCGGTCGGCGGCGTTCTGCGACGAACGCGAAGCGGCGCATCATCGCACAGGTGCAGGTACCGCGCATGACGGCGCGCACGGCGCTGTCGCGCGCCGCGTTCGTCATCCGACGCGATACATCGGCACCACGTTGCTGCCGGCGGTGTCCTGCTCCGTCGCGAGCGGGTGACACGCTTGTTCGAGCAACCAGTTGGTCAGCACCGCGATGTCGAATTCGTTGCACGCATCGGGGTTCTGCACGAGCACGTAGCTGCCCGATGCAACGGTGCAGTGCGGGAACAGCTCGACGAGCCGCCCCTGCTTCAACAGCCCGTCGACCAGCGGCCGCCTTCCGATCGCGATGCCGTGCCCGTCGACCGCGGCCTGGACCAGTTGGTCGTACTGGCTGAAGTGCAGCGCGCCGGCCGGCCGCAGCCGCGGCACGCCGAGCTCCTTCAGCAAATGGCTCCATCCGTGCCACGGCCATTCGCCGCGCGGGTCGTCGAGATGCAGCAGCACGTGCTTGTCGAGGTCGGCCGGCTTCATCGACGCGGCGTCGCCCGCCGCCGTCATCAGGCTCGGGCTGCACACCGCCACGACACGCTCGCGAAACAGCACCTCCGTATCGTCGGTCGACGTATACGGGCTCGCATAGCGCACGGCCAGGTGCAAACGTTTGCGTTTAAGATCTTCAATTTCGCTCGTTGCCGACACGCGCACGTCGATGTCCGGATAGCTGGCGCGGAATGAACCGAGGCGCGGAATCAGCCACAGCGCGGCGAACGAGACGGTGGTCGACAACGAGATGGCGCGCTGGCCGACACTCGACGACAGCTTGCCGACCACCGATTCCAGGTCGGACAACGCGAACGAGATCGCGTCGTACAGCTCGCGCCCCTTGTCGGTCAGCGTCAGCGAACGAATGTGCCGATGGAAAAGCTCGATCCGAAGCTGCTCTTCGAGCGCCTTGACCTGCCGACTCACGGCCGATTGCGTGACGTTCAATTCCTGCCCCGCACGCGTGAAGCTCAAATGACGCGCCGCGCATTCGAAGCCTCTCAGGAAATCCAGCGAAGGCAGACTTCTCAATCGCTTTGCCAATCTCACATTAGCCATACCGCCGCCTCAAAGTTGCACCCATCGACAGGCAAGTTGCCGTTCGTCTCCCTGACTCGTCTCTCCTATTTGGATTCGGAAACGATTTTATATTGAAGCATGGATGCATATCATTCTTATTTTCAATCGTGACACTTGTATTTATCTATCGATTTTCATCGCATCAGTACGCTTACACGAACATTATCCGGTTGTGATTTTGTAAATTAATATGCGAACGAATCGAGGGCTCGACAGGTTCGATAAATTCCCGTAGAAACAACCGGTTTCCAGCCAAATTCGCCGCTATCGCAGCGCTTTATCCGCATAGACGGAGGCGAAACACAATGCCTACAATTCAATTTCAATTTGCCGACTTTTCCATTTTATTTTCCGGATTGCGAAAAACAAACTGTCTGCAACAGACACGGAAAATCCCATTAAATCCGGAATTAGGCGTTTATTAAAAAATACTAAACGCATGAAATTCAAGCTTTCCATACGGTTTCATAAACCGATGAAGCGATTATTTCCGGAAATGAATAATTCGCCGGCCGGCAGCGCCGGTCGGCGTCGGCGCGTTCGCCGGTCGGCCGGCATCCGGCCGGCACCGCGCGACAGCCGGATGTATCGATCCGCTACGGGCTGTCCACCGCGCCACTTACCCGCGCCGTCACTTCGCGGCGGTAGCGGTTCAGCTCCTGCGCGGTCGCGAACGTGCGCTCGAACAGGATCGACAGGTTGTGCAGGATCCGCTCGACGACCTTCTTCTCCCACTCGCCGTCGAAACGGATCTGCTCGTCGAGCCAGCGCTCCAGCCATTCCGGATCCGGCAAGCGCGACTGCACCGTGTCGCGCGGGAACAGCGCCTGGTTCACGTGCAGGTTGGTCGGGTGCAGCGGCTTCTCGGTGCGGCGCGCCGACGCCATCAGCACGCCGATCTTCGCGAATGCGGCACGCGCGACGTCGCCGCAGTTGTTCAGCGCCTTCTTCATGTAGCGCAGGTACGCGCCGCCATGACGCGCTTCGTCGCGCGAAATCGTTTCGTAGATCTGCTTGATGACGGGCTCGGTGTGCCAGTCGGCCGCGCACCGGTACCAGTGGTTCAGGCGGATCTCGCCGCAGAAGTGCAGCATCAGCGTCTCGAGCGGCGGCGCCGGATCGAACTGGAAGCGCACCGCGTGCAGTTCCTCTTCGGTCGGCACCATCTCCGGCTTGAAGCGGCGCAGGTATTCCATCAGCACCAGCGAATGCTTCTGCTCCTCGAAGAACCACACGCTCATGAACGCGGAAAAGTCGCTGTCGTGCTGGTTGTCGCGCAGGAACATTTCCGTCGCGGGCAGCGCCGACCATTCGGTGATCGCGTTCATCTTGATCGTCTTCGCCTGCTCGTCGGTGAGCAGCGAAGCGTCGAACCTGTCCCACGGAATGTCCTTCTCCATGTCCCAGCGGACGGCCTCGAGCGACCTGAAAAGTTCCGGATAGAGCATCGTCGTCATCGTCGTCGCAACGCATTCGGCGCCGGTAATCACGCCGATTGCGTGGATGCGGGCGCGACCGCTTCGGCATCGGGCTCGCGGTCGTCCCGATCGTCGTCCACCGAGCGCGGCGACAGCCGGCCGCGCAGCAATGCGTAGTAGAACTGCCGATAGGTGCGGTGGTAATAGCGGATGCGCGGCGCGATCGCGCCATGCAGGTCGTGCAGCCGCTCGATCGGCAGGCTCGGCATCATGTGATGCTCGACGTGATAGTTGTTGCCGTTCGTGAACCACGTCATGAACGCGTTGCTCTCGATCGTCCGCGTGTTGCGAAACGGGTCGGTGCTCGTCAGGTCGCAGCGGTAGTGCTCGGGCATCTCGACCAGTGCATGCACGGGCGCCGCGACGCATACGAGCGGCACGACCCACACCCAGACGGCGAACCACGTGTGCAGCGCGAACGACAGCGCGGCGAGCAGCGCGATCGCCGTGGCCATCAGCAGGTAGTCGCGGCGGATCGCACGCGACACGAGCGCGTTGTCGCCGAAGCGCGCGCCCGGCACGACGAGCTTCGCGACGTTCTTCGCGAACTGGATATAGTGCGCGGCCATCGACAGTCGCCACGCCCACAGCCCGACATTGACGACGGGGCTCGCGCCGTACTGGTCGCCGTAGTCGAAGAACTCCTTGTTCTCCGGCGTGCCGAGCAGCCGGTGATGGCGCAGATGGCTGTCCTGATACGCGTGGAACGACACGAGCATCGGCATGCCGAGCAGCACGCCGAACACCATGTTCAGGCGCTTGCTGCGAAACCCCTGGTAATGCAGCGCCTGGTGCTGCAGTTCGACGCCGTGCGCATACATCGCGCCGATCAGCAGGATGCCGACGATCTTCACGATCACGAGCGCCGACAGCGCGAACATCATCCCGTGCGCGACGAGCGCGACGTACACCGCCAGTTTCAGCGAGAAGACCACGCCGCTCGGGCGGCTCTTCATGTCGGCAACCGGTTTCGAGCGGGCAACAGGCGATGAGGTGACGGACAAGACGCTCTCCTTGAGCCGGACCCTGCCCGGCACGATGACGCGGCGACGCTGGCGCGCTGCCGGGATGCAATTCTTCTGTGAGTCGATGCTTCGGACAAACGAATTTTCCGAACGCATTGCATGACGCCTGCGCATGAGCGAACCACATCGTGAACTAGACGACCGGTCGAATGAGACCGACCAGTCACCTCGCGTCCGGGCACGCTGATAAGGAACCTGCGCCGGCCCTCGTGGATGCGCTGCGCTCATGCATAGCCTGCATAGATTCCGTTTGTCGCAGCGGATCGATCCGGCAAGAATCCTCCTCACTCGACGAACGGCGCCGCCGGCACCGTGGCGCGAGCGGCCGTGTTCCTCAAGGGGAGAACCCTCGTGACGAAGTACGCATCCACCATTCATCGCCTGATCGAATCGCTCGAGGACGTCGCGGGCGCCATGCATCGCATGACGTTCGTCGACGACGCAGGCCGCGAAGCGAGCATCACGTACCGGCGCTTCGCGGAAGAGGTGTTTCGCCAGGCCGGCGCGCTGCGCGAGCTCGGTGTGCGCGAGAACGATCTGGTGATGCTCGCGCTGCCCGCATCGGTCGAGCATGCGGTCGCGATGATGGCCTGCGTGATGACGGGCGCGCTGCCCTGCACCGTGCCCGTTCCCGCGCGGCGTGCAACGGCCGGACGGCAGGTGGCGGACGTCGCGTGCGAGTTGTACCGGCCGCGTATCGTCGTTGCCGCGGATGCGCAGGCCGCGGCCTGGCACGATGCGGCGTTTCCCGTGGCGTCCACGCGCGTCGTCGATCTCGCGATGCTGTCGAGCGCCGCGGAGGCCGGCACGCGAGCGCTGATCAGCGCGAAGAGCGGCCGCGATCCGCATCATGTCCAGCTCACGTCGGGTTCGACGTCGCATCCGAAGGCCGCGGTGCTCAGCCACGAGAACGTGATCGCGAACGTGCTCGGCATCGGCGGGTCGGTGCGCTTCGACGTCGCAGCCGGCGACGGCACCGCGTCGTGGCTGCCGCTCTATCACGACATGGGGCTGCTCACGCTGCTGTCGAATCTCCACTACCGCGCCCCGCTGCTGATGATGCAGCCGAACAGCTTCATCCGGAATCCGCTCGGCTGGCTCAAGCGCATCGCATCGACGCGCGCGACGACGACGTCGGTGCCGACCTTCGCGTTGCGCTACTGCGTGCGCCGCTTCAATGCCGCCGCGATGGACGGCGTCGATCTGTCCGCGTGCCGCAACATCTTCATCGGCGGCGAACGCGTCGACGATGCGACGCTGCGCGATTTCGCCGCGACGTTCGCGCCGTACGGCCTGGCGGCGTCGGCGCTGCAACCGTGCTACGGGATGGCCGAATCGACGCTCGCGGTATCGATGCACCGTGCATGGCACGAAGGCGCGGTCGACGGCGCACCGTACGTGATCGCCGACACGCTCGACCGGCGCGCGCTGATCGAGCGCCGCGACGCGCAGCCGGCCGCCGCGAACGACGGCCACGAGACGGAAACCGAAACAGTGCTCGCGATGGGCGCGCCGATCGAAGGGATGGCGTTCCGCATCCTCGACGACGGCGACCACGCGCTGCCGAATCGCGCAGTCGGCGAAGTCGCGATCCGCGGCACGTCGGTGATGCTCGGCTACCTGAACCCCGACGACGGCACGATCGCCGCGCCGCTGACGGCCGACGGCTGGTTCCGCACCGGCGACATCGGCTACGTCGCGGACGGCCAGCTGCATATCCTCGGCCGCAAGAAGGAAGTGATCATCATTCGCGGCAGCAACTATTTCCCGCACGAGATCGAGGAAGCGCTGGCGTCGCACGGCGCGCTGCGCAAGAGCACGTGCATCGCGTTCGGTCTGCCCGATCCGGAAACCGGCACCGAGCGGCTGGTCGTCGCGATCGAGGCACGGCCCGTCGACGCCACGGCGCAAACGCGGTCCGAGTGCCAGCAGCTGCTCGCGTCGCGCATCGGGTTCGCCGCGCAGGATCTGTGTTTCGTCGAGCCCGGCTCGCTGCCGCGCACGACGAGCGGCAAGCTGCAGCGCCTGAAGTGTCGCGATCTCTATGCGAACGGCGCGTTGCCCGTGATTCCCGCATCGGCCGCCGTCGAAGCGGGCCAGGGAGCGTTCGCATGACGGCCGCGTCGCTGGGCCCCGTGCTCGAACTGCGCGACGTCACCCGCGTGTACGAGGGCGCGGGACGCGTCGTCGCCGTACGCGGCGCGACGATCTCCATCGGCCGGCGCGACGTCGTCGCGCTCGTCGGCCCGTCGGGCAGCGGCAAAAGCACGCTGCTCAACCTCGCCGGCTTTCTCGACATGCCGAGCAGCGGCGAACGCTGGCTCGAAGGCCACCGGATCGACGACGCGCCGGACACGCTCGAACGGATTCGCCGCGAGCGCATCGGCTTCGTGTTCCAGCAATTCAACCTGATTCCGGTGATGTCGGCGCTCGAGAACGTCGAACTCGGCTGCTTCGCGTGGGGCACGCCGCGCACGCGGCGCGAACGCGCTCGCGCGATGCTCGACGCGGTGGGGCTCGCCGCGCGCGAACGACACCGCCCCGGCGAGCTGTCGGGCGGCGAACAGCAGCGTGTCGCGCTGGCCCGCGCGCTCGCCAAGGAGCCGGCGATCGTGATCGCGGACGAGCCGACCGCGAGCCTCGACAGCGCCAACGCGCGGGCGGTCGCCGAGCTGATCCTCGACACCAACCGCACGCTGGGCACCGCCTTTCTGATTGCGTCGCACGACGATCGTTTGTGCGCGCACCTGCCGCGCCGCATCGAGATGCGCGACGGCGTACCGGGAGTGAATCGTGAACTGGTCGACGTTTGCGTGGCGTAACCTCTGGCGCAACCGGCGCCGCACCGTGCTGACGATGGCGATGATCGGCGTCGCCGCGTTCGCGTCGAGCCTCGCGCTCGGCTACGTGATCGCGACGTTCGACGCGGTGCGCGAAGGGTCGATCGACAGCGGCGTCGGCCATGTGCAGGTGTTGCATCGCGGCTATCTCGACCTGATCGGCGAACGGCCGCTGCAGTACGGGCTGACCGCCGACGAGCAGGCTGCCGCGACGCGCGCGATCGCCGCGCTGCCCGGCGTCGCGACGACCGCGCGCGGCATCGACTTCGACGGGCTCGTGTCGAACGGCGATCTGAGCTACGGCTTCGTCGGCGAAGGGATCGAGCCGAACCGCGAGCCGGCCGGCTTCTTCGACTATCACACGGTGCTGTCGGGCCGCTATCTGTCGCCGACGCATGCGGGCACCGAAGTCGTCGTCGGCGCCGAACTCGCGCGCAAGCTCGGCGTGCACGTCGGCTCGGTCGTGCAACTGATGGCGTCGACCGCGCACGGCGGCATCAACGCGACCGACGCGCAGATCGTCGGGGTGATGAGCACCGGCAACAAGGACGTCGACGAACGGATCGTCGACGTGACGTTCACGGCCGCGCAGGCGCTGCTGCGCACCGACCGCGCGTCGCGCATCGCGGTGTTCCTGTCGAATACCGCGCATACGCCGGCCGCCGCCGCGACGCTGCGCGCCGCGCTGCCGACGCTCGACGTGCGGACCTGGGACCAGCTCGTGTCGCTCTATCATCAGGTCGTCGCGCTGTACAAGAACCAGTTCTCGGTATTCGGCGCCATCCTTTGCGTGACGATCCTGCTGTCGATGAGCAACTGGATCCTGATGAGCATCGTCGAGCGGCGCCGCGAGATCTCGACGCTGCGCGCGCTCGGCGTGCCGGCCGCCACCGTGCGCGGCGTGCTGATCCAGGAAACCGCGCTGCTCGGCCTGCTCGGCGCGGCCGCCGGCATCGCGCTCGCGCTGCTGACGATGGTCGCGCTCAATCACGCGCAGATCCACCTGCCCGCGCCGCCCGGTCGCGTGAAACCGATCCTGCTCGAATTCACCGTGTCGCCCGTGGCCGTGGCCGCCGTCGAAGCCGCGTTCGTCGTGCTCGGCGTGGCCGCGGCGCTGCTCGCGACGCTCGGGCTCGCGAAACGCAACATCCTCGAAGGACTCGCCCCATGAATCGCATTCGCGTTACGTTCGCCGCGCTCGTCGCGTGCGCGCCGCTCGCCGCCCTCGCAGCCGACGTGCCGACGGCCCAGACCATGCTCGCCCGCGCCGACGCTTACCGCAGCACGGCCGCCGATACGCAGACGAACATCCGGATCACCAACGAGGTCGGCGGACAATCCGGCGACGCGACCCGCTATCTCGTCTACACGCGCGGCAACGGCGACACGCTCGCGCTCACGCGCAGCGGCGAGAACGACGGCCAGAAATACCTCGCGACCACGCGCGGGCACTGGTTCTACGTGCCGAACACGCGCAGCGCGGTGCGCATCAACGGGATGCAGCGACTGCAAGGCGAAGTCGTGATCAGCGACATCACGCGCACGCACTGGGCGGACAGCTATCGCGCGACGGCAGCCCCAGGCACGACGCCGATCGACGGCAAGCCGGCCACCGAGCTCGACCTGACCGCGACCGACCCCGACAACGTGTACCCGACGATCAAGCTGTGGGTCACGCCCGATACCGACGTGCCGGTGCGCGCGCAGTTCTTCCTCGCGAGCGGCCTGCTGTTTCGCAGCGCGGATTTTTCCGCGCCGGTCGACGCGAACGGCCGCAAGGTGATCCGCAAGATCACGTATCGCAACGAGGTCGAGAAGCAGCGCGCGAGCGTCGTCGACATCCTCGACGGCCAGCCGCGCAAGATTCCGTCGGGCTGGTTCAACCCCGACACGCTCGCCGATGGCCAGTGAGTACGACGCCGATGCCGACGCTCATCGTGATTGCCTCCGTTCGTCGTCCGGCCGGGCCAGCCGCAACTGGCCGGGTATCGCGCTCGCCATTCCGCTCGCGCTCGGCTGCACGCTCGCGCACGGAGAATCGCTGATGGACCAGCTCGGCACGCTCAACGGCATCGGCTACGCGCGCTCCGTCGACAGCATGGACGGCCGCGCGCTGCTCGGCCGCCTGATCGGCGACTCGCCGCGCAATCTGCAGGAAGCCGGCCTGCTCGCACGCATCGACGGCGAGAACCTGTTCGCGAATGCGCGCGTCGTCGCCGGCAATCATTCGCTCGGCGCGCAAGCGAGCCGCTTCAACGAAGCCGGCGTGCGCTACGCGTTCGACAACGGCATCACGCTCACGGCCGGCAAGCGGATCGACGCGCTCGACACGTCGCAGGCGTTCTTCCCGCTCGGCTTCTTCCAGAAACGGGCCGCGACGGCCGACATCTACGACCGCTACGGCGACGTCGAAGGCACGCCGCTCGTCGAAGCGAAATGGGCCGGCGAGCAGACCACGCTGCAGTTCATCGCCGGCGAGAACCGCACGCTGCGCAACGACGTCGACAACCGCGACGTCGAAGGCGCGACGCAGCTCGTGCGCGGCGCATACAACTGGTCGGGTGGCTCGGCCGCCCTGCTCGCCGGCCGTCACGCGGGCCGCGGCGGCGCCGGCGCGACGCTGTCGTTCGACGTCGCGCGCTCGAACACCGTCTATGCGGGCGCCTGGCTCGAACGCGGCACGACGCGGCCGCTGCCCGCGTTCATCGCGAACGGCACGCCGCTCGATTCGGCGGCTGCGTACGACGCCGTCGATCGCCGCAACGATCGCCAGATCATGTGGCGCAGCGCGGTCGGCATGCAGAGCGCGCTGCCCGGCAACCTGTCGCTGATCGTCGAGTGGTCGCACGACGAAGCGCGTTACGACGCGAGCCAGTGGCGCAGGATGGTCGGCGCGGCGCAGGCGAACAACGCGCTGCTGCCCGTCGCGCCCGGCGCCGCGCTGGCCGGCCTCGGCGGCACGGCCAACTTCGTGAGCGTCGACGGCAGCCTGCGCGACTACCTGTTCGCGCGGCTCGGCAAGAAAATCGGCCGCGTCGAGTATTCGCTGCGCGGCGTCTATTCGCCGCAGGACAAGGGCCTGCTCGCGACCGCGCAGGTCGTCGCCGACGTGAACAAGCGCGTGAGCGTCGACGTCGCCGTCACGCGCGCATTCTCCGACAGCCAGTCCGAGTACCGGATGGTCGGTCTCGGCACCCGTATCGACGCCGCCGTGCGCGTGCGTTTCTGACAGGAACCCTGCCATGTCCACGCTTTCCGTTCCCGCTTCGACCGCCACGCCGCCCTCGCCGCTGCTGCTGCGCGTGGCCGACCAGGCCGCGTATCCGGTGCTGCGCCACCTCGACAACCTCGACACGCTCGGCACCCCGCCGCGCGCGGCGGCCCGGCTGGTTGAAGCCGCCGCCGTGCGGCTGCTCGACAGCGAGATGGTGATCGCGCTGCGCGCGTCCACGCCGGACGTGCTGCCCGATGCGTCCGCGTCGACGCCGCTTCGGCACGACGAGGCGCCGCTCACCGAAGCGCTGCTCGAACAGATCGGCCGCGAAGGGTTTCATCACCTGTTCAAGCCGTTCATGCGCGCGTTCATCCGCATCATGTTCGGGTTGTTCTTCTCGGACGATCAGAACCGCCGCGCATGCGAGTGCATCGACGCCGGCCACAACTTCGCGTTCCTGATGAGCGACGGCGGCGGCCCGACGCTGGCCGCCTGGCGCACCGTCGCACGCAGCGACGACAACGGGCTCGCGCTCACGGTCGACAAGGTGTGGGGCATCGAGGCGCACCGCGACTGCATGGCCGTCGTCGCGGCACGCCTGCCGGGTGTGATGTTCCCGGCCGCCTATCTCGTGTGGCCCGACGAGTACCGCAAGCTGACGCGCGCGACCTGCGGCGCGCCGTTCCTCGCGGGCAACCTGCAGCTCGCGAACGTCGGCGGCCAGGTGCGCATCGCCGCCGAGGATCGCCTGCGGATCGGCGGCCCGACCGTGTTCAACAAATACCTGACCGTCGTGCGGCCGTACTTCGTGCGCGCGCTGATGGCGCACGTCGGCTGGCTCGAACGGACCGGCCGCGTCGAGCTCGACGCCGACGCCCGCGCGGTGCACCGCTTCATCGCGGACGCCGCGCGCAACCAGACCGACGACGCGCACTACAGCTTCGGCAAGGTGCAGCGCGTGCTCGCGATCAAGCTGCTGTCGAACGAGTTTCTGAGCGCGCTCGTCCGCGACGGCAAGGTGCCGCTGTTCGACGACCAGCGCGACCTGCTGGCGTTTTCGAAGATGGAAGGCAGTTCGTACCGTTGTTATCACGAGCTTCGCAAGAGCCTGCGCTGCGAAGCCGGCAGTTGACCCACGCGACAGGCCGATCGATCCCGATCAATCCAACTCAACTTCAGGAGCTCCCCTCATGACGACCCAGAACGTTCCGGCCGACGCGCTCGACATCCTGTCCCGCGAAGTCGCGAAGATCCTCAACGTCGAAACCGTCGACACGGACGCCGGCATCGGCGAACTCGGCATCGATTCGCTGAACATCGTCGAGCTGATCGTGTTCTGCGAACAGCTTTACGGTTCGATCGATCCGGAAGCGCTGAACATCACGCAATACACGACGCTGCAGCAGCTCGACGCGCAGCTGCGCCGCCAGCAGCACGCGGCCTGATACGACGATGCTCGCGCCCCTTGCCCCCGTGGCGGCAGCCGCCGTCCAGCCGGCTCCGGCGACCGCGCTGACCGTGCAGGCGCTCGCGTACCGGCGCGTCGCGCCGTCGCGCGACGGCGCGGCCGTGCCGCTCGACGACGCGGCCCGCTCGATCGGCGCGCTGGCGTGTGCCGAACGCGAGCGGCTGTGCGGCGCGATCGGCGCGGACGACTACGTGGTCAGCTCGACGATCCTGTCGATGCTGCTGATGAACGACTCGCCGCAGCATCGCGTGTTCGCGCAGGCGCTCGCCGGTACGAACGACTACACGCCCGACTGGATGACATGCTCGTACGAGTGCGCGGGCTGGGGCTACGTGCTGCGCCGCACGCTCGCGACCGCCGCCGAGACCGGGCCGCGCACGCTGCTGCTGCAGATCGTCGACATCGACGTGCACGGCTATACGTACTGGCACGGCAATCCCGCCTGGGGGCGCTCGGGCTTCGGCGTCTGCACGCTGCTCGTCGACGTCGGCCGCGAACCGGCGCAGTCGGTCGTCGCGGACGCCGCGCCGCCGGCCAGCGCGGTCGTGCGGCTCGGTCGCGCCATCCGCACGTTCTGCGCGGCGCGCCCCGGGCTGCACGCGGCGCTGCCGTTCTTTCCGGCCACGTCGCGCCGCGCGCTGCTCGCGTCGGTCGGCAAGACGCCGCTGCTGCCGGACGGCCACGGCCTGTTCGGCCATGCGTTCGGCAGCGACCCGTGGCTGTCGGTGCTGCTCGCGCACCGCGACGGCGACACGCCGCGCCGCGCGGCCGTCTGCTCGCTCGCGCTGAACGGCTATTACGCGATCGCCGACGTCGCGTTCGCGCCGGACGCGACGTTCTCTCTCGACGGCGAGGCGTGACATGGTGCGACCCGTTCACTTCACGTACCGGATCGCGCGCGACGTGCGCCAGCCGGTTGCGGTCGCGGCCAGCGCATACCGGATGCCGCTCGACACGCCGGCCGACTATGCGCGCGCCGCGCTCGCGGAGGCGGCCGGCGACGCGTACGACGCGGGCAATACGTACGACGTGGCCGGCGGCGAACGACGCGTGCTGCTCGACCACGTCCAGTATTTCGCATTCCTCGCGGAAATCGCGGCGCGGATTCGCGGCGCCGTGCATCCGGACGCGCGCCTGTTCATCGAAGTTTGTGCGCCGTATTTCGGCGCGCTGCCGGCCGAACTGCTCGCGCCGCACGTGCTGCTCGGCGTGCACCTGTACGACGAAGCGTTGCGTGACGCCGCGCGCGGCGCGCCGGTCGTCTGGATCGGCGACCGCATCCTGCGCGATGCGGAATTCGCCGGCGACAACCGCGTGTGCTGCGCGATCTGGCCCGCGCGGCTCGCCGATGCGTTCGACGCGCAACTGCGCGGCGCGTGGCCGGCCTATGCGATCCGGCTCGACCCGCACCCGGGCGCGTCGCGCGCCGCCGCTCCGTTCATCGATTCCGCCCATCATTCCGGCGCCGCCGCGCGGCCGGGGAGACCCTGACATGAATGACACGCTTACCGTGATGCAGGACACGGCCGATATCCGCTGGTCGATGCCCGTCGATGCGCTGATGTCGAACGACTACGCGCTGCGCGAAGAGGCGCTGAACCGGCTGTACGAGAAGGCGAAGGCCGCGCAGTGGGATGTCGCGACCGACGTCGACTGGCGCCACGACCTCGACCCGGCGAATCCGCTCGGCATGCCCGACCCGACGCTCCTGATCTACGGTACCGAGCTGTGGGGCAAGCTCGCGGACGCCGACAAGCGCGAGGTGCGCCATCACGCGCAGGGCTGGCTGCTGTCGCAGATCCTGCACGGCGAGCAGGCCGCGCTGATCTGCGCGTCGAAGCTCGCGTCGGCCGAGAGCGGCCTGAGCGCGCGCCTGTGCGCGGCCGCGCAGATGATGGACGAAGCGCGCCACGTCGAGGCGTACGCGAAGCTCGTCAACGAGAAGCTCGACGTCAGCTACCCGATGAGCCGCTCGCTGAAGGGACTGCTGCACGACACGATCACGAGCAGCGCGCTCGACATGACGAACCTCGGGATGCAGGTGCTCGTCGAGGGCATCGCGCTGTCGATCTTCCAGAGCGTCGTCGCGTACAGCACCGATCCGTTCGTCAAGGACCTGTTCTTGCGGATCCAGCGCGACGAGGCGCGTCACTTCGCGGTCGGCCGGATCACGCTGTGCCGCGTGTACGCGGAAATGAGCGCGCACGAGCTGCGCGAGCGCGAGGAATTCGTCTGCGAAGGCGCGGCCGTGCTGTACGAACACCTGTGCGCGGACGACATCTGGGAACCGATGGGGCTGTCGAAGCGCGAATGCAGCGCGATGGTGCGCGAATCGCCGGTGTCGAGCTCGATCCGCCGCTCGATCTTCCGGCGCCTCGTGCCGACGATCCGCGAGATGGGCCTGCTCACGCCGACCGTGCAGGCGACCTTCGAAAAGCTCGACGTCCTCGACTACGCGGCGATGCCGCTCAACTGACATGACGATGCCCTCCTCCCACGCATCCCGCGACGCCGGCTTCTGGATCGGCATCGACGCAGTGGCCTACGAGCTGCCGGGCCCGCCCGTCGATATCGAGGCCTGGGCCGCCGAACGCGACTATCCGGCGCAGCGGGCGGCCGCGATCGCGCAGTCGGGTAGCCGCTATTTCCATATGGCGCTCGACACGAGCGAGACCGATCTCGCGATCGCGGCCGTCGGCCGGCTGCTCGACACCGCGCGCGTGCATCCGTCCGACGTCGGCGCGATCGTGCACGTGCACACGCAGCAGTTCAGCGTGCCGCCGGCGCCGCGCAGCCTGCCGCATGAAGTGGCCGCGCAGTTCGGCATCGAGCCGCTGTGGCTCGGCTCCGTCGCGCAACTGAACTGCGTGTCGGTCGCGGCCGGCATCGAGACCGTGCGCGCGCTGATGCGCCGCCATCCGCAGCTCGATGCGGCGCTCGTCGTGTCGTCCGACCGCGTGTACGGCGAGGATTACCGGATGCGGCAGATGACGGGCGTGCAGTGCGACGGCGCGGCCGCGATGCTGATCGCGCGCAACAGCACGAAGAACCGGCTCGGCGGCATCGCGATCGAGACGCACGCGAAATGGCATCGCGGTTCGGACACCGTCGCCGCGAACGAGGCCGACCTGATCATGATGGAGTGGCCGTACACGCGCCGCGCGATCGACGCGGCCGTCGCGCTCGAGCCGCATGCGCTCGACGCATACGATCTCGTGCTGCCGCACAACGCCGACCTGCCCGGCTGGAACGCGCTGTGCCGCGCGATGCGCGTGCCGGCCGAGCGGCTGTATGCGGAAAACATCCATGCGCGCGGTCACGCGTGCTGTTCGGACTTTCCGATCAACCTGGCCGACGTGGGGCTCGATGCGGTCGCGCGCGGCCGGCGCGTGCTCGGCGTGATGCAGTCGAACTGCGGCGCGTATGCAGCCGCCACGCTTCATCCGGTGGGTCGCCATGACGCCTGAACGCCCGCTTCCGCCCGCCGGCGATCACGCCTGGATCGCCGACCTGCGTACGCCGTGCTACGTGTACGAGCCGGACGTCGCGATCGCCCGCTACCGGTCGCTGAAGGCGCGGCTCGGCACGCGGCTGATCGTGTCGCTGAAGGCGAACCCGAACCAGGACATGCTCGCGCGCTGCGCGCATGCGTACGAGGACGGCGTCGAACTCGCGAGCCGCGGCGAGCTCGACGCTGTGATCGGCCGGATCAAGACGCCGCGTTACCTGAACAATCCGGCGATGGACGAGATGTTCATGCGCGCGGGGCTCGCGTCGCGCTGCCATTTCGTGCTCGACAACCCGGACGCGGTCGCGCGTTTCGTGCCGCTCGCGCACGAAGCGGCGGCGGGCGGCAGCACGCCCGGCGCGGTGCTGCTGCGCGTGAATGCCGGCGCACTGGCGGGCGTCCACGCGCGCTCGCTGTGGCACGACCACTTCGGGATGACGCCGAACGAGGCGCACGACGCGGTGCGCACGCTCGCGGCCGCCGGCCTGCCCGTGGCCGGGCTGCACGTGTTCTCCGGCCCGCATTCGTTCATCCGCCAGGACGCGACGCAGCCCGACACGCTCGTGCTGCCCGAATTGCTCGCGGCGCTGGCCCGCGATCTCGCGCCGGCCAACGGTGCGCCGCTCGGCGCGCTGAGCCTCGGCGGCGGCTTTGCCGACGATCATCCGGGCGATGCCGCGTTCGAACGCTATGCCGCCGCGCTCGCGCCGCTGGCCGGCCGGTATTCGCCCGCGCACGAATCCGGCCGCGCGATCTTCGCCGATGCGGGCGTGTTCGCGACGCGCGTCGTCGCGGTGAAGGCGTGGCAGGACCGCACGATCGCCGTCTGCGACGGCGGCCTGTCGCATGCGTTCCTGCTCGCGCAGACCGAATCGGTGATGCGCCGCCTGGCCACGCCGTCGCTCGTGCGCCTCGCACCCGCGCCGGTCCCTCGCGGCGTGCCGACGCTCTACGTCGGCAGCACCTGCAGCCGCGCGGACGTGATCGGCCGCGCCGACACGGGCGCGCCGCCCCAGGTCGGCGACATCGCCGTGTTCGCACGCTGCGGCGCGTATCACCGCACGTACTCGATGGCGCATTTCCTGTCCCACGAAGCCGCGCACGTGTACGTGCGGCCGGCCTAGACCTTCCAGAGGAGCCGATCATGAATGCATTGATCAGCGTCGCCGACCTGCTCGAACACGGCGCGCAGCGCTGGCCGCAGCATCCGGCGTATGCCGACGGCGGCGGCACACTGACTTACGACCAGCTCGCCCGCGCGGTCCGGCGCGCCGCCGCCGTGCTTGCGGCGCGCGGCGTGCAGCCCGGCGAACGCATCGCGATCTACGCGCCGAAGCGCATCGAAACCGTGGTCGCGATGCTCGCGGCCAACGCACTCGGCGCGATCTTCGTACCGGTCAATCCGCAGTTGAAGGAAGCGCAGATCGAACACATCGTCGCCGATAGCGGCGCCGCGCTGTTCGTGACCGGCGCGCAGCGGCTCAAGCGCCTGCCGGCGCTCGCCGCGCTCGTCGGCGAACGCGTGATGCTGATGGAGGCACTGGCCGATGCGATCGACTCGCCCGGCACCGACACGCCGGCGTCGGCAGCGGCCGCCGCCGGCCGCCCGGTCGACGACGATCCGGCCGCGCTGCTCTACACGTCCGGCTCGACCGGCAAGCCGAAAGGCGTCGTCGTGTCGCACCGCAACCTGGTGTCGGGCGCGTTCAGCGTCGCCGCGTACCAGGGGCTCGCCGAAGACGACGTCGTGCTCGGCGTCCTGCCGCTCAGCTTCGATGCGGGCCTGAGCCAGCTCACGACCGCGCTGGCGTCCGGCGCATGCTATACGCCGCTCGACTTCCTGCAGCCGGCCGAAGTGCCGCGCCATTGCGACGCGTTCGGCGTCACGTCGATCACCGGCGTGCCGCCGCTGTGGATGCAGCTCGCGTCCGCCGGCTGGAGCGATGCCGCGCGCACGCGGATCCGCCGCTTCGCGAATACCGGCGGGCATCTCGCGACACCGCTGCTGCACCGCCTGCAGGCGCTGTTCACGCAAGCGTCGCCCTACCTGATGTACGGGCTCACCGAGGCCTTCCGCTCGACGTACCTCGCACCGGCCGACGCGGCACTGCGCCCGACGTCGATCGGCAAGGCCGTGCCGAACGCGGAAATCCTCGTGCTGCGCGCGGACGGCAGCGAATGCGCGGCCGACGAACCCGGCGAACTCGTGCATCGCGGCGCGTTCGTCACGCTCGGCTACTGGAACCGGCCCGAGCTGACCGCGCAGCGCTTTCGCCCGCTGCCGCGCCGGCACGGCGAGATCCCGCGCCCGGACGTCGCCGTGTGGTCCGGCGACATCGTGCGGCGCGACGCGGACGGCTATCTGTATTTCGTCGCGCGCGGCGACGACATGATCAAGACGTCCGGCTATCGCGTGAGCCCGACCGAGGTCGAGGACGTGCTGTTCGCGTTGCCGCACATCCGCGAGGCCGCCGTGTTCGGCGTGCCGCACCCGGCGCTCGGCGAAGCGATCGCCGCGTGCGTCGTGTCGACGCTCGACGCCGACGCGTGCCGCGCCGACATCGCGCGGGCGTGCCGCGACGCGTTGCCCACCTACATGAACCCGCTCGTCGTCGAGCCGCTGCCGGCGTTGCCGCGCAACCCGAACGGCAAGATCGACCGACCGGCGCTGAAAGCGCAGTATCGCGACGCATTCGCGCGCCCGAACCTCGAGGAGACCGCCGCATGACCTTGTCGACGCTCGATGAAACCTGTATCGGCGCGCCCCGCGTCGCCGCGCCCGGCACGCTCGCGTTGTCCGGCGGCGTCGTGGTGTTGCCGCCCGCCGTCGTGTTCAGCGCGATCCAGGCGCAGGAGCGCCATCCCGGCTACCGGCACCTGCTGCTGCCGCAGGCGCGCTTTGCGCGGCCGCGCGGCACGGGCGCGCTGACGCCCGACGAAGGCACGCGCCTCGCGCCGGGCGGCCGGCCCGTGCTGCGCGTCGCGCCGCCCGGGCGCAGCCTCGCCGATCTGGCCGCCGATGCCGCGCTCGACCTGCGCGATCAGCTCGGCTCCGGCGCGCTTGCGCGCACGACGCACGTGATCGTCGCAAGTTGCGCACTCAACGAAGGCATCGGCGATTCGGTCGTCGGCCGCATGCAATACGAACTCGGGCTGCAGCGCGTGACGCCGTTCGCGCTCGGCCAGAACGGCACGCTCGGCTGGTATTCCGCGCTGATGCTGCTCGACGGGCTGCTCGACGAAGGCGACCAGGCGCTCGTGATCCTCAGCGACAAGTGGCTCTACCCGTTCTTCCGTCAGTTCGGCGACCTGGTCGGCTACGGCGACGCGGCCGCCGCACTGCTCGTGTCGCGCGCGGGGCGGGCGCCGGAGCCGGTCGCATGGGGCGGCGTGCGGGCGGTCGCGCTCGAATTCGGGCCGTCGATCGCCGATCCGTGGGCCGATGCGCCGGTCGCGCTGCGCGACACGCTCGCGCCGGTCGCCGCCCGCGCGATCCGCCGCGCGCTCGAGCAAGCCAACCTGCGCGCGAGCCAGATCGACTGGTGCGTGCCGCCCGGCTTCGATCCCGGCTTCGCGGCGCGCGTGGCCGACGCCGCGTCGATTCCGGTCGCCGCGCGCATCCAGCACGACGGATCGGGCCATCTGTCGTCCGCCGAATCGGCCGCCGCGCTGATCCGGCTCGCGGGCGCGCTGGACGAAGGCGAACGCCGCACGGTGCTCGTGTGGGATGCGGCGCTGCACGGCGCGGCGGCGGCGGCCGTCGTCGATCTGGCCGGCGGCCTCGACGCCGCGCTCGATATCGAAGGAGACGCATGATGAGCGCATACAAGGTCAGCCTGCGCGAACTGCGCTTCTTTCTGTGGGAACTGTTCGAGGCCGACCGGCACTTTCTCGAACATGGGCCGTACAGCGCGCACGATCGCGCGTCGGTCGATGCGCTGCTCGAACGCGCACGCGATTTCGCGCTCGACCTCGGCCGCAGCTACCAGCAGGCCGACGTCGAGGGCTGCACGCTGCTCGACGACGGACAGGTACGGATTCCTTCGCATTTCCACGCGCTGTGGGCGCGCTTTCGCGACGAGTGGTCGAACACGCTGTTCGGCACCGCGCACGGGCTGCCGCCGATCGTCACGCAGATGATCTACGAGATGTTCATGGGCGCGAATCCGTCGTTCATGACCTACGGCGGCTTCACGCGCCCCGCGATCAAGCTGCTGCAGATGCACGGCACGCCGCACCAGAAAGCGCTCGTCGCGCCGCTCGAAGCGTACCGCTGGGACGCGTGCTTCTGCGCGACCGAGCCGCAGGCCGGCACCGACCTCACCGCGGTCGCGCTGCGCGCGACGCCGCTCGAACGCGACGTCTACGCGATCGACGGCGAGAAGGTCTATATCTCGGCCGGCATGCACGAACTGACGGAAAACACGCTGTACTTCGTGCTCGGCCGCATCGACACGGCGTCGCCGGATTCGTTCTCGCTGTCGTGCCTCGTCGTGCCGCGCTTCTGGCCCGACGAGGCAACCGGCGAGCTGCAACCGAACCACGTCGACTGCATCGGCCTGCCGCGCAAGATGGGGCTGAAGGGTTGCGCGAACACGCACCTCGTGTTCGGCGCGAACGGCACAACCAAGGGCTGGCTGCTCGGCGGCCGGCGCAACGTCGGGTTGCTGCAGCTGATGCCGCTGATGAACCAGGCGCGGATGAGCACCGGAATGTTCGGCGTCGGCGTCGCGTCGAGCGCGTACCTGCACGCGGTCGAGTATGCGGGCCGCCGGTTGCAGGGCCGGCCGATCGAGCGCGCGTCGAACACGAACGCCGCGCGTGTCGCGATCGTCGAGCACGCGGACGTGCAGCGCATGCTGGTCGACATGAAAAGCCGCGTGGACGGCTGCCGCGGGCTGCTCGGCAAGCTCGCGGCGACCGCGACGCGCGCGGCGATGCTCGAAGCGACGCCCGACGCCGACCCGGCCGAGATCGAACGCCATCGCAAGCTGCAACTGCTGCTGACGCCGATCTGCAAGGCGTTCATCTCCGACCAGGCGTGGCGCATCTGCGAGACGGCGATCCAGGTGCACGGCGGGCTCGGCTACACCGACGCGAGCCCCGTCGAGCAGAACGCGCGCGACGTGAAGATCCTGTCGATCTGGGAAGGCACGAACTACATCCAGGCGCAGGATCTCGTGCGCGACAAGCTGGGCTTCGGCCGTCACTCGCGGCTGATCCAGTACTACCGCGACGAACTCGACGCGTTCCTCGCCCATCAGCATCAACCCGGCACGCATGCGGAGCTGCGGCCGCTGTTCGACGCGCTGCGCGCGGGCGCCGACCGCATCGCCGTCGCGCTCGACGACATCGCGCGCGACGTGCAGGACGGCCACACGCATCGCAGCAGCCAGTTCTACACGCGCTTCCTGGAGATGTTCGGCGTGGTCACGTCGGCGTGGGTGCTGCTCGAATCGGCGACGATCGCCGCGCGCCGGCTCGACGCGCCCGAAACGGCCGACGCGCCGGCCGAGCTCGCGTTCTATCGCGGCAAGCTGAAAAGCGCGCGCTATTACTTCGCGAACGTGCTGCCCGTCGTCGACCAGCACGCGGCCGTGATCGCCGCGATGGCGCACGCGGCGATCAGCGTCAGCAGCGACGAACTTGCCGCGGCGGAATGACATGGACACGACACTCGATTCCCGCACCTCCATCCCCGCGGCCGGCGATGCGCCGCGCAACCTGCTGGGCCGCGCGGCGACGCGCCATCGCGGCACCGACATCGACGGCGCGACGCTCGACCCCGAAGCGCTGCGCGTGCGCGACCTCGACCTGAACGCGCTGATCGGTGCGACGACGTTCGAAGGCGCGCTCGCGCATCTGTGGTTCGACGTCGCGCCCGGCAGCGCCGCGCATCGCGCGCACGAGGCGACGCTCGGTGCGCGGCTCGCGGCGTTCGCCGACGCGCTGGCGCCGGGCTCGGTCGGCCAGTCGGTCGCCGCCGATCTCGGCGCGGCAGGCGTCGCGCCGGTGTTCGCGGCCGCGTCCGGCCTGCTGCGCGGCCTCGACGACGTGACCGGGCGCGTGCGCGGCCCGGCGCCGGACGATGCCGATCTCGACACGATGCTGCTGTGCGCGGCCGCCGCGCCGTTCCTGCTGCACGCGGCGATCGAGGGCCGGCCGTTCGCCGCCGGCACGGCCGGCCGCGTGTCGCTCGACGCGGCCGCGACGCAAGCGCAACGCATGCTCGTGCTGACCGGCGCGACGCGCGGCGATGCGCCGGCGCAAGCGGCCATGGACATGCTGCTCGTCGCCTGGCACGCCGGCTTCGGCTACATCACGCCGACCGTGCTCGCGCCGCGCGTCGCGATCGGCACCGGCGTCACGCTGGCGCAGGCGATCGCGTCCGGCTTCCTCGCCAGCGGGCCGTCGCACGTCGGCGCGGCGCTCGAAGCGATGCAGTGGCTCGCGGCGCTCGCCCGCTCGGTGCCGGGCGGCGCCGGCGCGCCGCCGGCCGCGCTCGACGCGGCCGGGCGCGGGGCGATCGATGCGGCGCTCGACGCGAAGCGCACGCTGTACGGCTTCGGCCATCCGCTGTTCGTCGCCGATCCGCGTCCGCCGCACCTGCGCGGCCGGTTCGCGGCATGCGGCTTCGACGGCGGCTACGTGACGCTGTTCGACGCGTGCTGCGCGCAGGCCGACGCGCGCCGCGCGCTGCGGCCGAACATCGATTTCCTGACCGCCGCGACGCTGCTCGAACTCGGCGTCGCCGCGCCGTCGTGGGGCGTCGGCGTCGGGCTCGGCGCGCGCATCGCGGCGATGGCCGCGCATGCGGTCGAACGGCGCCGCCGCCCCGCGTTCGGCGTCAACAGCGCGACCGCGCGACGGCTCCTGGCCGCCGTGCCGGTCGGCTGGCTGTGAACCCTCACCCTTTCGCACAAGGAACGTCATGCTGCTCAAGAACCTGCGCCCGGCGAACGACTACGATCGCTTCGCCACCGAAACGCTCGAACCCTGGGACCTGCTGTTCATCAGTCGCATCCGCCAGCTGGCGCGCGGGATGACGCCCGGCACGATCGCCGACATCGGCACGGCCACCGGCGTCGTGCCGGTGCGCCTGGCGACCGATCCGGCGATGCGCGGCTGGCGTTACGTCGGCATCGACCTCGATCCGGCGATGCTCGACGAAGGCCGCCCGCGCATCCGCGAACTCGGGCTCGACGACACGATCGAGATGCGCGTCGGCGACGCGCTCGCGCTGCCGTTCGACGACGGCACGCTGACGATGGCGGTCGGCCGCGCGACGCTGCATCACCTGCCCGACAAGGCGCTCAGCCTGACCGAGATGTATCGCGTGCTGGAGCCGGGCGGCATCGCGCTCGTGCACGACATGCGCCGCGACGCGCCGCAGCACCTGCTCGACCGCTTCACCGAGATGCGCGCGGCCGCCGACTATCCGCCGACCCACGTCGAGGAAAAAATCACGCTCGACGAAGCGCATGCGCTCGTCGCCGCGGCCGGCCTCGCGGCGGTGGCGTCGATCTACAGCCCGAGCGCGGGGCTCGGCGCGCTCGGCTTCGAAATCCTGCTGAAGAAACCGGCGCTGGCCTGAGCGATGACCGATCTCGCCTTCCTCGCCGCCCATGCCGCCGCGCGGCTCGGCGCCGACGACGTGCATTGCGCGGCGGTCGCGCCTGGCGCGACGCTGCCGCTGTGCGTGACGCCGCGCAGTGCCGAACTCGCGACGTCGCCGGAGATGTTCGTCGCGTGGTACCGCTCGCGGCTCGACACGATCGACACGCTCCTCGACGCATGCGGCGCGCTGCTGTGGCGCGGCTTCGCGGTGCCCGACACCGCCGCGTTCGGCCGCCTCGGCGCGCTCTATCCGGCGCACGCGAACGGCTATACGGCCGGCGCCGCCCCGCGCCGGCAGATCGACGGCCAGGTCTACGAGTCGACCCGCATGCCGCCGCCGTTCAGGATCGGGCTGCATCAGGAGATGGCTTACATGCCCGCGTTCCCGCGCCTCGTCGCGTTCTACTGCCGGCAGCCGGCCGACGCGGGCGGCGAGACGCCGATCTGCGACATGCGCCGCGTGACCGCGCGCGTGCCGGCCGCGCTGCGCGCGCGGTTCGCCGAACGCGGCGTGATGTATCTGCGCAATTTCGCGGCGCCGGGCGACCGCGCTGACGACCTCGCCGCGAACCCGAACCTGCCGTTCGCCGCCTACCACCGGCCGTGGGACGACGCATTCGGCACGACGGATCGCGACGAGGTCCAGCGACTGTGCGCGCAACGCGGTGTCGGCTGCCGCTGGCTCGACGACGGCAGCGTGACCGTGTCGCACGTCGGCAGCGCGCTGCGCACGCATCCGCGCACCGGCGAGACGGTGTGGTTCAACCAGGCGAGCGCGCAGCACCCGAATCCGCGTTCGATGGGCGAGCTCAGCTATCGCTACCTGCAGCGCATGTACGGCACACGCGCCGCGTTCCCGTACGAGATCCGCTACGGCGACGGCACGCCGATGCCGTTCGACGATCTGGTAGCGATCTACGACGCGCTCGACGTCGAGGAGCGGGCGTTCCCGTGGCAGGCCGGCGACGTGCTCGTCGTCGACAACATGCTGGTCGCGCACGGCCGCAACCCGTACCGCGGTGCGCGCGACACGCAGGTCATGCTGTTCGACTGAGGATGCCCACGATGAGCGTTTCGTTTCTTGCGTCGGTGCGCGCGATGTTCGGCGCGCCCGCCGCGTTCGACCGGCCGCAGCGCGCAGGCCTGCCGCCGCTGCCCGATGCGCATGCGCCGGGCGCGGCGCTCGGCGCGCGCGCGATCGACGTCACGGCCGGCGATTTCCGCTTCCGCGCGCGCCACGTGCGGTTCCGGCTCGGCGCGATCACCGCGATCGTCGGGCCGAACGGCTCGGGCAAGACCACGCTGCTCGAAACGCTGCTCGGCTTCCGGCGCGGCGGCAGCGACGTGCGCGTGCTCGACGTGCCGGCCGAGCGCTTCATGCGCGATTCGCGGTCGCTGCAGCGGATCGGCGCGCAATTGCAGAAGGTCGAGTATCCCGATCATCTGCGCGTCTCGGAGATCGTCGCGCTGCACCGCGCGATGTACGCGCACACCGATGCGGTGATCGTCGATGCGCTCGGCATCGCCGAACTGCTCGACAAGCCGTGCCGCGCGCTGTCGAAGGGGCAGCGCCAGCGCGTGGACCTGTACGTCGCGCTCGCGCACCGGCCCGAGCTGGCCGTGCTCGACGAGCCGTTCACGGG
The DNA here is from genome assembly GCF_001522585.2 of Burkholderia sp. NRF60-BP8. Classification (NCBI taxonomy): domain Bacteria; kingdom Pseudomonadati; phylum Pseudomonadota; class Betaproteobacteria; order Burkholderiales; family Burkholderiaceae; genus Burkholderia; species Burkholderia sp. NRF60-BP8. The sequence continues at coordinate 523,763 of NZ_CP013374.1, forward strand.
CCTCGACCGCCGCTATGCGGGCGTCGTGATCGACCTGCTGCGCGATCGCGCGCGGGGCGCGAGCGTCGCGATGATCTGCCATTCCGAGGAAGAGCTGAGCGTGGTAGACGATCTCGTCTGGGTGCGCGACGGCGGCGTGCGCTACCAGGGCGACCGGGACACGCTGCGCGCCGAGCTCGTCGGCGACGCGCGCGCGGTCCTGCATTGCCGCGACGAAGCCGACGCGCGCGCGCTGCACAAGCGGCTCGCGGCGCTGCCCGGCGTGACCGGCGTGCGCGTGTCGGCCGCGCACGTGGTCGAGGCGTTCGGCGATGCGACGCTGCATCCGAACGTGCACCGGATCGTCGGCGAACGCGGCATCCAGCATCTCGCGCTCGCGCCGAGCACGCTGGGCGACCTGCTGCGCCTGTGCACCGAGGGCCCGACCCATGACTAAGGTGTTCCTGATCCTCGTGCGCAACGAGTTGCTCGGCTATCTGCGCAGCCGCTCGTCGTTGTTCTGGACGCTCGTGTTCCCGGTATTCCTGCTGAGCGTGATGCTGTTCGCGTTCGGCGGCTCGGGCTCGCTCGGCACGGCCGACATCGCGTTCGACGCGCCCGGCGGCGCGACGCCGTACAGCCGCGCATGCGAAGCGCAGATCGTCGACAGCCTGTCGCACAGCGACACGGTGAAGGCGACCTTCGGCGGCCGCGGCGCGCCGGCCGATCGCGTGACCGTCGTGCTCGGCGCCGACGAACGCACGCCGGCGACGATCCGCTACGACTTCAACGGCCCGCTCGCGGTCAAGGCCGCGTCGCGCGTCGTCGAGATCGCGCTCGCGCGCTGCGCCGCGCAGCGGCTCGGGCTGCCGGCCGCGCAGGCACGCTTCGAGAATGCCGCGCCGGCGCGCCGGCCGTTCGACTACGGCGCGTTCTTCGCGACCGGCATCCTGGTCATGGCGTTCATGGCGATCGGCCTGAACTCGACGACCACCGCGATCGCCGCGCTGCGCGAGCGCAATACGTTCAAGCTGTACGTGTGCTTCCCGGTCTCCCGCGGCGTGTTCCTCGCCGCGCTGATCGTCGCGCGCATGGCGATGATGGCGCTGTCGGCGCTCGTGCTGCTGACGGTCGCACGCGTCGCGTTCGGCATCGCGCTGCCGATCGCGACGCCGGACGGGCTGCGCGCGTTGCCGATCGTGCTGCTCGGCGCGGCGATGGTGCTGAGCATCGGCGTGCTGCTGGCCAGCCGCACCCGGTCGCTCGCGGCGGCCGAACTCGCGTGCAACGTCACCTACTACCCGCTGCTGTTCTTCAGCGACCTGACGATCCCGATGCACGACGCACCCGCGTGGCTGAAAGCCGGGCTCGCGTTCCTGCCGACCAACCAGTTCGCCGTCGCGCTGCGCGGCGCGCTGGTCGACGGCGCGCCGTACGCGCAGCTCGCGCCGCAACTGCTCGGCATGACCGCGTGCACCGCGCTGTTCCTGTTCGCCGCCGCGCGACTGTTCCGCTGGCACGACGCCTGACGCGTCGCCACGCCGTTTCGACGAAGGAGAGACACCGATGAAATCGAACCATCCCATAACCGACTACCTGCTGCATGCGAGCAACTTCCTGCCGGCGATCGTGTTCCTGTTCTACGGCCGGCTCGGCCCGGAGCAGCCGGGCCTGCGCTGGACCCACGCGTTCCTGATCGGCGGCGTGCTCGCGCTCGTGCACGGCGCGTGGCTGATCCGCCGCGCGGAGCGCAACAGCATCGCGATCGGCGTCGACCTGTTCCTCGTGATCGGCGCGGTGCTCGCGCTCGTCTCGCCGACAGGTAGCCGTCTGTGGGGCGAGGAACTCGGGCCGGCCGCGATGCTCGTCTGCGTGCTGGTAGTCGGCATCGTCCATACCGCCTGGTCGGACGGCGGCTTCGTCGACGGCGCGTTCGTCGACCACGCGCGGGCGCGTTCGCTATCGCTCGTGCTGCTCGCCGTCACCGTCGTCGCGCTCGCGGTGTCGATCGCGATGCGCCACAGCCCGCTGTGGGGCGGCGTCGTGCCGCTGATCGCGCTGGTCGTCGTGCGCGGCCGGCTGCGCAAGCAGCTCGCGCGGGCAAGCTGACGATGAACGCGCTGCCCGCCCATGCGGCGCACGCCGCGCAGCGGCACGCGCTCGCCGCGGCGCTCGGCGACGGCTGGCTCGACGGCGCGGCGTGTGAGCCGTATGCGACCGACGTCGCGCGCTACGGCGGCGTGCCGCTCGGCGTCGCGCGGCCGGCCTCGACCGCCGACACGCGCGCGCTCGTGCGCGTCGCCGTCGCGCACCGGATCGCGCTCGTCGCCCAGGGCGCGCGCACCGGGCTCGTCGGCGCCGCCGTACCCGATCGCAGCGGCACGCAATGCGTGGTGTCGTTCGAGCGGATGCGCGCCGTGCGCGCGTTCGATCCGGCCAATCGCAGCATCACGGTCGAGGCCGGCGTGCGGCTGTCCGATCTCAATCGGGTGGCGGGCGAAGCCGGGCTCTGCTTGCCGATCGATCTCGGCAGCGATCCGGCGGCCGGCGGCCTCGTCGGCGCGAACGCGGGCGGCAGCCGCCTGATCAAGTACGGCGACGTGCGCCGTCACGTGCTCGGCGTCGAAGTCGTGCTCCCGGACGAAGCCGGCACCGTGATCGACGCGCTCGCGCCGCTGCGCAAGCGCAACGCCGGCTTCGACGTCGCGCAGTGCTTCATCGGCGCGAATGGCGCGAACGGGCTCGTGACGGCCGTGTCGTTCGCGCTCGCGCCGCTCGAACGGTCGTCGTGCGCGGCGTTCGTCGCGTTCGCGTCGTACGACGCGGCGCTCGCCGGCCTGCTCGCGTTCGAGCGCGCATTCGGCGAGATGCTGTCGGCGTTCGAATTCATGTCGGCGGCGGCGATCGGTCGCGTCGCCGCCGTGTTTCCGGCGTTGCGGGTGCCGTTCGAGGCCGACGCCGCCGCATGCTACGCACTCGTCGAGATCGCGACCGGCATGCCCGGGCTCGATGCATTGCTCGAGGAACGCGCGGTCGCGACGCTCGACGCGCTCGCGCAAGAACGCGCGGTGCTCGACGCGGCGTGCGCGCCGGCCGAACGGTTCTGGCGGATTCGCGACGCGCTGCCGGCCGCGGTCGCGCAGGACGGCATGCCGCTGTCGTTCGACGTGTCGTTTCCGCGCGGCGCGCTGGCCGGATTCGTCGCCGATGCCGAGCAATGGCTCGCGGCCGCGCATCCGTCGCTGCGCTGCCACGCGTTCGGCCATTTCGGCGACGGCGGCTGCCATCTCGTCGTGTCGATTCCGCATGCCGACGCGCAACGCTACGGGCCGCTGCAGCAGATGGCGCTGCGCGGCGCGCTGTACGACCGCGTCGCGCGCGCGGGCGGCTGTTTCAGCGCCGAGCACGGCGTCGGGCCCGTCAATATCGCGTACTACCGCAAGCACGTGCCGGCCGCGCAACGGCAGGTCGCCGCCGCGGTCCAGCACGCCGTCGACCCGCTGGGCCTGATCGGGCGGGTTCGCTACTGACGCGTCGCTGCGCGGCGCCACGGAGATTTCGCATGATGTTTCGACACTCGCCCGGCCCGCACGCCGCGGCCGAACCGGACACCGACGAGCGCTCGTCCTCCGGCATCCCTGGAACGTTGCCCGACTCGGGCGTCGTGGTAAACGTGCGCGGCGTCGCTCACGTGATCCGGTTGCCGCCGCGCGACCATGCGCGCCCGGCGCTGTGGCGCGCGCTGGCGGACTGGCGCGACGAACGGTCGGCCGACGGCGACGTCGAGCCGGCGCCGCGCCGGGACTGACCGCCTGCGGGGCGGCCGGCCGTCAGTTCGTCCCGTCGTACGTGACGATCTCGACCCAGTTCGCGCCCTTGCCGACCGGATACTTGCCGATCGCGTCCAGGCGCCCGGTGCGGCCGTCGATCCGGTACACGGCCAGCGTCGGCGACAATTGCCCGGCCGCGAGCAGATACCGGCCCGACGGATCGATCGCGAAGCCGCGCGGCTGCTGCTCGGTCGCGAACGTGCCGATTCGCGCGAGCGTGCCCGACTTCGCGTCGACGCGATACGCGGCGAGCGTGCTCGACGTGCGCTCCGATGCGTACAGGAAGCGACCGTCGGGCGTCAGATGCAGGTCGGCGCCCCACGGCTTGTCGCCGTGAAAATCGGGCGGCAGGATCGATACGGTCTGGATCGGCCGTGCATCGGCACCGCCGTGCGACAGCGCGATCGCGTGCAGCTTGCCGTCGAGCTCATCGATCAGGTACGCGAACCGCCCGTTCGGCGAAAACACGAAATGGCGCGGACCCGACTTCTCCGGCAGCCGATACGCGGGCTCGCCCGTGTCGGTCAGCCTGCCGGTCGACGCATCGAACGGCAGGCGCAGCCACGCATCGGCGCCGAGCACCGACGCGAACGCATGGCGGCCGTCGGGCGACTGACGGATCGCATGCGCCATCGGGCCGGTCTTCACCGTCTGCAGCACGTCGCCCGCGACGCCGTCCGCGCCGATCCGGTTCACCGCGAGCAGATTGCCGCCGTACGACGCCGAGAACAGGTAGCGGCCCGACGCATCGGTCGACACGTACGCCATGCTGTCCGCGAGCGGTGCACGGCCCAGCTCGAACAGCCGCCCGTCGAGCGGATTGATCGCGAAGCTGACGACGCGATACGGCGTCGAGCGCAACGCCGCGTAGAGGCGACGATGATCGGGCGACAGCGCCATCGGCATCACCGCGCCGCCGACCGGCACGGTTTCGATCGCGGTCAGCGCACCGTTCGACGTGTCGACGCCGAACACCGAGATGTCGCGGCTGTCGCTGTTCGATACGTACGCATACGTCGCCGCGTGCGCGAGCGAGGCCGCCATCGTCAACGCGGCCGCCGCAACGGCGCGCCGCACGAGAGTCGTTTTCATGGAAGTGACGGGAAGTGCAGAAAGGGAGCCGCGCATGCGAGCGCGGCGCCGGACCACCTCGGTCGTCCGGCGCCGCGACGCGCGAAGCACGCCGTCAGAACACCGCGTGCCCGCTGATCAGGCTCGGCAGCCACGTCGAGAAGAACGGCAGGTACGTGACGATGTTGATCGCGCTGAAGATCGCCAGATAGTAGGGCCACGCCATCTTCGTGGTCTCGCCGATCGACACGTTGCCGATCGCGCAACCGACGAACTGCACCGACCCGATCGGCGGGTGCACGAGACCGAGCGAGCAGTTCAGCAGCAGCATGATCCCGAACTGCACCGGCCCGACGCCGCACGCCATCGCGATCGGCAGGAACAGCGGCGTTGTGATCAGGATATGCGCGGCCATGTCGACGAACGTGCCGAGAAACACCTGGATGATGTTGATGTACAGCAGCATCAGCCACGGCGCCGCGGTCGACTGCTTCAGCAACCCTTCGATCGCATCCGGAATCTCCAGGTACGACATCTGGAAGCGCAGCATGTTGGACACCGCGATCAGCAGCAGCACGACGCCCGTCGTGCGCGCCGCATGCGACAGCGCGCGGCGCAGCTTCTCGGCGGTGAGCGTCCGGTAGACCACCGCGGTCAGCACGAGCGAGTAGACGACGGCGATCGCGGCCGCTTCGGTCGCGGTGGCGATGCCCTTCGCGACGCACACGAGGATGATGGCGATCACCATCAGCCCGGGCACCGCGCCGACGAAGCTGCGCAGCACCGCATACCAGCCGGGAAACCGCGGCAGCGCGGACGAGCCGTCATCGCGGCGCGGATAGCCGTGACGCACGGCCTGCCAGTATGCTGCGGCGAGCACGAAGCCCATCACCCACAACACCGGCAGGAGCCCCGAGAACAGCAAGTCGCCGATCGACACGCCGCTCACCGGCTGGCCGTGCAGCATCCCGGTGATGCCCTGCGCGGCGAACGCGTAGATGATCATGTTGGTCGACGTCGGCATCAGCGCGCCGGCGAGCGACGCATGCGTGGTCACGTTGACCGCGTACGCGGCGCTGTAGCCTTCGCGCTTCATCAGCGGAATCACCACGCCGCCCATCGCCGACGTATCGGCGGTCGGTGAGCCCGACACGCCGCCGAACAGCGTGCACGCGACGACGTTCGCCATCCCGAGGCCGCCGCGGAAGTGGCCGACGCTCGCCTGCGCGAAGCGCAGGATCCGGTCCGCGATGCCGCCATGCAGCATCAGTTCGCCGGAGAAAATGAAGAACGGCACCGCGAGAAACGAGAACGCGTTCATCCCCGAGATCATCGCCTGCATCGCGGTCGCGATCGGCAGGCCTTCGACCATGTAGGTCAGCACGCACGCAATGCCGAGCGCGAACGACACGGGCACGCCGAGGACGAGAAATATCAGAAAACTGACGGACAGGATCGCGAGTTCCATGGCGTTATTGTCCCGACGAAGAACGACGAAGCGCGAGCAGGTGCTCGAGCGAGAAGAGGACGATCGCAACCGCCGCGGGCATCGCGATCAGGTAGCGCACGCCTTCGGGCAGCCCGATGATCGGAATGCGGTCGCCCATCGTCTCGGCGGCCATGCTGCCGCAGCCGATCATGATCATGATCGCGAACGCGATCAGGCTCAGGTGCTGGATCGCGACGACGACCGTGCGCGCCTTCGGCGACAGCCGGCGCACCAGCGAATCGAGGCCGATATGGCCGCCGTCGCGCACCTTCATCGCCGCGCCGAACATCGCGATCACGATCACGAGCAACAACGCGATCGGCTCGACGAAATCCGGCGCGTTGTCGAACGCGTAGCGCATCACGACCGCATAGAACACCAGCACCGTGAGCACCGCGAGGCACGCCGACGCGATCACGGCCAGCACGCGAAACAGCACGTCGTTCACGCAGCGCAACAGCGGCGCGGCGTGCGGTCGCGCCGGCGCCGCGCCGTCCGGGGCAGCGGCCGGCGAGCCCGCGGCTGCCGCGCCGTTCAGGGAAGTGCGACGCGTCACTTGGTGGCCTCGATCTCGTCGACGATCTGCTTCATCTGCGGCGTCTTTTCATACTTGGTCCACAGCGGCTGCATCGCCTTCACGAACGCCGCGCGATCGATCTGCGCGGCCGGCAGGATCTTCGCGCCGCCCTTCGTCACCATCTGTTGCGCCGAGGCTTCGCGCGCGGTCCACAGCTTCTGGTAGTACGGCACCGAATCGGCCGCCGCCTTCCTGATCGCCGCCTGCTCCTGCGGCGACAGCGTGTCCCAGATCTTCTTCGAGAACACCAGCACTTCCGGCGTCATCGCGTGCTGCGTCTCCGAGTAATCGGGCGCGACTTCGTAATGCTTGGTTTCCTCGTACGACGGCAGGTTGTTTTCCGCCGCGTCGACGAGCCCCGTCTTCAGGCCCGTGTACACCTCGGCGAACGGCATCGGCGTCGGCGTGCCGCCCATCGCCTTGATCTCGTCGACCATCAGGTCGGACGGTTGCACGCGCACCTTCAGCCCCTTCATGTCCGCCGGCGAGCGCACCGGGCGCTTCGCGTAGATCGAGCGCGCGCCGCTCTCGTAGAACGTCAGCGCGATCATCCCCTTCGCGGTGAACGCGTCGAGGATCTTCTGGCCGGCCGGGCCGTACATCGCCTTGCGGAAATGGGCGACGTCGCGGAACAGGAACGGGAACGACGGGATCAGCGATTCCGGCACGATCTCGTTGAACGATGCGCCGTTCACGCGCGCCATGTCGATCGCGCCGATGCGCACCTGGTCGACCGTGTCCTTCTCCGAGCCGAGCGCGCTGTTGCCGAACACCTTGATCGAATCCTTGCCGCCCGTCTGCTTCGACAGCTCGTCGCCCATGAACTTCACGGCCATGTTGGTCGGGAAGTTGTCGCCGTGCACGTCCGCCGAGCGGAACACGCGCGCCTGCGCGGACATCGCGAAGCCGGCCAGCAGTGCGACGGCCAGCGCGGTACGGGAGCCGGTGAATCGGTGCTTCATGGTGAGTCTCCTTGATGGTCGATCGTTGTTGTGCGGCGATCCGTCGGCCCGCGCGGGCGTCGCCGATGCGCTTCCTCGAACCGCAGAGTCATACGTCGTATGACGTGTTCAGCGAATGTACGTCGGTTAACCGTTTAACTCACTTGGTGCATACCCCTATAACCGCTGCCATCAAAGGATTTTGGCAGGAAACGGGGAATCGCATTCTCTGGCTTCGCGCTTTTTCGCGAAACGTTTTCCGGAAACCGGCCGACAGGCGAATCGGACGCCGATGACGCGCTTTCCCGACATCCGACGGTCTTCTTTCGCTTCGCTTGCCATCGTTATAGGATGACTGATCACAACACAGTCACGCCGTCGCGATGCCACGAGCATGCGCCGGCCGCATTGCACGCGACGCATTCCGCACGACGCGATTCGCGCCCGTGGCGCCCGTGGCACCCGACCGACGACCCGCGCCGGCGGCCGCGACCGCCCGTTTCGATCTTGCCGGCAACGCGTCTATCGCCCGCCCGCTGGCGCCGCGGGACACGCGCCGCCGAACGCCCCGATACCAACCCGACATCGCGCAACCGATGCCTCTTCAGGAGATCTCCGTCATGACCTTTCCCGTTTCTCGGCCGCATGCCCGGCCGAACCGCCGCCCGCGCGCGCTCGGCCTGCTCGCCGCGCTGCTCGCCACCGCTGCGGCACTCACTGCCTGCGGCGGCGACGACACGCGTGCCGGCGGCGGCGCCGCGCCCACCGCGCCGCCCGCGACCAGCGTGTTCCAGGTCGGCACGACGACCGTCGACCCGAACCTGCCGCCCGAGCCGGCGCTGCCCGCCGATACGCAGGTATGCAGCACGCTCGAAGCCGCCAATACGCTCGTGAGCCGCCCCGACGGCTCGCTGCCGCCGGAGGCCGACCCGTCGACGGCCGGCGTCGGCAAGGCCGTGTCGACCGCGACGGCCAACCCCGACCAGGCGCGCATCCAGGCCGCGCTCGACGCCTGCGGCGCGGCCGTCGACGCCGAAGTCGGCGCGACGATCGCGGCGGCGGACGCCGCGGCCACCGCCGCGCAGAAGACGGCTGCCGCGCCGAACGCGAACGTCGCCGGCGCGTCCGGTGAGGCGCTCGCGAAGCCGAAGTACCGCGCGAGCAAGTTCGCAGTGCGGCTCGTCGTCAATCGCGCGGGACCCGGCAACGGCTTCATCAGCGGGCCGCTGACGCTGCCGTCCGGCGTCACGCTGTGGATCGACAAGGGCGTCACGCTGTATGCGTCGCGCGACGTGAAGGCGTATTCGCCGAACGCCGCCGGCCCGTACTGCGGCAACACGGCCGTCAGCGCGACGAAAGCCGGCAGCTCGTCGAACTGCGCCGCGCTGATCACGGGCACCAACCTCGTCAACGCGGCGGTGGTCGGCGACGGCCGGATCGACGGCCGCGGCTACGCGGAGCTCGTGACGTCCGACGCGAAATACCCGCTGATGAAGGTCGACCTGACCTGCTCGAACACCTACGCGGCCTACAAGAGCGGCACCGTGGCGCCCGACGGCACCGCGTGCGACGACGGCGGCACCGTCGTCGATTCGAAATCGACGGTGCGCAACATGACGTGGTGGGATCTCGCGTATCTCGGCAACATGGTGCAGAACGGCACGACCGGCTTCGGCTCGCAGTCGAATTTCCGGCTGATGGTGTTCAACTACGCGAAGAACCTCACGCTGTACCGCATCACGCTGAACAACAGCCCGAACTTCCACGTGGTGCCGAGCGGCGTCGACGGGCTGACGATCTGGAACGTGAAGGTGCAGACGCCCACGCTCGCCGCGTTCGCGAACCCGGCCGGCAACGGCAACCCGCTGTACAACGGGCAGACGTTCAATGCGGACAACGTGAAGAACACCGACGCGTTCGACCCTGGCTCCGCGGCGAAGCCGACGTCGGTGGCGCTGTCGACCGGCAGCACGACGACGTCCGCCGCCGCGATCTCGTTCGACGGCTACCTGAAGAACTTCGTGTTCGCATACAACTACGTGAGCACCGGCGACGACGACATCGCGCTCAAGGGCAGCAACAACCCGGCGCCGGCCGGCTCGGGGCTGTTCGGCATCGACGGCAATCGCGACGTGCGCGCCGACCGCAAATGGGGCGTCGCGATCGCGCACAACCATATCTACTGGGGGCACGGCATCTCGATCGGCAGCGAAACCAACGGCGGCGTGACCAACGTTCAGGTGTACGACAATTCGTTTCGCGATTCGGAGGAAGGGCTGCGCATCAAGTCCGACTATGCGCGCGGCGGCGAAGTGAGCAACATCCACTACGCGAACATCTGCATCCGCGACGCGAAGAATGCGCTGCTTTTCACGCCGTACTACAGCACGAAGGCCGTGCCCGCGAGCGGCCCGCTGTATCCGAACTTCCACGACATCTCGCTTGCGAACGTCGTGATCGAGGGCGCGGCCGGCGTGAAGCTGCAGGGGTTCGAGGCGAACACCGGGGGCTATGGCGAACCGGCGTTTCCGCTCGCGATGTCGCTGACCGACGTGGTGGCCGATACGCCCGACGGCATCGCGACGATCGCGTCCGACGCGAACCTCACGCTGCGTAACGTGAATCTGCCGGTGTTCCCGTCGGCTGCGAACCGGGTGGTCGTCGACGGCGCCGCGGTCCATGCGATCGATCCGGCCAGCGTGCTCGACTGCAGCAAGGCGTTCATCGACTTCCCGGGCATCGACCAGTCGAACCCGTTCGGGTCGACGTGGGCGCCGGCGCTGTAACGCGTGGTCGTTCCGTCGCCGTCGCGCGTGCCGCCCGGCGGGCACGCGCGATGCTCGCCGCGACATCGTGCAATGAAAAAGGAGCCTGCGATGTCGACCACGAAGCCATCGGCGCCCCACGATCCGCCTACCTCGCCGAATGCCGGCGACGAAGGCCCGGCCGACGCGCCGGGCATCGGCGAGGACACCTGCCGCGTCTGCCGCGGCACCGGCCGCGTGGAGGGCCAGCCATGCACCGTCTGCGGCGGGACCGGCAAGATACTGCAGGGAATCGGCGGCGGCTAGGTAAAAACGCAGTCCCGGCGGCGCGCGTTGGCCGCTCAGGTCTGCATGACCAGCGACGTGAGCTGGGCTGCGCGCGCCACGTCCGTTTTCGTGTAGATCGACTTGATCTGCGCGCGCACCGTGCCGATCGATACGCCGCGCAGCGCCGCACATTCCTGCGGCGAGCGCCCGTCGCAGCACAGCAGCACCGCGAGCTCGGCTTCCGCCGACGACAGCCCGTAGAACACGCGCAGGCGCTGCGCACGCGCCGACGGCGAACGCAGGTCGGCGCCCGTCATCAGCACCGCGACGCCGGGCCGTTCGCGCGCGAGGCGCGACTGTTCGGGAACGGGAATCAGCGCAAGCGGCAGCGGCTCGCCGGTCGCACGACGCAGCAACAGCCCGCCGCGTGCGAATGCATGCCGCCATTGCGCGTCGTCGACGCAGCCTTCCGGCACGAAACGGCCGCTCACGATCCGCAGCGCCGGTTCGGCGGCGATCAGTCGATCGGCCGCGCGGTTCGTATAGCGCAGTTCGCGCTGCGCGCCGAGCAGGAACACCGGCACCGGCACCACGTCGAGCGCCGATTCCGCGGCGGCCACGCGCGCTTCGAGCTCGCCGATGCGCGCGTGGATGCGCAGCGCGCGGCTGATGTGCGCGCCCATGATTTCGATGGCACGACGCTGCTCATCGGCCAGCCCGTGCGATTCGGGGCCGCTCTGCACGCTGAGGAAAGCGCCCGCACCGTCGCCGCGATGGATGTACAGGCCCGAGATGCCGCCAAGCCCGAACGGCTGCATGAATTCCCGATAGAACACGCCATGTGTGCGCTGCCGCACCGACAGATGCTTGACGTCCTCGAACCAGCGCCCTGCCGGCCAGTCGGCAGCCACCGGCACGACCGGGTCGTACAGGTAGAACTCGGTGTTGTAGCGGTGGTGGCACGCGGCGACCCATGACGGATCGTCGCCGGCCGCCTGCTCGATCGCCGGCAGCCTTGCCGCATCGTCGAACGACAGCAGTGTGGCCATGCGTACGCCGACCGACCGACGCAGCCCGTCCAGCACCGTTTCCCATCGTTGGTCGCCCAGTGCCGCAGCGTAGACGTCATCGATCCATGCCGACGAAACCAATCCGTTCATCTGCATCTGGCCACCCCGCGCCGTGCGTTTTTGTCGAACGCCGTTTGGGCATCTTAGTCAATCGGCCTCATTGTTCAAATCGCCGATGCGGGTTTGGTCGAAATACCACATTCGTTACCGTTTCTCGTCAGACGTAATGGCCGTTTCCGATAGCGCAACGCAACCCGCGTCGACGCACGCGGCGGCCTGCGCGGCGTCGATCGACGCGAGGGCATCCGGCTCGAAGGACGCAGCCGGCGGCGCGATGAAACGCGTGTCGCGGCCCGACTCGACGATGCACTTACTTCATCGTCGCGAACCGCACTTCCATCTCGTCGATCTTCGCGAGCACCGCTTCGCTCAGCTTTCTGACGTGACGCGGCACGTCGGGCGTCGACATCAGTTCCTCGATACGCCCACGCCAGTATCGCGGATGCCTGACGCGCCCCGCCCCCGACATCGACACGTCGTCGATGTCCGTCTCGCTGTCCAACAGCGCCACCATGCGCTGAATGTGCGAGAGCTCTCGTTCCACATAGTCTCGTGCGAGCATAGTGATTGAGATTCCCCGAAATACGACATCAGGCCTTCCGTCATCGACGCGCCGTCGTTCGCGGTGCCAACGACGCACCGCATACGTTGCGCATCAGCGTATGCGACGACTGTGTCAATCGACTGTGCGGACGTTCACGGCGACCGACACGGAACGACAGGCCTGCTCGATTGTTCTGGTGATATCCGGTCCCCGGTGCCTCGCTGATCATCGTAGGCGTACCGCCCGGCGCCGGCATCCCCAAAAGTGGGGATGCCGACCGATATGGGTCGGGTGATGACTTCCGGAAACGCCGGGGAGCCGTAACGGCCGGCTCCGCAAGGCGACGGTGCCGCGCGCTACCGACGATACGACGGCGGCGCGAGTTCGAGCGGATCGGGGTTCAGGCGCACCCACGCCACCGCGAGCCGGCACAGTTGTGCCGGGTCGCCGGATTGGCGCTTGACGTCCTGCACGACGGCCTCCATGTCCGCCAGATCGGCCGCCGGCAGCGACGTGCCGGTGCGCACGATCGCCGCGAACGCATCGGCCATCTTCCTGAAATCGGCGTCCCAGTTGCAGCCGCCGTTGTGTTCGAGTTCATGCGCGATGCGGCCCGAGATCCGGATGAGTTCGCCCTGCACCGTCGCCGCGTGCCCCGTTCCCGGCACCAGTTGCGTCCACAATGCCTGATGCTGTTGCTGCCAGGTTCCGGCCGCGACGACGATCGGCGAGCGGCCGTCGTGCAGCCGGCGACGCGGCGCCGGGGGCACGTCGAACAGCGTGTAGAGGCGGTCCAGCGCAGCGCTCGCCGCGTCGACCTCCTGCGGGTTGTAGCGCTCGCGCATGAACTCGAAACGCTCGCCGATTTCGGCGACGCTGGCCTGCATCTGCGGCGTCCTTGCCGCACCGGCGCCGAGCAGCACGTCGGCGAGCGCCGCCATGTGCACGAGATCCGCATTGCCGCAGGTGCGCAAGGCGCGCTCGAGCGGCGTCTGGCCGTCCCGGTTCAATGCATCGACGCGCGCGCCGTGCTCGAGCAGCAGGCGCGCGGACAACGCATGACGCGAGTCGGCCGCCGCATGCAGCGGCGTGCCGATCGACGCGCCGTCGTCGTGAACGTCCGCGCCGAGTTCGAGCAGCACGTCGAAGCGGCTGCGCCGGCTGCGCACACGCACGTGCAATGCCGTGTTGCCGTACGCATCGGCTGCGCCGATATCCGCGCCGTGCGCGACGAGCCAGCGTGCGAGCTCGTCGGGACACCGGTCGAACGACAGCGCGGTCCGCTTGCTCGGGCCGCCGCGCGCATTCACGTCGCAGGTGTCGAACACCGCCTGAAGCTTCGCAATGTCGCCTTCGTCGAGCAGCGCGTCGAAGTCCTTCGGCAGCAGCTTCTTTTTTGCTTTCGGCATGGCGGCTCTCCTGCCTTCGATCGAGTCCGTATCGTCGGCCATTCGTCAAAGTGATAACGCGGTTTTGTATCCGTCATCGGTGCGCATGCAACCGACCGCACCCGTCAGTCCAGCGGCTCCAGCGCCTCCAGCCCGTCCGGGAGCCCGGATGCGCCGCCGAGCTTCGTGATCTTCCAGCGTGCGGCGTCGTTCCAGTCGTAATCCATTCGATAGGAAAACCGGGCATTGGCACGAAACAGCGCGGCGCGGAACGTCCTGCCGTCGTTCGCGAGCGCGTCGCGCAGTTGCGGCCCAATGCGCATGATCCCGCCGATGAAATCGCGGTGCTCCATGGTCGAAACCAGCTCGACGCCGGCCGCCGTCGCATATGACGCACGCACGCCGTACTGCCCGTCGCCCGGCGCGCTGAAGCAAACGTAAACTTCGCGCCAGCCGGGAAAAGCGGATTGCATGTAGCCGATTACGTGCCTGGCGAATTCGATCACCTTTTCTGTCGCGTCGTCGCTCATCGATCGGCCCCGAAATGAGATCGGAGACGAGCGTAATCGGACCCGACGCGGCGCGTCAATGGCCGTCGGCAAACCGGCGCGCGGCCCGTCCGCCGGATCCGGAACCGTCAGCGATCCCGAACATCGCCGCGGGCCACCGGTATCGTGCCGCCCGTCGCGCCTTGCATGTCGATCGACGCGCCTGGCGCGTGAAGCGACGCGCAAAAGGCGGCATCATGGCGCATCTCCCCTGCAACGGAATCCCGCCCATGGACATCGATACCGACCGCCCCGTCATGGTGACGGGCGCAACCGGATACGTCGCCGGCTGGCTCGTGCAGCGTCTGCTCGAGGCCGGCCTGACGGTCCATGCGGCCGTCCGCGACCCCGACAGCCCGGACAAGCTGAAGCATCTCCAGCGCATCGCGGCCGGCAAGCCCGGCACGATCCGCTATTTCCGCGCCGACCTGCTCGAACCCGGGTCGTACGAGGACGCGATGGCGGGTTGCGCGATCGTGTTCCATACCGCGTCGCCATTCACGGTCACCGTTCGCGATCCGCAGAAGGAACTGGTCGATCCGGCGTTGCTCGGCACGCGCAACGTACTCGAGACGGTCAACCGCACGCCGTCGGTGCGGCGCGTCGTGCTTACCAGCAGTTGCGCGGCGATCTACGGCGACAACGCCGATCTCGCTGCGACGCCCAACGGTATGTTCACCGAAGCAATCTGGAACACCAGTTCGTCGCTCGCCCATCAACCCTATTCGTATTCGAAGACGGTCGCCGAGCGCGAAGCGTGGCAGATCGCCCGCCGGCAGCAACGCTGGGATCTCGTCACCATCAATCCGTCGCTCGTGATCGGGCCCGGCATCAATCCGTACGCGACGTCGGAGAGCTTCGAGATCGTGCGGCAGATGGGCGACGGCACGATGAAGGCCGGCGTGCCGGATCTCGGCATGGGCGCGGTGGATGTCCGCGACGTGGCCGACGCGCACCTGCGTGCGGCGTTCCTGCCGAGCGCCAATGGCCGCTACATCGTCTCGGCGCACGACACGAACCTGCCGGCGATGGCCGCCACGCTGCTGGAACGGTATGGCGCCGACTATCCGATTCCGCGACGCATCCTGCCGAAGTGGCTGGTGTGGCTGGTCGGCCCGCTCGTGAACAAGAGCGTGACGCGCCGCGTGATCGCGCGCAACGTCGGGCTGCCCTGGCGCGCGGACAACAGCCGCAGCCGCAACGAACTGGGCATCCGCTATCGCCCGCTCGCCGAGTCGATGAACGACTTCTTTCAGCAGCTCGTCGAAACCGGGCAATTGCGGCGATGAACCGCTTCGCGCAGCGTCCGCTCGGCGACGAGGGCGCGAACTTCAAAATCCTGCCGGCAGTAGTTCGCGCGAAGCTCGCGCGGCATGACCTCGATCGCTCGAACCTGCCCTCCGGTCAGATCGCCTTCCTGCCCGACTACCGGGATCCGGATTCGTTCTTCCGTGCATTCGATGAACGGACCGGGACGACGCCCGAAGCCGCCCGCTCGCGCTCGGCGCGCCGATCGACGCAAGGCGGCCCGTCCGATCGGCGCGGCCATTCCCGGTCAACCGGCGGCGCCGCTGCGATTCAGCCCGAAAATGAAATCGGCTTCGACCGACGCGCCCTTCGGCAATTGCAGCACGCCGACAGACGAGCGCGTATGGACGCCGGCGTCGCCGAGCACGGCATACAACACGTCCGACGCGCCGTCGGCCACCTCGCTTTGCATCGTGAAGCCGGGCGCGCTGCGCACGTACACGGTCATGCGCGGCACCGTCGCGATCGCATCGAGCGTGCCGCACTGCTTGCGGATCAGCGCCAGCGCGCGCAGTGCGGAAATGCCGGCCGCGCGGCGGCCGTCGTCCAGCGAAACGGATTCGCCCACGATGCCGACGAAATGCACGACTTCGCCGATTCGCGGAATCTGGCCGGCGACGTAGGCCGTCCTTCCGTCGACCAGGACGGGCGTGTACTTTCCGCCGATCCTGATCGTTTCGTCCGGATCGAATCCGAATTCGGCTGCGACATGTTTCAGTTTGTCATCCCTGTTCATCAGTGAATTCCCCAATCCTTCTGAAAAAAGATAAAGAATAATTGAGTCTCCGAAGCTTGTCCCGCATGAGAAGATCGGACGCAAACGATCCAATCAAACGACTTCTCAGGTGTTCGAAGCAGTCGTGCATTGCCATATCCGCAATGCAATTCGTAGTCGGCGCAATTTTCTTCGTCATTTCCGGTTGAAACCGCTATCATGTATGGACACAACCTGAAGAGTGATATATGGCAACTTACAAGGAACTGAAAGCTCAAATGGATGCTTTGGCCGAGAAAGCCGAAGCAGCGCGCGTCGCTGAATTCCAGGCGGTCGTCGACGACATCCGCACCAAAGTCGCGGAATACGGCATCACCGAAAAAGACATTTTCGGTACGCGTCGCGGTCGGCCGGCCAGACAGGCGGGCGCTCCCGTGCAGGCGAAGTATCGCGATCCGAAGACCGGGGCGACCTGGTCGGGCCGCGGTCGCGCGCCCGCATGGATCAAGGATGCGAAGAATCGCAATCGATTCCTGATCCAGGAATAAGATTGCCCGCCTGGGCCGGCGCGTGATTCAACACGCTGTCCGGCAATTTGGGCATGGATTGGCGCATCGATACCGGCGGTATTCCAAAGCCGCTCCGGTAGACGAGGTTTTGCCCGCTCGGCGTGTCGCGCACAAGTCCATTCATCGATCGTGCCGCACGCCCATCCTTTCTTCAGCGTTCGTAATAGATGGCAAGCCAGACGGTTTGCACTTCGTCATGCGTCCATGCGACACAATGACGGCAATGCGGCTCGATCAGCACGTAATCTCCCGCGCGCATATCGAGCCGCGTTGCATCCTCTTCGAATTCGAGCACGGCCGCGCCGGACAGCAGCACGACCCATTCGGCCCGCGGGTCGTCATACCAGAACCCGTCCGGGCTCGCATGCCCCATCGATACGATCCGCTCGACGTTTACACGCGGGCCCGTGACGAGCCTGTCGATTCGCTCGTCGCCGCCGCGCCGCCCGTCGACGGCGAATAAATTACCGGTTTGAAGTTGCATGGCTTCGCCTCGTCGTCGATCTTCGGGTAAAGGATGCGGATTTAAAGGCAACGGGAAATATTCGCTGCAGCCTGACGCGCCCTGGCTTGCCCCGCGTCGTTAAAAGCCATGTCAAAAAGATGAAGAATGGCGACGATTTCATCGGCGCTCATTCGTTGCAACGATAAAGCACGCATCGGCTTTCTTTTAGCGACGCGCGCACCATCACGCGTCATTTCCGGTAAAAGCCGGCCGACATCCTGCCGGCCCCGGCAGCATCGGGCCCAGGCAATCAGGCGCAAACGTAGGCTCGGCAGTTCGGCAATCCTGCTTGCAGCGCGCTGTCCCGATCGATGCATTTTCCGTTCGCTGGCCGGCATGAGCAAGCATCGGGAAGTCCATTCACGCTTTATTTCGATTCGAGGTGGCGTTTGCCCGACGAGCGGCGATATTGCCGGGAGCGTCGATATCGATGCGAGCGCCGATGAGGTACCGGCCTTCGCGGCGCGCGGGATCGCTTGATGCGTCGCGCATCCGGGCACGCGCTTGGCCGGTCATTCGAAAGCGCGCCCGACAGCCGTCGTCAGACCATCGCCCTCAACCATCCGAGCAACGCCGCGTGCGCGCTCCCGTCCATCGCCGGCGTCGGCGTCAACAGGTAGTAATCCGATCCATCCTCGACGAACCCCATCGGCGCAACCAGCACACCGCTTTCGATGTCGTCGCGCACCAGGTGCCACGGTCCGATCGCGACTCCCAGCCCCGCGACGGCCGCCTGCAGACTGAAGTAGAAATGATCGAACCGCTGCCCGCGCCCGTTCGCGGCCGGTTGATTCGCCGCCGCCGCCCAGGCATGCCATGCGTCCGGCCGGGTGCGTGTATGCAGTCGCACAGCGTCGGGCTTCAACGCGCGGGCACCGCGACGCGACGCAAACCACGCACCGACCTTGTCCGGCCGGCAAACCGGCCCCACGCGTTCGGCGAACAGATGCTCGGCGTGATACGCCGCCGGCCACGCGAAATCGTTGCGACGAATCGCCATGTCGATACCGCTGTCGAACGAGAACGGGCCGCCCGCGGCGGCCAGATGGATGTCGACGCCCGCATGCCGCGCCTGGAAATCCGGCCAGCGCGGCATCAGCCAGCGCATCAGGAGCGTCGGCTCGCACGACAGGACCGAACGCCGCGCACGGGCGGCGTCGGTACGCAAGGCGTGAGCGGCGTGACGCATCAGGCCCAGGCCGTCACGAACGGCCTGGGCGAGGGTGCGGCCCGCCTCGGTCAGGAACACGCGACGGCTGCGCCGCTCGAACAGCGCGACGCCCAGATCGTCCTCGAGCAGACGCACCGCGCGACTGACCGCGCCATGGGTCAGGCACAGCTCGTCGGCCGCGCGGCTGAAATGCTCGTGACGCGCCGCCGCCTCGAAACAACGCAGCGCCATCAGCGACGGCAGGCCGGCACGGACCGATTGTGATTCAAATTCACCATTCTGGTCAGAAATCATCGTTTTTCCTGATGAAGCACGATCAATAGGATTGTGCCATCAAGACATCCACTGCAGGAGCGACACGATGACCGAATTGATAGTCGTAGTCACCATCACGCTGCTGGCCGTCATCAGCCCGGGGCCGGACTTCGCGATGGTCACGCGCAACAGCCTGATGCTGTCGCGTCGTTCCGGCGTACTCACCGCATGCGGGATCGGGCTCGGCGTCATCGTTCACGTGAGCTACACGCTGCTGGGCGTCGGGCTGCTGATTCGTCAGTCGGCGTGGCTCTTCGATACCGTCAAGCTGATCGGCGCGATCTACCTGGTCTACCTCGGCGCAAGGATGCTCATGACGAAAGCCGGCGGCGTGCAAGCCGACACCGCCGTGGCGCCGCTGTCCGATCTCGCCGCGCTGCGCACGGGCTTTCTGACCAATGCGCTGAATCCCAAAACCACGGTGTTCATCGTCAGCCTGTTCATGCAGGCAGTCCGGCCCGACACGTCGTTGATCGTGCAGATCGGCTACGGCGCGTTCATCGCGGCCGCCCATGCCGGCTGGTTCAGCCTCGTGGCCTGCTGTTTCTCGGCCACGGCTGTCCGCGATCGCCTGCTGTCGCTGCGGCACTGGATCGATCGTACGTTCGGATGCCTGCTGGTGGGCTTCGGCGTCGCACTCGCCATCGCCCGGGGCGGGCGCTGACGCCACCCGCGCCGGATGCGCGGCGCCGGCACGTCAGAACGTCCGCGCGATCGCCCGTGCGTCGTCGATCGCCCGGCGCCGATCGACCTTCCCGTCCGCACCGAACAACGTGCGCTCGACGACGATTCCGGTAACGTCCGTCACGCCCACGAACTTGAGCCACGTTTCCATGTAAGGGCGCTGCAGATCGAACTCGGCGGCCGGCGTAAACGACCCCGGCGACTGGTAGGCGAGCCCGCGTGCGTAGACCACCGCCGCCTTTTTGCCGGCCAGCTTGCCGGCAAACCCCGCTGCGTCGAACGTGAACAACACGTCCTTCTGCGAGATCACGTCGATCAGGTGCTTGAGCTTGTACGGAATACTGAAATTCCACAGCGGCACGCCGAACAGGAATTTGTCCGCTTCGTGAAACGGCGCCGCAAGCCGTTCGATCTGCTGCCACGCCGCCGCCTGCTCCGGCGTCAACGCCGTGCCGCCCAGCCCCGCATATTTCGCGGCCAGCGCGGCACCGTCGAATTCGGGCATCGGCAGATCCCAGACATCGAGCGTGCGGATCTCGTGATCGGGATGGGCATGCCGGTACGCGTCGAGAAACGCATCGCACACCTCGATGGACGCCGAATGAGCCTTGTTGGGTGAGCCTTCGATATAGAGCACGCGTGTCATGGCGCCGGTCCTTGCCAAGGGTGACGACGGCGCGCCCGATGCGCGCTCGCCCACCGCGCTTCACAGCCTATCCGGCCGGCCTATAATCCGGAAACGATATTAATTGATCGAATTAACCCGGATTAGTGATGAATGAACCCTCCTCTCGATACGGCGCTGCTTCATACCTTCGTTGCGGTTGCCGACGTACGCAGCTTCACCCGCGCCGGGCGGCGGCTGAACCTCAGCCAGTCCGCGGTCAGCGCGCAGATCGTTCGCCTCGAGGACCAGGTCGGGCAGGCGCTGCTCGTGCGCAATACGCGCAGCGTGACGCTGACCGCGCATGGCGAGACGCTGCTTGGCTACGCGCGGGCGATGCTCAATCTGAGCGAGGAAGCACGGGCCAGGCTGGGAACGGGTGACACCGTCGACGTCAAGCTGCGGATCGGCGTGTCGGAGGACTTCGCAGGCGGCTGGCTTGCGGATTTGATGCGCCGCCACGGCGCCGCGCGGCGCGGCCTGCGGCTGGATCTGGTCGTCGACATCGGCGACAGTCTGTTTCGACGGCACGCCAACGGCGAATTCGATCTCGTGATCGGCAGCCGGTGTTCGCACTCGGGCCACGGCGCGACGTTGTGGCGAGAGCCGCTCGCCTGGGCGTTCGCGCGCCACGAGCCGCTTCCGGAAGGCGACGTGCCGCTCGCGTGCTTCCCCGATCCGTGCCCGTACCGCGGCGCCGCCATCAAGGCGCTCACACTGGCCGGCATGCGCTACCGGATCGCGTGCGAAAGCCCGAGCGTGACCGGCATCCGGACCTTCGCACGGGCCGGCATCGCGATCGCGCCCGTGCCGCGCAGCGCGATCGACGACACGCTCCGCGAATTGGGCTTGGCCGAAGGTTTGCCGGCGCTGCCGGAGATGGAATTCGTGATGATGCACGACGCGCGGATGCCCGCGGCGACCGAATTCGCCGCGACGATTCTGGACGAGACGGCTGCCCGTACGGGCGCGGGCAACGGCAGCCGCAAGCGTCGCCGCCGGGCGTCCACGACGACGACGCCCGGCTCGAATGGCTGACGCGAACTACGGTCGAATCACCTCGAAACGCAACCCGGCATGGCGAACCAGACACTCGATATAGCGTTCGTCGAACATCGTCGCCGGCGTCCAGAAACCGCCGCCGCGCCCGGTCTTCACGCCGTCGCTGTGGCAATCGAGCGCGAGACCGATCGCGGCCTGACCGAGCATCTTGCCGGTGGAGCCGTAGCCGGGATCGCGATCGCCGGTGACTTTCACACGCAAGGTACGCCCGTCTTCGGCGCGGCCGAAGAAGCGCAAATCGTAGCGGCCGGCCTGTTGGGCGTCGATGCTCGGCCCCTCGCCCGGCTTCGGCAGCAGGAAGCGCGCCATCAGGCCGCGCACCGGCCCGACGAGGACGCCGACCATGAATGCGCCGAGGCCCGCCACCATTGCCAGCGCGATCATGCGCCCCTTCAGGCCCGTGCCCGTCATCACGGCTTCGTCGTAGGTGAAGCGGTTGCCGTACGCATCGTCCGCCAGCGCATTGGAGCGGTGAACGACGCGCTCGTTGATCGCCGCCATCACGAACGGCGCGATCCACGTATCGCAGTCGCGATCGAATTCGGCGGACCGGACCGCATGCTGCCGCACCGTGAAACCATGCCGTTGCGGACACAACGAATAAGGATCGAGCAGCTCCCGACGCAATGCCGGATCGGCCGCCGCTTCGCGCACGACGTTGATCACGCTGGCCACGGTGCCGCCCGACGCACCGCCCTTCAACGTCTTGACGCGCATCTTCACGTGCGCGGCCGGTTCGCCCCACTGTCGCCGCGCCTGCTGCTGCAGGAAGAAGACGCCCATGTCCGACGGCACCGAATCGAAGCCGCAGCAATGCACGATCCGCGCGCCCGATTGCCGGGCTGCGGGCTCGTACCTGTCGATCATCCGCCGGATCCACTGCGTCTCGCCGGTGAGGTCGCAGTAGTCGGTGCCGGTTTGCGCGCAGACCCGAACCAGCGGCTCTCCGTACAGCGCGTAAGGGCCGACGGTGGACACGACCACCCGCGTTTGCGCGCACAGCGCCCGCAGCTGCGTTTCGTCGGCCGCGTCGGCAACGATGATCGGCACGGATTGCCCGGCCGCGCCGAGCGTATCCCGGACCTGCCTGAGCTTCGCGTCGGACCGGCCCGCGATCGCCCAGCGCAGCGTGTCGCCGGCACCGGCGGCCGCGCCGGACAGATAATCGGACAGGTAACGGGTCAGGATCTGCCCGACGAAACTGGTGGCGCCGAATACGACGAGATCGTAGGTCGGTTGGGGCATGGACGACTCCTTCCGTGCGCGCACGTCGCACGTATCCGTATCGTTAGACCGCGGCACGCGAGATCCGAAGCCTGCCGCTGCCGCCAGCAAGCACTCTAAGCTTCAAGTCGGCTTCAAGGTCAAGGTGACGAGTAGAGGAATATGTCGGACGGCGGTGGCGCGGCCCGATGGCCGCAGCGGTTTCGTCGCCGGATCATCAGGCGGTAGGCGTGGCCAGTCGGGCTCACGAAGGACGACTGACGCACCGCGATCGGCCCACCGTCGACGGCGTTCGCTTATAGTGTCGACTGCCCATTCGACGAGGAAAACAGTCATGAAACTGCAGGCCAGCGGTCCGTTCGAAGTGAAGCTGAATCCGGAACCCTTGAGTCGCGTCGCGGAGAACAGCGGACTCGGCCGCCTGTCGCTGGACAAGCATTTTCACGGCGATCTGGAAGCCGTCAGCCACGGAGAAATGCTCGCGTTTCGCAGCAGCGTTCAGGGGTCGGCCGGCTACGTGGCGATGGAAACCGTCGAAGGCGTGCTCGGCGGACGCAAGGGCAGCTTCGTCCTGCAGCACAGCTCCACCATGACGCGCGGGCAGCCGACGCAGTCGATCACGGTCGTGCCCGATTCCGGAACGGACGAACTGCTCGGCCTGTCCGGCGCGATGCGCATCGACATCGACGACGGCCGGCATGCGTACCGCTTCGACTACGCGTTGCCGGACGCGCCGCAATAAACGCGCACGTCACGCGAGCGCCGCGTCGCGCAGACGGAACTGCGCAACCGCCGCGCTCAACCGCGCGCCCTGTTCGTCGAGCGACAGCGCCGCGGCCGCCGCTTCCTCGACCAGCGCGGCATTGCGCTGCATCGTCTGCTCCATCTGGATCACCGCGGCGTTCACCTGCTCGATGCCCGACGACTGCTCGTCGAATGCCTGGCTGGTTTCGCCCATGATCGCGTTCACCCGCTCGACCGCCGCGACGAGCTCGGCCATCGCCGAGCCGGCCCGCGCGACGAGGCCGCTGCCGTCTTCGACGCGTCGCACGGATTGGCCGATCAGGTCGCGAATTTCCTTCGCCGCCGCGGCACAGCGCTGTGCGAGCTCGCGCACCTCGGTGGCGACCACCGCGAACCCGCGCCCCTGCTCGCCCGCACGCGCAGCTTCGACGGCGGCGTTCAACGCGAGGATGTTCGTCTGAAACGCAATGCTCTCGATCACGCCGACGATGCCGGAGATGCGCGTGGAGCTGTGCGAAATCTCCGACATCGTCTCGACGACGCGCTGCATCGCTTCGCCGCCGCGCGACGCGATGCGGGCCGCGCCCTCGACGTACGTGCGCGCGTCGCGCGCGTTGTCCGCGTTCTGGCGCACGGCCGCCGTCAGTTGCTCGACGCTCGCGGCCGCCTGCTGCAGCGACACGGCCTGCTGCTCGGTACGCGTGGACAGGTCGACGTTGCCGCTCGCGATCGTGCGCACGTCGCCGACGATCGTCTCGGTGCTCGCGCGCACCTGGCTCACCGTATCGACGAGGCCGTCCTGCATCCGCTTCAGCGCATTCAGCAGATACGCCATTTCATTCTCGCCCGGGACGACGACCGCGCCGGTCAGGTCGCCTTTCGCGATTTTTTCGAACTGCTCGACCGCGACGTTGATCGGCTCGATGATCGCCTTCGCGAGCACGCGCTGGGCCACGAACCCGACGACGAGCGCCAGCACCGCGACCGCCCCCATCCCCCACACGATCCGGTGGAAATGCATGCCGGCCGCATCGTAGCGAGCCTTCTGGCGCGTGACCTGGAACGACTCGAGCGCGTCGATCGCCGTCTGGTAGGCCGCGAACAACGCCGGCGGCGCGGTGCGCTGCGTGTCGAGGAAGTTGAATGCGTCGTCGCCGTCGAGCTGCGACAGCGCCTTCAGGAACACCCGGTCGAGCAGCGTGCGCCGGCGCTCCTGCAACGTGTCGAACAGTGCCTGCTCGCCGGCGTCGCGCGCATGCAGGCGTGTGTACGCATCCAGTTCGTCGTTGCTCTGCTTGAGCAGCGCGTGAAGTTGCGCGATCTCCTCCTTCGCGGGCTGGCCGGCGCTGATGATCTGCGCGACGTCGCTCATGCGTTCGCGCAACACCAGCATCCGCTCGGAACTGGTCTTCAGGTGCAGCAGCGACGCGGTGTCGTCGCGGTACATCGCCTCGAGCGAGCCGTTGCCGATGTAAAGGGCCGCGATGCAGGCGCCGACCACCAGCACGAGCAGCACGGTATAACCGGCGATGGTCGCGACGAGTCCACCACGGATAGTGAGTTGTTTTCGCATGACGTTCCCTTGAGCCGGCCGGGCACGGCCAGCGGCGGAGGTGAATTCCGGAACACGAACGACGCGCGCCGTGGCGCAATACCGGACGCGGGGCTGCGAACGGGTTAACGACGCGGGGAACGGGCGGCTTTTACCCGCATGCGACGCGAATCTTGACGATTGCGACAGAGGGAGAACCGAGGTAGCGCGACTAGCCGCCGTCGCCGAGCCTCGCGCGAATCTCGTCGGCCGACAGGTCACGCTGGTGCGTGGCGATCTGCCAGACGTTTCCCCACGCGTCCCTCACCATCGCCCGCCGGTCGCCGTACGGCATGTCGGCGGGCGCTTCGAGCGGGATCGCTTGCGCCGCGAGCGCCCGTCGATAGGTGGAGTCCGTGTTCGGAACATACACGTACAGAAACGCCGGCATCGGATCGCGCAGGCCGCCTCCGTCGCTGACCATCACGACGGAGTCGCCGATCCGGATCTCGGCAGGCAAGCCGGCACGGCATTCGCCTTCTGCGTCGAACACCGCGCGGATGAAGGCGATCAGGTTGCGCGGATCCGGCACGACGATCCGCGGCGTGACGGTATGCCATCCATCGGGTTGGAACGAAGCCATGATGTGTGACCTCCGGCGAGATTTCAGGCTGGATTGTCCTCCTCGAACGGCAGCCTGCAAAGCGGGCGCGCGGTATCGATCTCGAACGTTTCCGTGCCTCGCTTCACGCGTCGGTCTCGTAAATGAGGCGGTATTCGCCGTTGGTTCGCCCGATTCGCGCGAACCCGGGTTCCCCCAGATGCATGCCGGCGATCAGCAGCCCTTCCGAGCTGGCCCGGTCGAGCAGCCGTGCACGCGTCGTCGCCGCCTGCGACGCATCCTGGTCGAACGCAATCGAGACGTCCGGCCGCTTGATCTGGATGTGCGGGAAATGCACGATGTCGCCCCACACGAGCAGGCCCCGATCGCCGGATTCGAGCACATAGCCGGTATGCCCGTCGGTATGCCCCGGTAGCGGGATGGCAGCGATTCCGGGCAGCACCTCGCCTGCGTCGAAGGTCCGAAGCGCGTCGCCGTAAGCGTCGAATGCCTGACGCGCGATCCGGAAATTGCCGCGGGCGCGCTCGCTGGCGCGGCTCAGATTGCCGTCGTCGCGCCAGAACGCGACCTCGCGTCGATGCGCGAGCAGCTCCGCATTCGGAAACGCAACGTGTCCGGCGGCATTCGTCAGCCCGCCAATGTGGTCGGGATGGGCGTGCGTGAGCAGGACGGTGTCGATCGCGCCGGGATCGATGCCGGCCAACCGTAAGTTGTCCTGCAGACGGCCGCCCCATTGCCTGATGCCGCCGGCCCCTGCATCGACGAGAATCGTGCGGCCCGCGCCGCGCACGACGTAGCAGTTGATATGCACGGCGGACGGCGCCTGCTGCCCGGCCGCGTGCTGCATGCCGGCAGCGTCGGCCACGTCGATATTCGACAGGAAATCGAGGCTGGCCGTGAGATAGCCGTCGCTGATCGCGGTGATCGTGAAATCCCCGACACGCTGGCAGGGAAACGTAACGTTGGACATCATGCTGCTCCGGTGCGGCTAGTTTCGCGCGTGAAGGTTCGGCACGGCATGACCGAAACAGCGGATGCGCGCCGTCAGCCCCGTGCGGCGAACGACGGCGCGATCCAGCGCTTCCATGAACGCGTCCATGACCGCGGGCGGACGGAACGATTCCACGCGATACCGGATTTCCGCGAAAACGGGATGCCCGCATCCGTGCCGAACCGCCACGTAAATGACGTGGACGTTCCTGACTTCTGCCTGAAGGACACGCGTACAGAGTTCGATGCAGTCGCCGGAAAGTTCGGCGAGGCGCGCGTCGGGCGGCATGCGTTCCGCATCGATATGGAAAGTCACGTTAGGCATCGCCCCGCCTCTTCGTCAGTTGCACCGTCATCGGTTCGTACAGGTCGAGGCCGGCCGGCACGTCGTCGTCGAGCGGGGCATCGCTCCGGGGGAGGACCGCGAGCCAGCGGCGCGCCGGAAATTGCTCCAGTGCAACGGCCTCCATGGCCAGCGGCTTCAGGCCCAGTTCGATCAGCGGGCCGGGGCCGCTGGCGCTCAGCGCGAGCAGCTCGTCGGCATCGACCGCCGGCGCGCGACCGATATCGCTGTAGAGATTGCGGTGCCAGTCGGTGATGTGCTGCTGCCACCGCGCGAAATTGCCGCCGCCTTTGCGTCGATATTCATCGCCGGTCAGCACGTCGAGACCGTCGATCGTGTGAACGGCGAGATAAACGGGGCAACCGTCGCTTATCGCCCTGAAGCGCTGCGACGTGTGAAAGCCGGCGACCGAGATGAGGGCCGGCAGCTTGTCGTCGCTGTAGAAATCGTTCCATTCGGCTTCGCTGGCAGCGTCGGCGAAGCTGCATTCGACGGTATAGATCATCGGTTCGTCCTTCGTGACGAGTGAGCATCCTGCATCTCGAATACCGGATATTCAGTGCAGTGACGTAATGCTAATCTGCTGTTTTCCCCACAGATATCGACTTAAAGTCAGCCTTCAGTGATATTTGATCAAGCTGACCGTCGAACGCACCCCGACCGGCAAAACCCACGATGCGACGCAAGATCCCCAGCAATTCCGCGCTCCTGGCCTTCGACGCGGCGGCCCGACACGGCAGCTTCGCCCGCGCCGCCGACGAGCTGGCGCGCACCGAAGGCGCCGTCAGCCGTCAGATCGGCCGGCTGGAGGCGTTCCTCGGCGTGACGCTGTTCGAGCGCATCGGCAACCGCGTGCGGCTGGCGCCCAACGGCGCGCGATACGCGGTGCAGGTGCGCGAGATTCTTGACCGGCTGGAACGGGACAGCCTGTATCTGATGGGGCAGCCCGTCGAAGGCGCGAGCATCGACATCGCCGCGATCCCGACCTTCGCGACCCGCTGGCTGATTCCCCGGTTGAAGCGCTTTCAGGCGCGCCATCCGAACGTCACCGTGCACATCGCCGAACGGATGGAACCCTTCCTGCTGGCCGGCAGCGGATTCGACGCCGCCATTCATTTCGAACATCCCGCGTGGGCCGGCATGCATCTGCATCCGCTGCTGGAAGAGGTGCTGGTGCCCGTGTGCAGTCCGGCGCTCGTCGAAGGTGTTGGCGCGAGGCCGTCGCTGGATGCGCTGCCTCGCCTGCACCGGCGGCAGAATCCGGACGCGTGGCAGCGCTATGCGCAGGAAACCGGCATCGAGCTGACCAATCCGGCGGTCGGCCCGCGATACGATCTTCATTCGATGCTGATCGAGGCCGCGCTGGCCGGCCTCGGCGTCGCGCTGGTGCCGCGGCTTTACATCGGGACGGAGCTCGAACAAGGGCGGCTGGTCGCGCCCTGGCCGGACGGCAAGGCGATTACGAAAAACTTTTGCCTCGTGCTGCCCGAGCCGATCGAATTGAGCGCGGCGCCGGTGCGGGCGTTTGCGGAGTGGCTGCTGGACGACGCGCGGGACGCGGCGCGCTGATGCCGCGGTCGTGGATTCCGGCAAGTATGCGTCACGCAAAGGGACCGCAACGTAGGAACCGCATGCGCCGACACGTCGAACCGTTCCGCTAATCCAGATACGGCTTCAATACGCCCCCGATCCAGTCCATGAAAGCCCGCACGCGCGGCGACAGATTGCGCCGATGCGCGACGACGAGCGACGCGGCAAGCGGCTCGGGACGCAAGTCCGGCAACACCTCCACGAGCGCGCCGCTTTCGAGGTGATGCGCGAGCGCCGAATAGCCGGCCTGGATCAGCCCGATGCCCGCCAGCCCCGCCGCGTGATAGGTCTGCACGCTGTTCACCTGCATCGCGCTGGGCAACGGCAACCACGCATAGCCGTCGCCATCCGGGTATTCCCATCCTGGATGCCGCGCGCCGAGCGTCAGCGTGTAGTGGATCATCTTGTGCCCCTGGCTATGCAGATCGGCGAGCGTATGCGGCACGCCATGCCGCGCGAGATAGGCGGGGCTCGCCGCATTCGTCATGCGCAGCCTGCCGAGTGGCCGGGCAATCAGCGTCTCGTCGGCGATCGGGCCCAGCCGGATCACGCAATCGAACCCTTCCCGAACGAGATCGACACGCCGGTCGGTGCTGGACAGCTCCAGCTCCAGATCCGGATGCGCGGCCATCAATTGCGGTAGCGCCGGCACTACGACGCTGCGCGCGAGTTCCGTGGGCATGTCCACGCGCAACCTGCCGCGCAGCGACGCGCCGCGCCCCGAGAACATCGACTGCAATTCCTGCACTTCGGCGAGCAGGTCGGTCGCACGCGCATAGAACGCGCGGCCGTCCTCGGTGAGCTGCACGCGCCTCGTGGTCCGATGCAGGAGTGCGACACCCATGTCCCGTTCGAGCGCACGGATGACCGTGGATACCCGCCCTTTCTGAATGCCGAGGCTTTCGGCGGCACGCGTGAAGCTCGCCATTTCGGCGACACGGGCAAAAATCAAAAGCGCGTCAAGGTTCTGCATTGTTCATCCGGAAAGTAACGGAGCGTTCAATCTGTCGTCGTTTATAACCCGATTGCGGCTCGGTAGAGTGGCTTCCCACGTCGTCTGAACGACAAACCCGAACGAAAGGAAACCATCATGGATCAACTCGCCCCGCCGGCAAAAACGGTCGTCGTCTACCACTCCGGCTACGGCCATACGCAACGGATGGCCGCCGCCGTCGCGGACGGCGCCGGCGCCGCACTCGTCGCGATCGACGCCGACGGCAACCTCGCCGACGACGCGTGGCACACACTGGCCGACGCCGACGCGATCCTGTTCGGCTCGCCGACCTACATGGGCGGCCCGAGCTGGCAGTTCAAGAAGTTCGCGGATGCGTCGTCGAAGGTCTGGTTCGAAAGCGGATGGCGGAACAAGATCTTCGGCGGCTTCACCAATAGCGCAAGCCTCAACGGCGACAAGCTCAATACGCTCGAATACTTCTTCCTGCTGGCCGCACAGCACGGCGGCATCTGGGTCAGCATGGACATCAAGCCGGCCAATCTGAAAGCGTCGACGCGCGACGACCTGAACCGCATGGGCGCCTACATCGCGCCGATGGCGCAGACACCGGCCGATGCGTCGCCGGACGAGATGTCGCCGGGCGACCTCGAAACGGCGCGCCGCTATGGCGCACGCGTCGCGGCGATTGCCGGGCAGTTGCGGGCCGGCACATCACGCTCCAACTGACATTCCGACGTTCGTGCGGGGCGCCACCGGCCGACGCCTCGTATTGTGTCCGGCCGATTCCGAAGGGCGCAACAATGAAATACAAGCAATTGGGCCGCACCGGCCTGTACGTCTCCGAGCTGTGCCTCGGCACGATGACGATGGGCGGCAACGCGGATGCCGGCATGTGGGCAACAATCGGCGCGGTCGGCCAGGACGACGCGAACCGTCTGATCGCCCGTGCGCTCGACGCCGGCATCAACTTCATCGATACCGCCGATATTTACTCGTTCGGGCAGTCCGAACGCGTGGTCGGGCAAGCGCTGCGCGAGCTCGGCGTCCCGCGCCACGAGATCGTGCTGGCGACGAAGACGGCCGGCGTGATGGGTGCGGGCCCCAACGACCAGGGCGCGTCGCGCGGTCACATCATGGATTCGGTGCAGCGAAGCCTGGAACGGCTCCAGGTCGATCATATCGACCTGTACCAGATTCACGCGAGCGACCCCGTCACGCCGATCGAGGAAACGCTGCGCGCGCTCGACGATCTTACGCGGCAGGGGCTGATCCGCTACGTCGGCGTGTCGAACTGGCGCGCGGGCAAGATCGGCAAGGCGCTCGGCCTGAGTGCCGCGCTTCACGCCACGCGCTTCGAGACGCTCCAGGCCTACTACTCGATCGCCGGGCGCGACGTGGAGCGCGAGCTGGTTCCGCTCGCCGTCGACGAGCGAATGGGGCTGCTCGTCTGGTCGCCGCTCGCCGGCGGATTGCTGTCGGGCAAGTTCGGTCCCGGCGCGTCGACCGAAGCCGGTTCACGGCGCGGTCATTTCGATTTTCCGCCGGTCGATCCGGATCGGGCCTGGCCGTGCGTGGCGGAGATGCGCGCGATCGCCGGCGCGCACGGCGTCTCGGTCGCGCGGATCGCGCTCGCGTGGTTGCTCGCCCGGCCGGCCGTCACCAGCGTCATCATCGGCGCCAAGCGGATCGATCAGCTCGACGACAATCTCGGCGCGGTCGACGTCGTCCTGACCGACGAGGAACTGGCGCGCCTCGATGCCGTGAGCGCGTTGCCGCCCTGCTATCCCGGCTGGATGATCGCGCGTCAGGAAGCGGGCAGGATTCCCGGGCCGTTCACACGCACGACGGCGCAATAGGACTAGCGGCGCTTCATCGGCGGTTCGGCACGGGCGGTGGCGAAACCGTCCGTGTCAAGCAGGCCATGCCTGCGATGCGCGCTTGCATCCGGTAGCCCGGTTTCTTGTACGGCGTTGCGGAACGCGCCTCAACGTCCGGACGATAGACTGACATCGATGTTGTCGGTCATGATGTTCCTCTCTTCAGGTTGCGCGCGCGTCACGCGTCACGCCTCGCGCCGCGAAAATACGTCCTTGAACACGGGCATCGCCGAAAAGACGTTCGGCCATCCCGCGTAGAACGCCAGTTGAGTCAACGTCTCGGATGCCTCGGCCTGCGTGAGCCCGTTGTCCATCGCACGGTTCAGGTGATACGGAATCTGCGCCACCTGGCCGTTGGCGACGAGCGCACTCACCGTCACCAGGCTGCGGTCGCGCGGCGCGAGCCCCGGGCGAAGCCACAAGTCGCGAAACAGCGCGTCGGTCGTGTACTCGACCACGCCCGGCGCGACGGCGCCGAAGTTTTCCGCGACCGTCCGTGCGCGCTGCGCTTCGGCCGCCTCGTTCAGCGGAAGCGGCGTGACGTCCGCCGGTGCGAGCTGATCGGGGCCGATGCCGCGTTCGTCATAGACGTGCTTGACGACGATCGACGCGGCGCTCGCATTGGCCCATCCCGCGTAAAAGGCCAGGTGCGCGATCGTTTCCGATATTTCCGCGGGCTTCACGCCGTGATCCAGCGCGAGGCGGACCTGCAGCGGCATCTCGACGGTCTGGCCGCGGGCGATCAGCGCCGACAGCGTCACGATGCTGCGATCGCGCGGCGACAGGTGCGGCCGCTTCCACAGGCCATCGAACACGGTGTGCGTCGTGTATCGCTCGAAGGCCGGGGCGACCGCTTTCAAATCGGGGGAAGACAGGGGTTCCTGCATGGTGTCGGTCCTTTGCATGTGAGTGCACGCGGCGGCGAGCAGGGCCAGCGCCATGGCGGCGACGGGCCGCAACGGGCGACGCGTGCGATCGTCACCGTGTGCCGTACTGCGCATCGGTGACTCGTTCGAGGATCGCGTGCCGCTGTGCGCAACCGCGATGCCCGTGCTGGCCGTGTCGTCGGCCGACGCGGCGAGCGACACGCAGGCCGGCATCGAGGCCAACGCAGCGGCAGCGGGCGCGTTCATTGCGGTTCGCCGCTGCCGAGGTATTGCTCGTCCGTCACCTTGTCCAGCCAGTCGACGTTCTTGCCATCGAGCGCTTCCTGAATCGCGATATGCGTCATCGCGGTGGTCGACGTCGCGCCGTGCCAGTGCTTGTGGCCGGGCGGGCACCAGATCACGTCGCCCGCGCGGATCTCGACGCGCGGCTCGCCGTCGCATTGCGTCCAGCCGCAGCCGGCGGTCACGAGCAGCGTCTGGCCGAGCGGATGCGTGTGCCACGCGGTGCGTGCGCCCGGCTCGAACGTCACGCTGGCGCACGATACGCGCGCCGGCGGCAGCGGTGCGTTCAGCGGGTCGATGCGGACCGTGCCGGTGAACCATTCGTCGGGGCCTTTGATCGAGGGCTGCGAGCCCGCGCGCTTCAGTTCCATGATGTCTTCCTCTATCGAAAAGGGTGCCGCATGGATCGCTCCAGCGGTCGGCCATCCCACTTTAACGACTCGCGATTCATGCGACTAGATGGCAAAATCGGCATGAACCTATGCCGTGGCGCATTAATCAATGGAAGACTTCAACGATCTGGTGGCGTTCATGGCCGTCGCGCGCGAGCGCAATTTCACCCGTGCGGCCGCGCAGCTCGGCGTGTCTCAATCGGCGTTGAGCCGAACGGTGCGCGCGCTGGAAGCGCGCATGGGCATTCCGTTGCTGACGCGCACGACGCGCAGCGTGTCGCCGACCGAGGCCGGCGAGCGGTTGCTGGCATCGATCGCCCCGCGCTTTCAGGAAATCGAGGCGGAACTGGAATCGCTGCGCGCGATGACGGACCAGCCGGCCGGCAACGTCCGGATCACCGCGACCGACTATGCGGCGAACGAGTACGTGTGGCCGCGGCTGCAACCGCTGCTGCGTCGATATCCGGCGCTCAAGGTCGAGCTGGTGAACGACTATGGCCTGACCGACCTCGTCGCCGGCCGCTACGACATCGGCGTGCGACTCGGCGACCAGATTGCCAAGGACATGATCGCGCAGCGTATCGGGCCGGACATGACGATGTCGATCATCGGTTCTCCCGATTACCTTGCGTCCCGCCCCACGGCGAAGACGCCCCAGGACCTGACCCGGCACAACTGCATCAATCTTCGGCTGCCGACCAGAAACGCGCTGCTGTCGTGGGAGTTGAGCAAGGGGCGCCGCGACTTGCAGGTCCGCGTCGAAGGGCAGTTGACGTTCAACAACGTCTATCAGATGGTCGACGCGGCGCTTGCCGGCTTCGGGCTCGCCTATGTGCCGAAGGACCTGGTCGCGCATCACGTCGAAGCCGGACGGCTCGGCTGGGTGCTGGAGGACTGGTTTCCAACGTTCGTCGGGCACCACGTCTTTTATCCGAGCCGGCACAAATCGTCGCGAGCCATGGAACTCGTGGTCGACGCGCTCAGGGCCGGGTATCGACGCACCACACGATCGGCATGAGCCGTGACGCCGATGTATCGACAGCGTCCCGCCCGTGACGACATCGCTCCCGCGTCGCGCATCACTTCGGAAACACGCCCCGGCTCATCGCATCGAGTTGCCGAACGATCTCGGCGCGCAATTCGGCCGATACGTCGACGCTGTCGAGCAATTCCGAAATCCACAACCCGTCGGCCGCGAGCCGGCAAATCATCAGCGTCGCGGCCTGCTCGAGCGGAACCGGGTCGGGCCGCGTCCATTCGCGCATCGGCACCGACCATCGCGCGCGCGTGTCCGTCTCGGTGATCATCGACGCGACCAGCACGCGCAGCACGTCGGTACTCGCGGCCGGATGGGCCGCATCGAGCACCGCATGCAGATACGCGCGCGCCGCCGCGCCGTCGCCGTCGAAATCCGCCGCCATCCGCGCGGCCAGTTGCGCGCCGAACCGCTCGGTCGCCTGCCCGAACAGCGCGTCCAGCAACCCCTGCTTGTTCGCGAAGTGATATTGCAGTGCGCCTTTGGTCACGCCGGCACGCTCGGCCACCGTATCGAGCGTCAGCGCGGCCACGCCGTGATGCGTCGCGATCTCCGACGCGGCCGCCAGCAATTGCGCACGCACCTGATCCGGCGCTTTTTTTCGCCGCACGCCGGTCGCGGCTGCCGCCGGCGCCGATGATCCTTCAAGCGCCGGTGCAGCGGGCGTTTCAGCCGGTTCGACGGGCGCGGACACGTCGCGCGGCGCGGGTTCGAGGCGTTTTTTCATGGTGCGGATGGTAACACCGCGCGTCTCGATATAAACATTCCGTCTGGATGGTATGATCCGCCGCATGAACAAATCGGCCCCCTCCCCCTGGTCCGCGCTCGACACTGCCATCGCCCGTGGACGCGACGCACTCGTGCGCCTTCAGCAGCCCGACGGCAGCTGGTGTTTCGAACTCGAATCCGACGCGACGATCACCGCGGAATACATCCTGATGATGCATTTCATGGACAGGATCGACGACGTGCGCCAGGAGAAGATGGCGCGCTACCTGCGCGCGAACCAGCGGCTCGACACGCACGGCGCATGGGCGCTGTACGTCGACGGCGCGCCGGACGTGTCGTGCAGCGTGAAGGCGTATTTCGCGCTGAAGGCGGCCGGCGACAGCGAACACGCGCCGCACATGATCCGCGCGCGCGACGCGATCCTGAAGCTCGGCGGCGCGGCACGCTCGAACGTGTTCACACGCATCCTGCTCGCGACGTTCGGGCAAGTGCCGTGGCGCGCGACGCCATTCATGCCGGTCGAATTCGTGCTGTTCCCGAAGTGGGTGCCGATCTCGATGTACAAGGTTGCGTACTGGGCGCGCACGACGATGGTGCCGCTGCTCGTGCTGTGCTCGCTGAAGGCGCGGGCGCGCAATCCGCGCAACGTCTCGATCCGCGAACTGTTCGTCACGCCGCCGGACGAAGAGCGCCGGTACTTCCCGCCCGCGCGCGGCATGCGCCGGCTGTTCCTCGCGCTCGACCGCACGGTCCGCCATATCGAGCCGCTGATACCGAAGCGCCTGCGGCAGCGCGCGATCCGGCATGCGCAAGCGTGGTGTGCGGAACGGATGAACGGCGAGGATGGGCTCGGCGGCATTTTCCCGCCGATCGTGTACAGCTATCAGATGATGCAGGTGCTCGGCTACCCGGACGACCATCCGCTGCGGCGCGACTGCGAAAACGCGCTGGAGAAGCTGCTGGTCACGCGGCCGGACGGCAGTGTGTATTGCCAGCCGTGCCTGTCGCCGGTGTGGGACACCGCGTGGAGCACGATGGCGCTCGAGCAGGCGCGCGGTGTCGCGGCGCCGGAAACCGGCGAGTCGGCCGGCGCGCTGCGCGAACTCGATGCACGCATCGCCCGCGCGTACGACTGGCTGGCCGAGCGGCAGGTGAACGACCTGCGCGGCGACTGGGTCGAGAACGTCCCGGCCGACGTCGAGCCGGGCGGATGGGCGTTCCAGTACGCAAATCCGTATTACCCGGACATCGACGACAGCGCGGTCGTCACCGCGATGCTCGATCGGCGCGGCCGTACGCACCGCCATGCGGACGGTACGCACCCGTATGCGTCGCGCGTCGCACGCGCGCTCGACTGGATGCGCGGGCTGCAATCGCGCAACGGCGGCTTCGCGGCGTTCGATGCGGACTGCGACCGCATGTACCTGAACGCGATCCCGTTCGCCGATCATGGCGCGCTGCTCGATCCGCCGACCGAGGACGTATCGGGCCGCGTGCTGCTGTGCTTCGGCGTGACGAAGCGCGCGGAAGACCGCGCATCGCTCGCGCGCTGCATCGACTACGTGAAGCGCACGCAGCAGCCCGACGGCAGCTGGTGGGGCCGCTGGGGCACGAACTACCTGTACGGCACGTGGAGCGTGCTGGCCGGCCTCGCGCTCGCCGGCGAGGACAAGTCGCAACCCTATATCGCACGCGCGCTCGACTGGCTGCGCGCGCGGCAGCATGCGGACGGCGGCTGGGGCGAGACGAACGACAGCTACATCGACCCGAAGCTGGCCGGCACGAACGGCGGCGAAAGCACGTCGAACTGCACCGCGTGGGCGCTGCTCGCGCAGATGGCGTTCGGCGACTGCGAATCCGATTCGGTGAAACGCGGCATCGCGTATCTGCAGTCGGTGCAGCAGGAAGACGGTTTCTGGTGGCACCGTTCGCACAATGCGCCGGGCTTTCCGCGCATCTTCTACCTGAAGTATCACGGCTATACCGCGTACTTCCCGCTGTGGGCGCTCGCGCGTTACCGGCGGCTGGCGGGTGCCGCCGCTGCTGCGCCGGCGGTCGTCGAAGCGGACGGCACGGCTATCGCTTGAACGACCACGCGCTCGACCGCGCTGCGCGCGTCGAAACCCGGCGGAAACGAGACGAACGATGCGTCGCGCAGGTCGGCCGGCCGCGCGCCGCACTTGTGCGCGCGGCAGGATGCGGGACGGGATCGGCGTCTTCGACGTGGTGCGGTCTTGCGCCCGGCGAGACGATCGGCCGGATCAGACGAAGCCCTCTTCGACCAGCGTGCAGCCGTGGGCCGTGATCTCGTGCCGCTGGCCCGAGCCGCCGACCACGCGGCTCCAGCTCTCGGACACGAGCACCGCGGCATCGCCGTCCGTACGCAGCGCGTAACGGAATCCGCCATACATGCCGGGCACCGCGAACCACATGCGCCCGGCTTGCGCGTCGAATTCGAGCAGCGTTTCGAGTTCGGGAAAACGCAGTGCGTCGACCCGCAGATGCGCGATGCGGCCACCGATCATGTCGTGGAAATGACGCTGGATGGCGCACAACGTGCCGTCGGGCACGACGCGCCGCGGCTGCGGCGTCAACAGCGCGACCAGATGCCGATGCCCGCGCGACGCGGCAATGTCGACCGCGCGCTCGCCTCGCGCGTCCCGCAGCATGCGCCACGCGCCGAGCCGCAGCAATTCCGCGACGACTTCCTGCGGCGCGCCGCCATACGCGGCCTGATGCAGCGGCGCGTATAGCGACGTGCCGCCCGGCCGCGTCGCGTTGACGAGCGCGGGCTGTTGCGCGACACGCTCGATCAGTGTCGCCCATGCGCCGTCGCGCGCCGCATCGGCCAATGCGTGCCTGCTCGCCAGTTGCGCGTCGTCGAGCACGTCGGCGCCCGTGATTCCGTCCCATGCGATGCTCAATCGGTTCTCCTCCGTCGCCCGGTGCGTCGCTCGCCGCGCACCGGATTGCCCGCCATCATAAGCATTTCCCGACGGGCGCGCGCGGCGGCGTTACCGCCCGTCGCCGAGCGATCCGAGGATCCGGTACGCGACCTTCACGCGGTCCTCGATCGGCACGTTGCCGTTCGCGAGCATCACGATCGCGATCCGCTTCGCGGGCACGAACGCGACATACGTGCTGAAGCCGCCGGTCGAACCCGTCTTGTTGATCCAGGTCGCGGGGTTCGGCGCGAGCGGCGGCTGGATCGCGCTGGCCGGCACCGCATCGAACAGCATCTTCGGCGCATTGCCCGCGAGCAGCGTGGGCAGCGCGACCGGGTACGGATACTGTTCCCAGATCAAATCCTGCGTCAGCGGGCCTGCGCGGAAGTAGCCGGTGTGCGTGCGTTCGATCGCGCGCTGCAGGCGCGGCGCGGTCTGGATCATCCCCATGTTCGCCTGCACGAAGCGCAGCAGGTCGGCCGCCGTGGTCCGCACGCCGTACGCCTGCTGCCACAGCATGCCTTGCGTCATCCGGGTCGGCTTGCCGTCCTTCGTGTAGCCCTGCGCATAGTCGGCCATGCGCGCGTCGGGCACGTCGATGTAGGTGTGCGTCATCCCGAGCGCGGGAAAGAGCCGCTGCTCCATCAGCGTCGCGAAATCCCGGTGCATCGCCTTCGCTGTGAGCCAGCCGAGCATGCCGATCGCGACGTTCGAATACTTGCGGTGCGTGCCGGGCGCATAGTCGGGCCGCCACGCGCCGAGATAGCGGATCAGGCCCGCGTCGTCGCGGATGCCGTCCGGTACCTGCAGCGGCGTCCCGCCGGGCGTGTGCGTGCCGAGCTGAAGCAGCGTCACGACGCCGAACGGCTTGCCCTGCACCTCGGGCAGATATTTGGCCGCGGGGTCCGCGAGCGACAGTTCGCCGCCCTCCTGCGCGTCGGCGGCGAGCGTCGCGGTCAGCGTCTTGCTCACCGAGCCGATTTCGAACAGCGTGTCGCCGGTCACCGGCTTGCCGGTTTGCTTCGACATCACGCCGTAGTCGAACACGTAGGGCTTGCCGTCGGCGACGATGCCGACCGCCATGCCGGGGATTGCGTACTGCTTCATCAGCGGCGCGATATGACGGGTGACGGTGTCGTGGAGGTCGTCCTGCGTGACGGCGGCCGCACGACCGGCCGCGGCGGTCGCGCATGCGGCGACGAACAGGGTCGCGGCGAAGCGTGTCGCATTGAATCGCATGAGTGCGGTTCCTTTCGATTCCAGATGGTTGCATGGACAACAGATCTGGCCGCGCTGCGCGGAGCGGGCGGCGGCCGGCCTGTCGAAGCAGGACTATCCGCTACCGCCCGGTCGCCAACAATCGACGATATGTTGCGCGAGCCGAAAGAAAAACTTATGAAGTGCGCGACATGCCGGACGAGGCCGCGACGACGTCGGCGGCGCATGCCTGTTTTTTTCAGGAAAACCGGCCGGGTTTGACGGCATCGAATCCGGGCACATGCAGCCGATCGCCCGCGAACGCGTGCGCGCCGGCACGCGGCTCGCCCGGCAACTGCAACGCGTCACCTGCGCGATGGCGCTCGACATGCGAAAACGCGGCCGCCGCACGCCTGCGCATCGCCGGCCCGTGCGCGCATCACCCCGGCAGCCGGTCGAGAAACGCCAGCATCGCCGCGTTGAACCGCACGGGCCGCTGCAGCGGCGCAAAATGGCTCACGCCGGGCAGGATCGTCAGCGTCGCGCCGGGAATCGTTCGCGCGAGGTACGCCGCATGCTCGGGCCGGATGAATTCGTCGTGCTCGCCCTGCACGATCGCAACCGGCACGGCGATCGCCGCGAGATCCTGCGCGGTGTAATTCGGTTGCGTGCGCATCATTTCGCTGACGGCGGCCACGAACGCGTCGAACTGGTCCGGTGTCGCGGACAGGTGCGCATAGTCCTTGCGATGTCGCGCGAAACAACGGTCGATCAGCGGGCTCGGCACCATGTCCTTCGTGCCGCCCGGATCCATGTTGCACGCGAAGAAGAACACGCCGGCCGCGCGTTCCGGCGCACGGGCGGCCAGCACGAGCGCGATGCATGCGCCGTCGCTCCAGCCGACGAAACGTGCACGGTCGACCCGCAGCGCGTCGAGCACGGCCAGCACGTCCGATGCCATGCGTTCGTACGAGTAGGGTCGGTCGTCGCGCGTGCTGCGGCCGTGGCCGCGGCTGTCGATCACGATCGCGCGGTAGCCGGCCGCGCGCAGCGCCGGTACCTGGTTGCCCCAGTTGCCGCCATGGCCGAGGCCGCCGTGCAGCAGCACGACCGCCGGCCCCTGGCCGAACGACGCGTGCCAAATGCGCGCGCCGTCGTGGTCGAGCCATCCTTCGGCATCGGCCACCGGCAGCGGCGTGCCGCCGTGCGCGTCGAAGCGGACGAGTTCGTCGTCGTCGAATTCCGCATTCATCGTTCAGTCGTCCTCGAGAGGGAGACGCGCTTGCGATTGTAATGCGTGCGGCCGACGCCGCCGTCGCCGCTCAGGCCTGCGTCGACACCAGCCCGCCCGACGGCGAGCCGCCGGATTTTTCGAGCGCCGCGGCAAGTTGCGAGATCGCCGTCGCCAGCGCGGCTGAAATCGCGCTGGCTTCCGCACTCAGCGACTGCTGTTCGACGGCCGCGGCCGGGTCGTCCTTCGCGCGCTGGGCCGCGGTGGCCATCTGCCGCTCCAATGTCGCGAGCTGCTTCTGCAGCCGCTCGATCAGCGCCTTCAACTGGGCAACCGCCGGGTCTTCCGACGATGCGCCCGCCGCGCCGGACGTGGCGCCGGCGGCACCCGTCGAATCCTTCGTGCCGGTAGTGCTGGTGGTGCCGGTGGTGCCGCTCGAACTCGTGGCGCTCGCGGCATCCGTTGCGCCGCCGGTGGACGACGTCGCGGCGGGCGGGTTCGCGGTCACGCCGCTGTCCGCGAGCGGCGATCGCGGGGTCGTGGAGAAATCGATCTGCATCGTGTCGGTCCGTGAGTCGTGTCGGTAAACCAAATGACAGGGGCGGAAATCGCCTTTCAATTGTTTACGGCATTCGTCACACG
The DNA here is from genome assembly GCF_001522585.2 of Burkholderia sp. NRF60-BP8. Lineage (NCBI taxonomy): Bacteria > Pseudomonadati > Pseudomonadota > Betaproteobacteria > Burkholderiales > Burkholderiaceae > Burkholderia > Burkholderia sp. NRF60-BP8. The sequence continues at coordinate 564,502 of NZ_CP013374.1, forward strand.
AAACTTGAATATCGGGGGTCGGGTGGATTGCCGGACGATGACCGCCATTGATCGCGAAAGGGCCAGATTGGCGGCACGATGGCGCTGGTAAAATCGCCGCTTCGCCGGCCGGGATGCGCATGTCGGAGTCCTCTTTCCAGGCCCGATCGCCGATGCCGCCGGCTGCGACTCCGGGCCGGCATGCAACGTGTGCCGACACCGGCATCGCGGCTTCCCGGAGCGCCTTTTCCGTTCGTCTGCGTGCGTGCCCCGCTCACTGCTCGAGCGGCGAACGCCGTGCGGCACACATTCACTTCATCACGCATTCGAGGAACACACGATGGCCCGCATCGGCGCCTTCTGCATCACGACGTGGCTCGCCGCCGCGATTCTCTACTTCGGCCAGCACTCCGTCGCGATGATCGTGCTCAGCGGTGTCGTGGTATTCGGCGGGTTCGATCTGCTGCGTCCGTAACCGCGCGGCCTTGCAAGCCGGTGCGGGCGTACCGGGCGCTTCCGTCCTTGGCATCCTCGCGTGCGCGTCGCCGACTTGCGCGATCGACAACGCTTCGCCGAGCCGCTCGATGATGTTTTCCGCCATCTCATGGCTGATCGACAAGCCGCGAACGGAGCCCGCCACGCCCGTCAGCGCGGCAACGTCCTCAACGAAGACGGCCCGGCCGTCAGCGCGATCCGCTTGCCCGTGTCGCGCAGCTTGCCGCCCTCGACCGCATACAGCGCAAGCTGCCGTTCGACGTTGAACTGCACGATCACGTGCCGGCTGTCGGCGGTAAACACGATGCCCTGCGCGGCTTCGCCGCCCGGCGCCTCGCTCACCTTCACCGCCTGCCCGTCGCGGATTTCGAACAGCAGCACCCTGCCGAGCTTGTGGCGACCCGGGTTGTCGGCCGTCAGGTTCGAGCCGTCCATCGCCTGCACGGCGATCCACTTGCCGTTCGGAGAAATCGCGACGCCTTCCGGCAGCGACGGCACCGTCAAATACTGGACCGTGCGAAACGGCACGCGCGATACGTCGATCAACGCGACCGAATCGGCATCGCCCGCGAGCGTGCCGGTGTAACCCGGCAGCCCGGCGAGCCCGACGTTGCTGACGACGGCCCAGCGGTTGTCGCTCGACACGTCGATCGTGTACGGCGCAACGCCCGTGCTCAGGCGCGTGCCGCTGTCGGTCACGTTGCCGTCGTCGACGTTCAGCACCGCGATGCCCTGCTCGTCGCGCAGCGACACGAGCGCATGCTTGCCGTCGTGCGTGAAGCTGATCCCGGCCAACCGCTTCTTGCCGATTTTCAGGGTGCCGTCGAGCGTCACGTGCGTGCCGTCGATGCGCAGGATCGACACGCTACCATCGACGTTGGCGACGAGCGCGAGCCGGCCCGAGCGGTCGATCGCGATCCCTTGCGGATGCGTGCCGAGCTCGACGCGCGTAATCGCGGGCGGCGCGGTGTCGAGATTCACGACCTGCAGGAACGTGTCGAACATGAGCTGCTTCGCGGCCGTGTCATAGCGCGTCGGCGCACCGACGAGCGCGAGCTTCGCGTCGGGCGTGATCGCGACGGCCTGCGGCGGCCCCTGGATGCCGTTCTCGACGTCGACCTGCAGCGCGACCTTCGGCGGAAAGATGCTCGCGTCGAGAAGCGTCAGCGTATCCGCGGGCGGGGACGGCAGATAGGTGTCGCGACCCTCGACGCGCTGGTACTTGCCGTCGTTGCCGGACACGATCCAGTCGGCGGCGTGCACGGCAACGGCCGTCGTGGCGAAGGCCAGCGCGGCGAGCAGGCGCGCGCTGCGCGGGCGGAAGGGATTCGAATGCATGGCGGTCGGTTCTCCGGATCGGGTGCGGACGCAATGGATTGCCCGACCCTGCTGCCCGACGGGCCGGCGCCATCGCATGATGCCCGAAAGCGCGCGCGACCGGCGTCTTGCGCCCCGTTTCCGTCAGCCCGTCGAACGCGCGCCCGGCTCCCACCGCTCGATGTCGTCGAGCGGATACACCGGCCGCGCGAGCCGCTCGTAGCGGAACAGTCCGAAGTCCGAGCCCGTCACGCCGCGACTGTCGCATTCGACCAGCGCGGACGAAATCGGCACGAACACCGGCCGGCAATACATCCGCGACTTCAGCAGCAGGAAGCGCGCACGGCGTGGATCGACGCCGACGCTCTCGAACACGCCGAGATCCCACGGCTCCTGCGTGCGCTCGGTGACGACGAGCGTGGCCGTGCCGATGTCGAGCACCGCCGCGCGGCCCATGTACGCACGCTGCCCGGTATACGTCGGCCCCGTGATCACGTATTCGCCGTCGGTGATCGCGCGCACGATGCCCGTCGCGCGGAACGGTTCGCGCCGCACGCCGCCGTGCGACGGCAGCCGGTTGCCGACCGGCACCGTGACGGTGGCGCCGACGCCCGCGTCGATCAGCGCCGCGACGGCTTCGGGATCGCACAACGGCCCGCTGACGATCCCGTCGAGCCCGTGCGCGAGCGCGGCTTCGAGCAGGTCCATCGTGTCGCACGGGCCGCCCGACATGCAGTTGTCGCCGTGATCGAGCATCAGCACCGGGCGATCCGCGCCGTGGGCGAGCGCCGCGGCCCGCGCGACCGATTCGGCGAGCGGCGCGCTGCGATACACGAATTCGTCGCGCGCGTCCCAGATCTGCCGCGCAATGCGTTCGGCTGCGGCGTCGGCGGCAGCGCGATCGCCGTCGGCCACCACGACCACGCTGATGCACGGCGCGGGAATATCCGCGAGCGAGAAACCGGGCAGGATCGATACCGCCAGCATTCCATCCGCCTCGGCCGCGCACGCGGCCTCCACCGCGCGCCGCATCGCGCCTTCGGCGCTCGCGCTGCGCAGCGTCGACGTCATCAGCGGCGGCTGCCGCCACGCGAGCACGGGCCGCGCGCGGCCGTGAAGCCGGTCGAGCAGCAGCCGCGCCGCATGCTCGCCGGTCTCGTACATGTCGACGTGCGGATACGTCTTGAAACTGACGATCACGTCCGCGTGATCGATCATCTTCTGCGTGACGTTCGCGTGCAGGTCGAGCGCGACCGCGATCGGCGCACCGGGCAGCGCCGCGCGCACGCGCGCGAGCAGGTCGCCCTCGCCGTCCACGCTCTGCTCGGCGACCATCGCGCCGTGCAGGTCGAGCATCACCGCATCGCAGCCGGGCGCGGCGGCGACGATCGCATCGCAGATCGCCGCATACGCGTCGGCCGCGACCGGCCCGCTCGGGTTCGCGGCCGCCGACACGGGCGTCACGATATCGGCGCCTTCGCGCTCGGCCGCGTCGATGAACGCGGCCATCGCGGTGCGCATCCCGCGATTCGCGCGATACGCGTCGTCGCCCCAGTCGGGGCCGTTGCGGCCGAACGCGGCAAGCGGCGTCGGCACCGGCGAGAACGTGTTGGTCTCGTGGTTCATCCGGGCGATCAGGATCTTCATCGCGCACGGCCCTCCGCGATCCCGGCCGCGCCCAGCATCGCATGCAGCAGCACGTTGCAGCCGGCTTCCAGATGCACCGGATCGGCGTCTTCGATCTCGTTGTGACTGATGCCGTCCTTGCACGGCACGAAGATCATCGCGGTCGGCGCCACGCGCGCGAGATACACCGCATCGTGGCCCGCGCCGCTGATCACGTTCATCGACGACAGCCCGAGCGCGTGCGCCCCGGCGCGGACCTGCTCGATCAGCGCCGGATCGAACGGCTGCGGCGGAAAATACACGACCGGCTCGATGTCGATCCGCATCCCGGCCGCCGCGCCCAGGTCGGCGCATGTCGCACGCAGTTGCGCGTCCATCGACGCCAGCGTCGCGTCGTCGGCCGCGCGCAGGTCGACGGTCAGCGTCACGCGGCCGGGAATCACGTTGCGCGAATTCGGGTGCACGTCGACCCAGCCGACCGTGCCGCGTCCGTGCGGCGGATGCGCACGCGCGATGCCGTTCACCGCACGCACGAGATCGGCCGCGACCAGCAGCGCATCGCGGCGCAGTTCCATCGGCGTCGGGCCCGCATGCGCCTCCATGCCGTGTACGGTCACGTCGTACCAGCGCTGCCCGAGCGCGCCCTCGACCACGCCGATCGTCGTGTCGTGCGCCTCCAATACCGGCCCCTGCTCGATATGCGCTTCGAAATACGCGCCGACCGGATGCGCACCGTGCCCGTCGTCCGCGCCGCCCGCATAGCCGATCGCGGCCAGCGCATCGCGCACCGACACGCCATCGCGATCGCGTTGCGCGAGCGCATGGTCGAGCGTGAACGCGCCCGCGAACACGCCGGACCCCATCATCACCGGAACGAAGCGCGACCCTTCTTCGTTGGTCCAGACGACCACCTCGAGCGGCGCGCGCGTACGCACCCCGGCGTCATCGAGCGTACGCAGCACCTCGAGGCCGGCCAGCACGCCGTAGTTGCCGTCGAACTTGCCGCCGGTCGGCTGCGTGTCGATATGGCTGCCCGTCGCCACGGGCGGCAGGTCGTCCCGTTCGCCCGCGCGCCGCGCAAAGATATTGCCGATCGCATCGACGCGCACGGTGCAGCCGATTTCCTTGGCCCAGGCGACGAACAAGTCGCGTGCCTGGCGATCGAGGTCCGTGAGCGCGAGACGGCACACACCGCCCTTGTCGGTCGCACCGATCCGCGCGAGGCGCATCAGGCTGTCCCACAGCCGCGCGCCATCGACGCGCAAGCCGGACGCCGCGACGCCCGGAGTCACATCCTGTACTTGCATCGTTGCCATTCCTCGCATTGAAAGGGCCGTGCGCTCATGCGACACCGACGCCCAGGTAGCGGTCCTTCACGTCGTGATCGGCCGCGAATGCCGCGTTGCTGCCTTCGTAGACGATCACGCCCTGTTCGATCACGAAGTGGCGGTCCGCGAGCTGCGTGCACACTTCGAGGTTCTGTTCGACGAGCAGGATCGCGACGCCGGCCGCCTTGATCTGCTTCAACTGCGCGACGATTTCCTCGACGATCACCGGGGCGAGCCCCTCGACCGGCTCGTCGAGCATCAGCAGCCGCGGATGATTCATCAGCGCGCGGCCGATCGCGAGCATCTGCTGCTCGCCACCCGACAACTGAGCGCCGCCGTTGCGGCGGCGTTCCTTCAGGCGCGGAAAGATCCGGTAGATGTCGTCGAGCTGCCACGGCGAATCGCGACGCGCGCCGAGCCGCAGGTTTTCCTCGACCGACAGCAGCCGGAAAATCCCCCGATGCTCGGGCACGAAGCACAGGCCGCGCGCGGCGATCCGGTGCGCCGGCTGCCCGGACACCGGCCGGCCCGCGAACGTCACCGTGCCGCCGGTCGGCGCGACGACGCCCGCGATCGTCTTGAGCGTCGTCGATTTGCCCGCGCCGTTGCGGCCGAGCAGCGTCACCGTCTCCCCTTCGCTCACGTTCAGCGAAATGCCCTGCAGCACGTGGCTCTTGCCGTAGCAGGCGTGCACCTCCTTCACGTCGAGCATCATGCGCGGCCTCCCGTGATCATGTTGCCGAGATAGGCGCTGCGCACGCGCGCGTCGCCGCGAATCGCGTCGGGTCGGCCTTCGACCAGCACGCGCCCTTGCTGCATCACCGTGATCGTGTCCGAGATGTCCATCACGATGCCCATGTTGTGTTCGATCAGCACGACCGTGTAGTCGTCGCGCAGGCCGCGGATCAGCGTCTTCATGTCGTCGAGATCGTCGATGCCCATGCCCGACGTCGGCTCGTCGAGGAAAATCGCGCGCGGCCGGGCCGCCAGCGCCATCCCCACCTCCAACCGGCGCTGCTGGCCGTGCGACAGCACACCCGACGCCGTGTCGGCGAAGCGCTGCAGGCCGAGCCGCTCGAGTACGTCGTCGATGATGCCGTCGTGCGCGAGCGCGCCGCGCGGCGGCGCCCACGGATTGAGCGCCCGGCGCGATTCGACGCCCTGCGCGGCAACGCGCAGGTTCTCGCGCACGCTCAGGTTCGGAAACAGGCTCGTCACCTGGAACGAGCGGGCGATGCCGCGCCGCACGCGCTTGTGATCGGGCTCGTGCGACACGTCGTGACCGTCGAACAGGATCGAGCCCGACGTGATCGGCAGCGTGCCGGTCAGCGTATGGAACAACGTCGTCTTGCCCGCGCCGTTCGGGCCGATCACCGAATGCACGGTGCGCGGCATGATGCGCAGATCGACGCCGCCCAGCGCCGTGAACTTGCCGTAGCGCTTGACGATGCCGCGCGCTTCGAGAATCGCTTCGCTCATTGCCGCTCCTTGTCCGTGGCCGCCGTGCGATCGCTACGCCGCAGCGACGCCACGATGCGTTCGCCCAGCCCCCACAACCCGCGCTGCATGAACAGGCTGACCGCGATCAGCACGAGGCCGAGCAGCAGCAACCACCGAGGCCACAGCGTCGACAGCCAGTCCGCGAACAGTACGTAGAACGCCGCGCCGAGCACCGACGCGAACAGGTTGCCCGTGCCGCCGATCACCGTCATCACGAGGATCATCTCGCTCGTGTGATAGTCGATGTTCGACAGCGGCGCGATGCCCGTCATCAGCGCGTGCAGCGCCCCCGCCAGGCCCGTGACCGCGCCCGAGATCACGAACGCCGCGAGCTTGAAGCGCTTCACGTCATAGCCGGCCGCCGCCGCGCGCGCCTCGTTGTCGCGAATCGCGAGCAGCGTCCGGCCGAATACCGAGTGCGACACGCGCAGCAGCAGCCAGAACAGCGCGACGAACAGCACCGCGACGAAGCCGTAGTAGCGCCACGGCGAATCGAGCGAGACGAGCGGATGGCCGAGCGCGGACAGCGCGGGGCGCGGGATGTCGAGCAGCCCGTTGTCGCCGCCCGTCACATCCGGCGTCGTATACGCGAGGAAGTAGAACAGTTGCCCGAACGCGAGCGTCAGCATCACGAAATACGTGCCGCGCTGCCGGATCGAGAACCAGCCGACGAGCGCGGCCGCGATCGCGCCGAGCACCGCGGCCGCGACCAGCGCGGCCGTCACGGACGCGACGCCGCGCGTCAGCACCAGCCCCGCCGCGTAACTGCCGAGCCCGAAGAAGATGCCCTGCCCGAACGACAGCAGCCCCGTGTAGCCAAGCAACAGGTTGCAGCCGAGCGCGGCGAGCGCGAACACCAGTACTTCGGTCGCGAGCGAGCCCGAACTCAACACGAGCGGCAACACGCACGTGGCCACCACCGCGAGCCAGCCTTCCGGCCGCTGCAGCACGCCGCGCCACGGCTGCGGGCGTTGCGACGCCGCCGCGCCCGGCGGCAGCGGTTTCGACGATTCGATCATGCAGCCCTCCCCAGCAAACCGTTCGGACGCAGCAGCAGCACGGCCGCCATCGCGACATAGATCATCAGTCGCGCGCCTTCCGGCCACAGCGTGCTCATCAGGCTCTGCACGACGCCGACCAGCAACCCGCCGACGAGTGCGCCGAGAAAATTCCCCATTCCGCCGACGACGACCACGACGAACGCGACGCCGAGCGCCTCGATGCCCATGAACGGATCGACGCCGCGAATCGGTGCGGCGAGCACGCCGGCCAGCGCCGCGGTCGCCGCGCCGAGCGCGAACACGAGGCTGAACACGCGCGTCACGTTGATGCCGAGCAGCGACACCATCTCCGTCGACTCGCTGCCCGCGCGCACCGTGCTGCCGAGCCGCGTGCCTTCGAGCACCCACCACAGCAGCGCCGCGAGCACGGCCGTGAACCCGATCACGAACAACCGGTACTTCGGATAGACGAAGCCGCCCCAGATCACGACGCCGTTCAGTGCGTCGGGCGGCGGCACGTTGTCGCCGAGCGGCCCCCACGCGAGGATCGCGCACTCCTGCAGCACGAGCGCGAGCCCCACCGTCGCGAGAATGTGGAATTCATGCTGCTGCGCGTACACGTGGCGCAGCACGAGCTTTTCGACGCCCCACGCGAACGCGCCGACCACGAGCGGCACGATCGCGAGCGCGACCCAGAAATTCGCCGACCATTGCAGCGCCTGGTAGCAGAGATACGCACCGAGCAGGTAGAACGCGCCGTGAGCGAAATTCACGAAGCGCAGCAGGCCGAACACGATCGACAGGCCGACGGCGAGCAGGAAATACAGCATGCCCACGCCGATGCCGTTGACGATCTGCAGCAGATAGACGTTCATGGCTTCCGTGTCGGAAAGGAAGGTAACGGACGCCCGCGGCGCGCGATGCGCCGCGAACGCATGCACGGCGTCACGCGAGCTTGCAGCCCGTCTTGTCGAGCGGCAGGAACGACTGGCCCGAGCTGACGATGTCGGCGTAGTCGTCCGCGTTCTTCATCCGGCCCTTCGGCTTGCCTTTCAGCAGGTAGTAGTTCTTCAGCACCTGGTGGTCGCCCTTGCGGATTTCCTCGGGCCCCGTCAGGCCGTCGTACTTCAACCCTTCCATCGCGGCGACGACCTTCTTCGGATCGGCGCTGCCGGCCTTCACCATCGCGTCGATCAGGATCTTCGAGCAGATGTACGAACCCGCGAGGCTGTAGTTCGGGTTCGCGTTGAACGCGGCGTTCGCGCGTTTCACCAGGTCGCGGTTCAGCGGCGAATCGATGCCGTGCCAGTACTGCGCGCCGAAATACACGCCGTCGCAGATGTCCGGGCCGAGCGCCTCGAACTGCTCGAGCCCCGACGCCCATGCGAGCAGGATCGTGCAGTTGCGCTTCATTCCGAAGCTGACGGCCTGGCGCAGCGTGTCCGACGATTGCGAGCCGAAGTTCAGGATCAGCAGCACGTCGGGCTGCGCGGCGGCCGCATTCGTCAGGTAGCCGCTGAACTCCTTTTCGGCGAGCGAGTGGTAGCTGTTGCCGACGTGCTCGATGCCCTTTTCCTTGAAGATCGCCTTCGCGGCCGACAGCAGCCCGTCGCCGAACACGTATTGCGGCGTGATCGTGTACCAGCGCTTCGCCTTCGGCAGCATCTGGATCAACGGGCGGACCGTCTGCTCGATCGCGCCGAAGGTCGGCACCGACCAGCGGAAGGTCGCCGCGTTGCAATCCTTGCCGGTGATCTCGTCCGCGCCGGCCGTGGTGATGAACACGCCGCCCGCCTTCTGGACTTCCTTGCCCATCGCCAGCGATTCGGACGACAGGATGCCGCCCGCGAAGAAGCGCACGCCCTTCTGTTGCGCGATCTCCTGCACGCGCCGCACGGCGGTCGCGGGCTTGCCCTCGGTGTCGAGCGCCGTATAGGCGAGCGGCGCGCCGAGCACCTTGCCGTATTGCTTGACGACCAACTGCATGCCGAGATCGGCGTACTTGCCGTTGGCGGCGAACGGGCCGGACATCGGCACCGGGCAGGCGAGCTGGATGGGCGAGCCCTGCGCGAACGCGACACGGGACGACATGCTGCCGAGCGCGCCCGGCACGGCCGACAGCGCGGCCAGTTTCAACAGTTCTCGGCGATTCAAGTTGACGCTCCTCATGATGGGGACACACGCGATACGACCGACTGCCAAACCGCGCCCACGCCCCTGCCGGATGCGCGCCGCCGGTTGATCCTATTTATCATGATAAATAGGATCAACCTGATGCTAGAGTTGATCAAAATTGGTGTCAATCAGGCAAAATTCCGTACCCGCGCGGGGCCGATCGTCGACGATGACGCGGCGCGCGGTCAGACAAAGGAGTCGTGAAGATGGTCATGGACCGAGCCAGGGCGGGCCTCGCGGTCGAAATCAAGCAGCCGAAGCGGGCCGATCTCGTCGCCGAGGAGATCAAGCGGCTGATCACCGAGAAGGACCTGAAGCCGGGCGACCGCCTGCCGCGCGAAGCCGAGCTGCAGCAGTTGTATGCGGTGAGCAAGAGCACGATCCGGGAAGCGCTGAAGTCGCTCGAGGTGCAGGGGCTCATCAAGGTCACGACGGGGCCGTCGGGCGGCGGGATGGTCGTCGAGGTGCCGCTCGACCGCACGCTTCAGCTTCTGCAGAACTATCTGTTCTTCAAGGACGTGACGATCGACGACATCTATACGGTGCGCAAGCTGCTCGAACCCGAGCTGGCCGCCGGCGCCGTGCCGCACCTGACCGAGCGCGACTTCGCGGCGCTGGAAGCGAACATCGCGTGCTGCGACGGCGCGTCGGGCGTGCACGATCGCGGTCACATGCTGCGTCAGCGGCAGGAGGACACGACGTTCCACGACATCCTCGCGGCCGCGAACCCGAATCCGTTCCTGCGCTTCAGTTGCGAACTGATCAACGAGATGATCCGGCAGTTGATCGAGTTCCGGAACGATACGCCGCTCGTCGAGCACAAGCGTTTCGGCGAAGCGAACGTGTCGATCCACAAGGCGATCCTGCAGGCCGCGCGCGAGCGCGACACCGAGCGTGTCCGCGCGCTGATGGTCGAGCACATGACCGAGGCGCCGAAGCATGTGAAGCGGATGAAAGGGAAGCTGCGCGGGCGGTTGATTCTCGATTCCGAGATCCGCAGGCGGGCCGCCGCTTCCGTTTCGGGATTCGATGCGGCCGCAACGGATCCGGAAGAACGCTGAGCGGCGGCAAACGCGGCGTGAACGCAAGGCCGACCGTTTCGCGGCGGTCCACGGCCTTCCGCCGCGCCAAGGTGACGGCGATGCGCCAGGCCGTCGCGTCCGAACGCCGCGAGCAGCGCTAGTACTGGCGGTGACGCGTTCGCCGCGCCGCTCTCCCAGGCGCTCAGGACGTCATCGCGCGTCGCCTTCCGTGTACCCGGTCGTCCCCTTCGTCTCCAGATACTCGACGAGGCCGAACTCCGCATACTCGCGGCCGTTGCCCGAACGCTTGTAGCCGCCGAACGGCGCGGCCGGGTTCCATGCCGGGTAGTTGATGTGGACGTTACCGACGCGCAACCGCGCCGCGATCCGCCGCGCGCGTTCGAGATCCTTCGACTGCACGTAGGCCGCGAGCCCGTAGACCGAATCGTTCGCGAGCGCGACGGCCTCGTCCTCGGTCCGGTAGGTCATGATCGACAACACCGGCCCGAAGATTTCCTCGGTTGCGATCGCCATGCCCGGCGCGACGTTCGAAAACACCGTCGGCCGCACGTAGAACCCGTCCGCGAGCCCCTCCGGCCGGCCGGGACCGCCGGCGACGAGTGTCGCACCCTCTTCGATCCCGAGGCGGATGAAATGCTGGATGCGATCGAACTGCGTGCGGCTGACCACCGGCCCGATGCCGGTTTCCGTCGAACGCGGATCGCCGACGACCGTGCGTTCCGCTTCCCGGCGCGCCGCCTGCTCGGCCCGCGCCAGATGATCGACGTGCACCAGCATGCGCGTCGGCGCATTGCACGACTGGCCGCTGTTGCTGAAGCAACTGCGCACGCCGCGCGTGACGGCATCGTCGATGTCCGCGTCGGGCAGGATCAGGTTCGGGCTCTTGCTGCCGAGCTCCTGGTGCACGCGCTTCACGGTGTCGGCCGCCGCCTTCGCGACCTCGACGCCCGCGCGCGTCGAGCCCGTGAACGACACCATGTCGACGTCCGGATGCCGCGACAGCGCGTCGCCCACTTCATGTCCGTAGCCGTGCACGAGGTTGAACACGCCGCGCGGCACGCCCGCTTCGTGCAGGATCTCCGCGAACAGGATCGCGCTGAACGGCGCGATCTCGCTCGGCTTGAGCACCATCGTGCAACCGGCCGCGAGCGCCGGCGCGACCTTGCACACGATCTGGTTGATCGGCCAGTTCCACGGCGTGATCAGCGCGCACACGCCGATCGGCTCGTGCGACACCAGCAGCGAACCGGTCTGCGTGCTGAATCGGAACGACTGCAGCGCGCGGATCGTGTGCTCGAGATGCGCGGTGCCGACCGCGGCCTGCATCGCCCGCGCGAACGCGATCGGCGCACCCATCTCCTGGCTGATCGTCTGCGCGACTTCTTCGTAGCGGCGCCGGTAGATCTCGAGCACGCGCGTCAGCAACGCGACGCGCTCGTCCACCGACCAGCGCGAGTACGTGTCGAAGGCCTGCTTCGCCGCGCCGACCGCATGGTCGACATCGGCCGCGCCGCCGATCGCGAGCCGTGCATACGGCCGCGCGGTGGCCGGATCGATCACGTCGATCGATCGCGCATCGGCCGGATCGCGCCACTGGCCGTCGATATAGGACTGTTGTGACGTTCGCATCGAATGCTCCTGAAATGAAGGATGCCGCACTCAGCGCGTCGCCCGCGCGTAGGTCTCGACGAGGATGTCGCGGATCCGCGCGACGAACCACACGATCTCGTCGCGCGACATCACGAGCGGCGGCGAAAACTGCACGATCGGCGTGCCTTCGTGATCGACACCCGCGCGGCACAGCAGCCCCGCGTCGAAGATCGCCGGCGCGAGCATCGTCGACACGAACGCCTGTGCGCCGATGCCGGCCGCCCAGCGGCGCGCCGCCTTGTCGGTCACGAGTTCGAGCGAGTAGTGATAGCCGTCGCCGCGCACGTCGCCCACGCACGGCAGCTCCAGCAGCTCGTCGAGCGTCCGGCGAAACACCGCTTCGTTGTCGCGAACGTTCGCGAGCACGCCTTCGCGCTCCATGATCGCGAGGTTCGCGAGCGCGGCCGTGCACGCGACCGGATGGCCGCCGTAGGTCGCGCCGTGCAGGAACATCTGCTGCGGCCCGTCGAGCACCGTGTCGACGACCGCATCGCTCGCGATCACGCCGCCGAGCGGCACGTAGCCCGACGCGATGCCTTTCGCGAACGTGATGATGTCCGGCTTCAACCCGTAGCGCGCCGACCCGAAGTACTCGCCGAGCCGCCCGAACCCGCAGATCACCTCGTCGGCCACGAGCAGCACGCCGTGCCGGTCGCAGATGTCGCGCAGCCCGGCCGCGTAGCCGGCCGGCGGCGTCAGGCTGCCGCCCGCGTTCTGCAACGGCTCGACGACGATCGCGGCGACCGTATCCGGCCCTTCCTGCACGATCAGCGATTCGATCTCGTCGAGCAGATGGCGTGTGAACTGCGCTTCCGTCTCGCCGGCCGGTCGGCCGTAGCGCTTCGTGTTGCCCACGTGCCGCACGCCTGACATCAGCGGCTCGAAATGCTTGCGGAAATTCGTCATCCCGTTCAGCGCGAGCGCGCCGAACGACGTGCCGTGATACGCGACGCGCCGTGCGATGAACTTGCGCCGCTGCGGCTCGCCGCGTGCCTGGTGATACTGGCGCACCAGCTTGATCGCCGATTCGTTCGACTCCGAGCCGCTCGACGTGAAGAACACGCGGTTCAGTCCTTCCGGCGCGAGCGCCGCGAGCCGGTGCGCAAGCCGGATCGCCGGTTCGTGGCCGACGCCCCAGTTGGTCGCGAACGGCAGCCTCACCATCTGCTCGCGGATCGCATCGCCGATCTCCGCGCCGTGGCTGTAGCCGACCTGCACGCAGTAAAGCCCGGCCAGCCCGTCGAAATAGCGCTTGCCGTTGCGGTCGACGAGCCAGCAGCCTTCGCCGCGCTCGAACACGGTCAGCGCGTTCTCGCGGTATGCATCGGCATGCGTGAAGTGCATCAGCAGATGGCGCTTGCCGAGCGCCTGCAGGTCCGCATCGAGATTGACGTCAACGGCATTCATGGATCACTCCTCCTTCAGGGTTTCAAAACCGGCATCGCGCAGCCGGTCATTCAGTTCATCGACAACGTCGGCGCCGGGCGCGTAAAGCCGCGCGTCAGCCAGACGAGCTGGCAGAGCCCGAGCGCGAGCCAGCCGATGCCGACGTAGAACGTCTGGCGCGACAGCCCGGACCAGAGCCACACGTTCATCGCGAAGCCGATCGCCGGCATCAGGCCGTATGCAATCCAGCCCGCGGCATGGCGATGCTCGGGCCGGCCCAGATAGCTGCGCATCACGCACAGGTTCACGATCGCGAACGCGACGAGCGCGCCGAAGCTGATCATCGTCGACGCGAGATCGAGCGTGATGAACAGCGCGGACAACGACACGACGCCGACCGCGAGCGTCGCGCGCACCGGCGTGCGCAGCCGCGCATGCAGATGGCCGAACACGCATTCGGGCAGCACGCGGTCGCGGCCCATCGCGAACAGCACGCGCGTCACGCTCGCCTGTCCGGCCATCGCGCTCGCGAAGCAGCCGGCCACGTATACCGCGACGAAGAACGCCGACAGCGTGCGGCCGCCGACCCGCCGCATCAGGTCGAGGCTCGCCGAATCGAGATCCTTGAACGCGTGCCAGTCGGGAAACACCAGTTGACCGACATACGCGATCAGCATGAACAGCAGGCCGCTTACGAGCGTGCAGAGCAGGATGGCGCGCGGCACCGTGCGCCGCGGCTCGCGCGTTTCCTCCGACAGCGTGGTGACCGCATCGAAGCCGAGGAACGACAGGCACAGGATCGCGGCGCCGGCGAAGATCGCGCGCGCATCGCCGGACGACGGCAACGCGATGGCCGTCGATAGTCCTTCGCCCGCCGCGACGTGCGCCGACGCGATGACGAACACCGCGATGAACACGAGCTGGCTGGCGATCAGAATCAGGTTCACGCGATTGACGAGCCGGATGCCGACGATGTTCAGCCCGGTGATCAGCGCGATGCTGCCGACGATCCACACGCTGGCCGGCACCGTCGGAAAGATCTGCTTCATGTAGATGCCGATCGCGAGGTAGCTGATCATCGGGATGAACAGGTAGTCCATCAGCAATGCCCAGCCGACCATGAAGCCGGCCGACGTGCCGAAGTTGCGGCTCGCGAACGTGTAGGCCGACCCGGCGCTCGGCATCAGCCGCGCCATGTGGCCGTAGCTGCGCGCGGTGAACAGCATCGCGATCAGCGTGATCGCATACGCGGCCGTCAGATGCCCGTTCGTCTCGCTCGTGACGAGGCCGTAGGTCGTGAACACCGTCATCGGCAACATATACGCGAGGCCGAAGATCACCAGCGTCACGAGTCCAAGCTGGTGAGGCTTGCGTGCGTCCGTGTGGCCGCGCTCCACGTACGCCTCGAACACGTGCGTCGCGGCGGCTGATGCGGTTCGACCTGGCCTGTCGTTGTCCATGCTGTCCTCACGTGGGTGGCGTCCATGACTTCAACACGCGTGCGTCCGGCGCGGCCGGCGGAGCACGACTGGAAGAAAGTGTGGTGCGCCAAAAAATCGACGACGAATGAGAAAAGCGGACGTAATCGAGGGATATTTCCGGACACACGGTCGGGCATCGTGCCGCGCCGCCCTGCATGCTGCTGTGCGGCACTGGCGTTTCGCGGACAATCCGGCTATGTTCGGTGCGACCCCGTCACCGCATCGGCACCATGAACAGTCGTTCCCAACGAAACCAGAGCCGCGCCGAACGCAGCCTGCGTTCGGCGCTCGGCCTCGCGCGCCCGGCCGGACGCCAGGAGGACATTCCCGCCACGGTTCACGCGATCGCGGTCGCGCTGGACGAGTGCCGCGTGCGGCACATCGACGGCGCCGCGCTGCTCGAAGGCACCGGGCTCGGCGCGGACGAAGTCGCATCGCCGAACCTGCACGTGAATCGGGGCCAGGAGCAACGTTGCTTTCGCAACCTGTTGCGCTGCAGCGGCGTGCCGTCGATCGGGCTGTCGATCGGCGCGCGGCTGCATGTGTCGACGCTGGGTCTCGCCGGCTACGCGATGCTGATCAGCGGCTCCGTGATCCAGGCGTTCCGCTGCATGGGCCAGTTTCCGCTGTTCATGGGGCTGTATTTCGACGTGCGCATCGACGCGCATGCCGGCGGCATGAGCGTGACCATCGGCCGCTACAACGGCGAGCCCGATCTCGAGGTGTTTCAGGTCGACATGTGCCTGTCGAGCCTGCGCCTGATCGTGTCCGATCTCGTCGGCAAGCCGGTGTGGCCCGAGCAGGTGCAGCTCGCGCGCCGCACGCCGCGCAATGCGGCCGACTACGCGCGCCACTTCGGCTGCCCGGTCGTCTTCAATGCGGCCGACAACCGGCTCGTGTTCACGTCGGTGAACGGCACCGAAGCGCCGCGCCTGGCGAACGAAGTCAGCTTCAATGCGCTGCACGGCCAGTGCGAAGTGCTCGAACGGCAGTGGGCCGCGTCGGTCGGCACGCGTTTCGCCGATCGCGCGAAGGAGTTGATGGCGCGCGACCTCGCGCGTTTCAAGTCGATGACGGCGCTCGCCAGCGCGCTGCATCTGACCGAACGCACGCTGCGCAGGCGGCTCGACAAGGACGGCATCACGTTCCAGTCGCTGCTCGACGACGTGCGTCGCGACGAAGCCGTGCGGTTGCTCGACGATCATGCGTTGACCGTCGCCGCGATCGCCGAGCGGCTCGGCTACAGCGAGCCGCGCAGCTTTCGTCACGCGTACCGGCGCTGGACCGGCAAGACGCCGCGGTCGGCGTCGGATGTCGACGCGTGACCCGATGCGCTACCGCTTCGCCCGGCTTTCGAGGATTCGGCATCACGCTTCGGTGAACGCACTGCCGGCCGCAGCGACGAGCCCGGCATCGCGCGATAACGATTTCATGTAGCGAAACCGCTCGCGCATCGCCCGTCGCTACGCAGGTTTCGCCCACTGATTCGGTCTTCGAATCAATTTCCATGCACGTCGCGCCACCCTATCGCACGACCGGCGACGCATCGCCGCGATCGTTCCCCACGGTAGACGCAATTATTTGATTGCTCTATACTCGCCTCAACTTCATCACAAAACGCATGATCTCGTGCGCAACGTGATGTCATTTCGCACTTCGTTGCGCATGCATCCGTTTCGCCACGTCAAAAGGGGCCACCGGCCCCAGCGGTCGGCATCGAGCCGCCCGCATCCATGCCGCCTTCACGAGGCGGCGCCCTGCTCGAACGCGCCTCGTCGTTACGGCGCCGCCGGGCTGAACCTGACAATCAGACGAACGCGTCGTCGCGTTCACCCGACCGCCAGCCGCACCTCGGTGCAGCCGGCAGCACTGTTTCCGTCAGTTCAATCGCGGCCATGCCGGGATCACGAACTTCCATCGCGACGCCATTCGGCGTCATCGCGGCGTGCGCGTGCGCGCGCCGCACCGGATTGAGGAGGCGTATCTTCATGACTCGACGCACTGTCCAGCTGGTGGGCAGCCTGGTGGCAATCATCGCAGCGGGATGGGCATTGGCGCGCGGCATCGGCGCCGACACGTTCCATCAGCGCTCGGACGATCTCGCCTACTACGCGGGCCAGCACATGCTGCTGGTCGCCTATTCGATGACACTGGCCATCGCCGTCGGCGTGCCGGCCGGCGTGCTGCTGAGCCGGCCGCGATTCCGGCATCAGGCCGAGCGTTTCATGCAGGTCTTCAACATCGGCAACACGATCCCGTCGCTCGCCGTGCTGGCCATCGCGCTCGGCATCTTCGGCATCGGCGACGTGCCCGCGATCGTCGCGCTGTTCCTCGCGTCGCTCCTGCCCGTCACGCGCAATGCGTACGAAGGCATGAAGAACGTGCCCGCCGCGCTGCGCGAAGCCGCCAAGGGCATCGGCATGACCGGCTGGCAGTCGCTGATTCGCGTGGAACTGCCCCACGCGCTGCCGATCATCGTCGGCGGCGTGCGCACCGCGCTCGCGATCAACGTCGGGACGGCGCCGCTCGCCTATCTGATCGGTGCGGACAGCCTCGGCTCGCTGATCTTCCCCGGCATCTACCTCGACAACCAGCCGCTGCTGCTGCTCGGCGCGTCGCTCACCGCGATCCTCGCACTGGTGCTGGACGGCGTCGTCGCGGCCGGCAGCCGTCACTGGCTCGCACGCCACGGAGGCGCCGCATGACGCTTCGACGCATCCTTCGATCGCTCGCGCGCCTGGGCATCGCCGGCGCGCTGTGCGTCGCGGCCGGCACACCGGCATTCGCCGCGAAGCTCGTGCTGGGCGCGAAGAACTTCACCGAGCAATACGTGCTGGCGGAACTCACGTCGCAATACCTGCGCTCGCGCGGCTATGACGTCGAAGTCCGCGCCGGCCTCGGCAGTACGCTCGCACGCAGCGCGCTGGAGAACGGCCAGTTCGACCTGATGTGGGATTACACGGGCACCGCGGCGCTCGTTTACAACAAGATCCAGGACAAGCTGTCGCCCGACGAAATGTACCGACGCGTCAAGGCGCGCGACGTGCCGCGCGGGCTCGTGTGGCTCGATGCGTCGCCGCTCAACGACACCTACGCGATCGGCCTGCCGAGCCGGCTCGCGCAGGTTACCGGCATCCGGACGGTGTCGCAGCTCGCCGAGCATCTGAAGCACGATCCGGCCGCGAAGCATTACGTATTCGGCATGGACGCGGAATTCGCGAACCGTCCCGACGGCCTGAAGCCGCTGCTCGCCGCCTACGGCATGCAGTTCAGCCGCGCTCAACTGAAACAGATGGATCCGGGGCTCGTCTATACGGCCCTGCACAACGACCAGTTGCAGATCGGCCTCGTCTACACGACCGACGGACGCGTGAAGGGCTTCGGCATCGTGCCGCTCGAGGACGACAGGCACTTCTTCCCGCCGTACAACGCGACGCCCGTGGTCCGCCAGGCCACGCTGGAGCGCAATCCGAAGCTCGCGACGCAACTCAACGCGCTGTCGGCCGTGCTCGACAACGACGCGATGCAGGCGATGGCCAAGGCGGTCGATCTCGACGGCCGATCGCCGCGCGACGTCGCCGATGCGTTCCTGCGCGCCCACCCGCTACCTTGAAGGAGGACCGATGAGCGTATTCGACTATCTCGCTTCGAGCTGGCCCGAGCTGCTGCAGCTCACGCTGCAGCACGTATGGCTCGTCGCGATCGCCGTGGGCTGCGCGATCGTCGCCGGCGTACCGCTCGGTATCCTGATCAATCGTCACGACTGGCTCGCGGGCCCGCTGCTCGGCCTCGCCACGCTCGTGCTCACGCTGCCGTCCATCGCGCTGTTCGGCCTGATGATCCCGTTCTTCTCGCGCTTCGGCCAGGGTATCGGCGCCGCGCCCGCGATCACCGCCGTGTTCCTCTACTCGCTGCTGCCGATCATGCGCAACACCTACCTCGCATTGCACAACGTGGATGCGGGGATCAAGGAAGCCGGCACCGGCATCGGCATGACGTCGTGGCAGCGCCTGCGTCTCGTCGACTTGCCGCTGGCGGTGCCCGTGATTCTCGCGGGCGTGCGCACCGCCGTCGTGATGAACATCGGCGTGATGACGATCGCCGCCGTGATCGGCGCGGGCGGCCTCGGCACGCTGATCCTGCGTGCGATCGGGCAGAGCAGCATGATGAAACTGCTGGTGGGCGCGGTGCTCGTGAGCCTGCTCGCGATCGTCGCCGACCGGCTGCTGCAGATGCTGCAACGTGCATTGACACCGAAGGGAGTGCAGAAGACATGATCGAACTCGACAAACTGACCAAGACTTTCACGCGCAAGGACGGCCAGGCCGTGCGCGCGGTCGACTCCGTGAGCCTGTCGGTGCCCGAAGGGGAAATCTGCGTGTTCCTCGGCCCGTCGGGCTGCGGCAAGACCACCACGCTCAAGATGATCAACCGGCTGATCCCCGCGACGTCGGGCCGCGTGCTCATCAACGGCGAGGATACGGCGCAGCTCGACGAAGTCGACCTGCGGCGCCACATCGGCTACGTGATCCAGCAGATCGGGCTGTTCCCGAACATGACGATCGAGGAGAACATCACCGTCGTGCCGCGCCTGCTCGGCTGGGACAAGAAGCGCTGCGCCGAACGCGCGCGCGACCTGATGTCGATGGTCGCGCTCGATCCGAAGCTGTACCTGAAACGCTATCCGCGCGAGCTGTCGGGCGGGCAGCAGCAGCGCATCGGCGTGATTCGCGCGCTGGCCGCCGATCCGCCCGTGCTGTTGATGGACGAGCCGTTCGGCGCGGTCGATCCGATCAATCGCGAATCGATCCAGAACGAGTTCTTCCAGATGCAGCGGCAACTGAACAAGACCGTGATCATGGTGAGCCACGACATCGACGAAGCGATCAAGCTGGGCGATCGCATCGCCGTGTTCCGGCGCGGCCAGCTCGTTCAGTACGATCACCCCGACACGCTGCTCGCCCGCCCGCGCGACGAGTTCGTCGCGCAGTTCGTCGGTCAGGACAGCACGCTCAAACGCCTGCTGCTCGTGAAGGCCGGCGACGCCGCCACGCAGCCCGAAACGGCGCGCGTCGATACGCCGCTCGCGCACGCGCTGGCGGTGATGGACGAAACCGACTGCCGCTACCTGACCGTGCTCGACGATGCGGGCCGGGCGCTCGGTTACGTGACGCGCCGCGCGGCACGCACCGACGGCGGCGTGTGCGGCGAACGCGTGACGCCGTTCCCTGCCGGCGTCGCGGCGGACGACAACCTGCGCATCGTGCTGTCGAAGATGTACCAGTACAGCATGTCGTGGATGCCCGTGCTCGACGCCGACGGGGCGTGGCTCGGCGAGATCACGCAGGATTCGATCGCCGCATACCTGAGCTCGGGCCGGTCGCGCCGGCAAACCGGCCAGCCGCCGGGCAGTCCGGCCGATGCGGCGGCCGCGGTCGCCACGTCCTGAGTCGCGCCGGGGCCGGCGCTGCGTCGCACCGGCATCGGGAAACGAACCGAATCGATGCCGCCCGTTGCAGAAAAGGACGGTCGTATTCGTTCGGATCGTGCAATCGAAAATCTGCAGCCCGAACGAATCGCGAATTGAATTGAATCGACACGGGCGATCGGCTGTCGTACGGCCCGACGCCACCGCGCAAACCGGGCGAACTGTGCGAGCCGTGCTGCCGTGCGTCGATGCGGCGTGGGTCGTGCGCAAAGTGCGGCTCAGCGACGGCCGGCTGACGCGGGTCGAACAGGCGCGCATTGGCAAGTTGAAGGCGCCGGCGCGCCGAATCGGCAAACGTCAGCGCAGCGGCGCGCGGATCTTTCCGTCGACCTTCAACGTGCGCCGCTCGCGCGCGGCCTCGTATTCGACCGTCTGCGCGGGCGTGACCGCGCCGTAGGATCGTCCGTTCACATAGACGACCCCGTCGCGCAACTCGACCCGGTCGCCGTCGACGATCGCGGTGGCCCGGCCGCCCTGCAACACCGCGCCCGAACAGCCGGCGGTCGAGAAGCTGCGGATCGACGCGCCCGGCATCGCGACGTTCCCGCCACCGCGATCCGCCGCATGCGCGGCGCTGCACGGCGGCGCATCCATGGTGCCGGCCGCGTGGAGCGGCGGCGCCCCGATGCCGCCCCCGGCAAGCAACGCGATCATCGTCGGCAACAGCTTGTTCATGGCGATCTCCGTAGTCCGCGGTCGTCGATCGACGATCGGCCGGCGATCCTGCCCGCAGATCGACCGGTCCGCCCAGTATGCGGCCGCTTCTCCATGCCCGGCCATCCGCTTCAATACCAGTCGCGCCCCGCCCCGGTTCGCCCCCCGCGCCTCGTCCGGTTGACCGTCGACCGCACGGAAGCACCGCCCCCGAAACACCGGCGCGCCCTCAAAATCCGCCTTGCCAAGGTTGCGACCCGCAACTATTATTGATTGCGATACGCAACCTTTCAGGAGCCGTTCATGGACCTCATCGACGCGCCGGCCAAGCCGCGCGACGCGACCATCCTCGAGCTGCGCGACTTCTCGCGCAAACTGGTGCGCGAGCTCGGCTTCATGCGGGCGACGCTGGCCGACAGCGACTGGGCGCCGTCGGCCGTGCACGCGATCCTCGAGATCGGGATGGCGCCCGGCATCAACGCGAAGGATCTCGGCGCCATCCTGCGGCTCGACAAATCGAACACGAGCCGGCAACTCGCGCGGCTCGAAGCGGCCGGGGTCGTGGAGCGGCGCGTGTCGAGCGAGGATGCACGTGCGATCGAGCTGTACCTGACCGCCGAAGGCAAAAAGCTCCGGAAACGAATCGACACGTTCGCGACCGACCAGGTGTCGAATGCGCTGCGCCGCATGATGCCGGCCGACCAGCAGGCGCTGCTACGTTCGCTCGCGCTGTATGCCGACGCGCTCGCCCAGGACAACGCGGCCAGGGCGCCCGTCGCGCCCGCCGACGCGCCGTCGATTCGCGAGGGCTATCAGCCGGGCTGCATCGGCGACATCGCCAGCCTGCATGCACGCTTCTACGCGGAACACTGGGGTTTCGGCGCCTTCTTCGAACAACGCGTGGCGACCGAGCTGGCCGCGTTCGCGGGCGCGCTGCCGGCCGACGGCAAGGCGCTGTGGCTATGCCAGGAAGACGGTCGCACGCTCGCGTCGCTCGCGATCGACGGCGACCCGGCGACGGGCGTCGCGCACCTGCGCTGGTTCATCGTCAACGACGCATTGCGCGGCTCGGGCGTCGGACGCCAGCTGATGACGCTGGCGATGCGCTTCGTCGACGATCACCGGTTTCGCGAAACCTATCTGTGCACCTTCAAGGGGCTCGATGCCGCGCGCCATCTGTACGAGTCGTTCGGCTTTGCGCTGACGAGCGAGTGCCCGGGTACGCAGTGGGGGACCGAGGTGGTCGAGCAGCGCTTCAGCCGGCCCGGGCCGGCTGGAGATTGAGCTCGGCGGCCAGCCATCGCGTCGCCTGTCGCCGTCGTTCCCGCACCGCGTGACCGGATTCGACCCGCGACTCGCCGGAACAACCGGAAACATCCATGCAGCGATTTACCCGACGGAGCCGCTAGGCACGCCGGTCGCCGCATACGCGTATCCCGACGAAAGCAATCGCGGCGATCCCGTGAACTACCGGCCCGCTTGCGCCTGCTCCACGGCGAACGTATCGCCGACGAACCGGATCACGTCGTCGAGCGACGACGTGCACACCGCGTCCGCGGCAAGCGAGCGAAACGCACCGTCCGGCCCGAAGCAGACGAGCGGCTTGCGCCAGCGCTGCGCGAGCGCAATCTCCTCGGCCGTACCGTGCCCGCCCGGCAGCGCGACGATCAGGTCGCTGCTCAGCACGTTCACGTAGTTGCGGTTGATCGTGTGCGGGGCCGCGCCCGGTTCGCGGCGCGGCAGCGGCGTGAGGACCGGAATGTCGACGAACGGATGCGGATAGCCGTCGAGCGGCACGAAGCCCGCGACCGGATCGGCCTGCGTCGGCAGGATGCCGATCGATCGGCCGGCCCGGCCGGGCACGCCGGCGAACGCGCGCGCGACCGCCAGCATCACGCCCTGCCCGCCGCCCGTCAGCAGGTTGAACCCGGCCTGCGCGAGCCACACGCCGAGCGGCTCCGAAAACGCGAGCCACGGCTCCTTGCCCGAGCCCATCACGCCGATCGTCCTGTTGTGTCGTTGCATCGTGGTTTCCGGTGAAATCGTGGCGGCGCGTGCGCACCGTGCTCATTCGAGCTCGACGCCCTTGAGCTCGGGGATCAGGGACAGCGTCGCGACCATGTCGAGCACGTAGAGGCCGGCGAGCAGCGCGATGGCCGTCTGGAACGAATAGTGCGCGGCGAGCGCGCCGACCGCGACCGGACCGAAGCCGCCGACCGCACGGCCGATGTTCCACAGCACGTTCTGCGCGGTCGCGCGTGCGGCCGTCGGATAGCCTTCCGACATCAGCGTCCCGTAGCCGCCGACCATCCCGTTGACGAACATGCCCATCAGCGCGCCGGCCCACAGCATCGCCGTCGGGTCCGACAGCCGCGCATACGCGACGACCGTCACGACCGAGCCGAGCTGATACAGCAGGAACGTCGGCTTGCGGCCGATGCGGTCGGCCAGTTGGCCGAACACCCAGACGCCGATCATCATCCCGACGACGGTCGCCGCCGTCCACAGCCCCGATTTCGTCAGCGAGAAACCCATCTGCTTCGACAGGAAGGTCGGCAGCCAGATCATGATTCCGTAGTAGCCGAAATTCTGGACCGAACACAGGATCACGATGCCGAGGCTCGTGCGCGCGGTGCGGCCGTCGGCGACGAGCATGCGGAACGCGTTGGGCTTCGGCTGCGTCGCGCGCTGCACGAACGCTTCCGGCTCGTGCAGCTTGTTGCGCATCGCCCAGGCGAGCAGCGCGGGCAGCACGCCGACCACGAACATGCCGCGCCAGCCGATGTGCAGCAGCAGAAACGGCGTCAGCAGCGCGGCCAGCAGCACGCCGGCCTGCCACCCCAGCGCGACGTAGCACGACACGCGGGCGCGCTTGTTTGCCGGCCACGCTTCGGCCGCGAGCGCCATGCCGATCCCGAACTCGCCGCCGAGGCCGATGCCCGCGATGGTGCGATAGACGAGCAGATCCTGGAAGCCTTGCGCGAATGCGCACAGGCCGGTGAAGATCGCGAACAGCAGGATCGTCCAGGTCAGCACGCGCACGCGCCCGTAGCGGTCGCTCAGCGCGCCGAACACGATGCCGCCCGCGACCGCGCCGATCAGCGTCCACGTGACCAGCGCGCCGCCCTGCCCGGGCGTCAGGTGCAGCGCCGCCGTGATCGCCGGCAGCATGAAGCCGAGGATCAACAGGTCGAAGCCGTCCATTGCATAGCCGATCGCCGACCCGGCCAGCGCTTTCCACGCGTACGCGCCGACCCGCTCCACGCGCGGGGCCGACGGGCCGCCGAGCGTCGAAGATTTCATGTTTGCTGCCATGGTGTCCTGCCACGAATGTCCGGCGACATTCTAAGGCCTGTGCCCGCGAACGACGGAGGCGACGCGTCGTGCCCGCGCTGGCCGGACGGCTGGCGGGAAAACGGCGGAAAATGCGTGGAAAAGGGAAAGGGAAAACGTGGATCCGGTGCGGCGGCGAGGCCGGCGATGTCGCGATCGGGCCGGACACCGGATGAAAGACGGCCGGCCGGCGGGGAATTGCCGGCCGGCCCGCGTGCGCGAACCGGACGGCGCCGGATGGCCTTGCGGCGCGGCGGGCTTCAGCCCTGATCGTCCCCCGGCCACCAGGTCTTGGCCCCGCGGTCGACGGCGAGCGCTTCGAGATCCTTGCCATCGAGCCATTTCGGCCGCGGGCCGCGCCCCGACCATGAGCGGCCGGTCGACGGATCGTAGTACTTGGCAGGCGCCTTGCGCTTGCGCTGAACGATGTAGCCGAGCGCGCTCAGCACTTCCTGCTGCGAAATTCCCAACAGCTCGACCTGTTCCTTGAAAGCCGCGAGCGCAGCTTGCTTCTCCTTCTGCTTTGCCTCCGACAGCTTGATGTTCAGGTCCCGAAGTTGTGCTTCGAGTTCCTGCAGGGCCTGGGTCATGTATTCATCCTCTTTGGGCATGTTTTTGCAAAAAGCTCCGATGGCCGAACCTACCACGAAGTTACGCCGATCGGGGCTGTCAAATAGGTGAATCGTCCACCTGAGCCGGCATGATTTGCGCGATGCGCACGAAACGACGTCGTGCGTCACCGACAGACAGGACCAGACCGGCAGCGGGCGGCACGCCGCGACGCATGCACGGGCGAGCGGTGGCGGCAAATGATTCGCCGCGCCATGGCACGGGCGCGGCATGGCGCGAATGATAGCAGTGCGCGGCGTCGCGATGCAGAAGTCGCCGACCGGAATCGACGCGAGCGCCGACGCTTCAGCGGTCCGCGCCGCCGGGCTCCCACGCGATCCGGTCGAACAGCGCGCGCAGCTTCGCGCCGCGCGCCGCATTCAGCGCCGTCGCATGCGCGACGCGCCCGGCCAGATGCGCACGAAAATCCGGATGCGCGTCGCGATTCTGCGACGCCGGGCCGAGCCGGATGCAGTTGGTCAGGATGGCCTTCAGGCGATCGAACGCGTCGCGCGGCAGGTTCGGATGACGATTGACGACCACGCCGGCCAGTTGCTGGCGCGTGCCGCGCCGCATCACGCGGGTCTTGCGCAATTGCAGCGCGAAGCCTTCCTCGAGTGCGATCGCGGCGACCCGGACCTGCAATCGCTCGATGTCGCGCGCGAGCGCGCCGCCGCCGGAAAACGCGAGGTCGTCCGCATAGCGCGTATAGGTCGCATCGAGCGAACGCGCGAGCGCGGCAAGCCGCATGTCGAACCGGAACGCGCACAGGTTCGCGAGCGCCGGCGACGTCGGCGCGCCCTGCGGCAGATGCCGTTCGCGATAGCGCTGGCGGCCGATCCAGTCGAAGCGGTCGCGCAAGTCCGGCGCGAGCAGCCGCGCCGACGGCACGCGATTGGTGCACAGCCCGGTGAGCGCACGCGCGACTTCGGCCGGATACCCGAGCGTCGCGAACAGCGCATGGACGCGCGCGGCGCGCACCGACACGAAGAAATCCGCGAGATCGAAGCGCACGACGACATCGCGATCCGCATGCGGCGCCGCGAACGACACGATCCCGTGCCCCTTGCGAAAACCGTGTACCGCGCCGTGCGGCGCGATGCGATCGAGCAGCCCGTGCAGGATGCGGCGTTGCGCTTCACGCAGCCGCCCCTTCGGGATTTCGACGAGGCGACACCCGCCGCTGCGCTTGTCGACCGCGACGTACGTGTAGTGATGCAGCGGCGAGGCGCTGCCGCGCGCGTCGACGCGCCAATGATCGGACAGCCAGTCGAGTTCCGGCGTGCTCACCCCGAGCCAGCCGGCGAGATCGCCGGGCGTCGGCCATTGCGGCACGTCGCAGCCGGCGAGCGGCGCCGGCAACGGTCGCTGCACCAGCGGTCGCCGCACGATGCGGATCACCGCCGGCCGGCGGTCGCCATACCATGCGCGCACGAACGCGGGCGCCTCGGCCAGGGTCGCCGCGAGCACGTCGGTGTCGGTATCGGCCCAGTTCGTGCCGAAGCGCACGAGTGCGAGGCTCGCGCATTCGTGCGTCCACGGTGGCGCTTCGCCGAGCACGGCGGCCAGCCGGGCGACGACGCCGTCGCGTTCGGGCGGACCGGCGAGCATCGCCTCGGCAATCGTGCGGGTGGTGTCGCGCAGGGATGAGTGCATGGCAAACGAGAGGCGGGACGATGAGTCAACGTGGCTGGTGCTGCGAGAGCAGTCGTTGCGCAACGCGCAACCCGCGCGCTTGCGACGCATCGGCGTATCGATCCGATCCACGGGGTAGCCCCGTGGTCCTGGAACATCGGCTGCCTGTTCCGGGCGTGTGCTTGACCCACCGCCCCGCGTCGGCGACTTTAACGGCCGGCGCCGCCCGGTGTCAAACCGAGCCGGACGATGCGCGGTGGCGCCGCGCTTATGGCCGCCGGGAACTCGCGCAGTGTATCGCCTTTCGATGCAGGTACGGCAGGGTTCCATCACGACCCATGCGACTGCATCGGCCATCGCCGGCTGAAACGGCATACGGTCCGCTCCGCCCGGATCCGCCCCGCTTTCCTACATCGTGCCCGCCAGATGAAACCGCGACGCCGGATGCCACAGCCTGACCGACGTGGCGACCTGCTCGCCGACCCACGTACGGCGTCGCAGCAGCAAGCACGGTTCACCGATTTCCATCACGAGATGCCGACGCACCTGCGCATTGGGCTTCTCCGCGTAGATCCGGAACTCCGCACGCTGGATCGGCGCCAGGCGCACCATGTAATGATTCGGCGTCTCGATCGTGAAGTCCTGCTCCAGATACGCGGGAAACAACGCCGGATTGACGTAGCGATCCTCGAACTGGATCGGTTCGTCCTCCTCGTAATGCACGATACGCGAATGAAACACGGGCCCGGTGCGCAGGCCGAGCGCATCGATCGCGTCCGGGTCGACGCTGCGCTCGATCAGCAGGACGCGCGCACTGTGCCGATGGCCGCGCTCGGCGATCTCGTCCGCGATGTTGCGGATCTCCAGCACCGTCGACTCGTAATGCCGGCGCTCGACGAACGTGCCGGCCCCCTGGATGCGCGTCAGCACGCGCTCGGACGTCAGTTCGCGCAGCGCGCGCGACACCGTCATCCGGGCCACGCCGAATTCCTTGACCAGTTCGGCCTCGGTCGGGATCGCGGCGCCGGGCTTCCAGTCGCCCTTCGCGATCCGCTCGACGACGTAGCGCTTGATCTGCTGATAGGCCGGCAACGCCCGCGCCGGTATGGTGTCGGCCGACGTCAACGCCGGCCGTGCGGAAAGTTTGCGTTCCGTTTCGCTCATGCGCCCTCGACCGAATGAATGGTGGGTGATCGGCCTGTCCTCGACCGTCGTCACTGCAACGGCGGCGGCACACCGGCGACGATGCCGGCCGCGATCGCGATGTCGTCCGCGAGCGGCCGGTCGTCGTGATAAGCCGGCACGCGGGCGCGCACATGCCGCCACAGCGCGTCGGTCGATGCGGCCCGCCCCGTTTCGTCCGGCTGCAAGTCGTACGCCTGCGCGGCGGCCAGCAGCTCGATCGCGAGCACGCGCGTCGTATTCTCGATGATGTCGAGCGCCTTCAGCGCGGCCGGCGTCGCATGGCACAGGTGATCTTCCTGCAGCCCCGACGTGATGCCGCCGTCGAGGCTCGCCGGCGCGGCAAGCCGCTGATTCTGCGCGACCAGCGCGACCGCCGTGTACTGCGCGATCATGAAACCCGAACAACTGCCTCCCGGCGCGGCAAGAAACGCCGGCAGCCCGCTGACCAGCGGATTCACGAGCCGGTCGAGACGCCGCTCGGCGATCGCCGCGACCTGGGCCATCGCCGCCGCGAGGCTGTCCATCGCGAGCGCGATGCCCGCGCCGACCGCATGCGCCTGCGAATGCACGGCCGGCGCCTCTCGCGTGCCGGCCACGATCGGATTGTCGGTAACGGACGCGAGTTCGCGATCGACGACCTCCGCCGTGACGTCGAACACGTCGCGCGCCGCGCCGTGCACGTGCGGAATCGTGCGCAGGCTGAGCGGATCCTGCGTATGCCGGCCGCTCGCCGCGGCAAGCATGCCGCTGTCCGCCAGCAGCGCGCGCAAACGCGCGCCGACCTGCCCGATACCGGGCGAAATCCGCAACGCGAGCGAAGCCGAATCGAATGCGGCGAGTTGCCCGCCCAGGTTCTCGAAGCTCATCGCCGCGATCCAGTCAGCCCAGTCGAGCAACCGCTCGGCGCGGGCCAGCGCCAACGCCGCCAGCCCCGTGACGCACGGCGTCCCGTTGACCAGGCTCAACCCTTCCTTCGCGCCGAGGACCAGCGGTTCGCGGCCGATGCGCCGCAGCGCCTCGTCGCCGCGCACGCGTTCGCCGCGATGGCGCGCATGGCCGTGCCCGACGCACACGAGAGCGACGTGCGCCATGTGGGTCAGATACCCGACCGAGCCATGCGCCGGCACTTCGGGGAGGCAATCGTGCTCGAGCAGCGCGACGAGCTGTTCGACGACGTCGGCGCGGACGCCCGAATGCCCGTGCGCATAGTTGTTGATCGCGGCCGCGATGATCGCGCGCGTTTCGGCTGCGCCGAGCGGCATGCCGACGCCCACCGCGTGACTCATCAGGATGTTGTGCGACAGCGTGCTCTGCTGTGCCGGCGACACGATCACGTCGCATAGCGCGCCGACGCCGGTATTGACGCCGTATGCGCGAATCCCGCGCGCGACGATCTCGTCGACGAGTTCGCGAGCGGCGGCGACGCGCGTGCGCGCATCGTCGGCCAACGCCAGCGGCTCGCCGGCCGCCACGGCCGCGACCTGTCGCCAGTCGAGCGGCTGCGCCGCACGGAATAGGGTCATGGCAGCCTCAGTTCGCGGTGCGGTCGTGATGGCTCGACACGAATTGCCGGAAGCGCTCGGAGGTCTGCCCGCCGAACACGTGGTCGGGCGTCCCGTCCGTATCGACCTCGCCTTGATGGAGGAACATCACACGATTCGACACGTGGCGCGCAAAACCCATTTCGTGCGTGACGACCAGCATCGTGCGCCCCTCCTCCGCCAGCGAGCGCATCACGCGCAGCACCTCGCCGACCAGCTCGGGGTCGAGCGCCGACGTCGGTTCGTCGAACAGCATCACCTTCGGATGCATCGCCAGCGCGCGGGCAATGGCGACCCGTTGCTGCTGGCCGCCCGACAGGTGCGCGGGATAGTAGCCGCGCTTGTCCGCGAGACCGACGCGTGCGAGCAGCGCCTCCGCTTCCTCCACCGCTTCCGCGCGACTGCGCTTCTGCACGCGCAGCGGCCCCTCGACGAGGTTGTCGAGCACCGTCATGTGCGACCACAGGTTGAAGTTCTGAAATACCATCCCGAGCTGCGAGCGGATCCGGTCGACCTGGCGCCGGTCGCTCGGATGCAGCTTGCCGTCGCGCGCGCGCTTCATCGCCAGCGCTTCGCCCGCGAGCGCGACGGAGCCGTCGTCGGGCGTCTCGAGCAGGTTCAGGCAGCGCAGGAACGTGCTCTTGCCCGAGCCGCTCGCGCCGAGGATCGAGATGACGTCACCCTCGTGCGCGTCGAGCGAAATGCCCTTCAACACATGATGATCGCCGAACGACTTGTGGATGTTTCTGACCGACAGCGCAACGGGAGCAGGGGTGTTCATCGGATTCTCTCTGAAAGGACGGGGAACGCTCAGGATGCGGCGCGCCGGGGATTGGGCGTCGCCGCGGCGGGCGCACCGGACGGCTTCGGCGCACGCAGGTGCGCGGAGAGCCGCCATTCGAGCGCGCCGAGCAGGCGCACGACGATGAAGTTCAGGCACAGATAGATGATGGCCGCGCAGACGAACACCTCGGTCGTCCGATAGGTTTGCTGAATGATTTGCTGCGCGACGCCCGTCACTTCCCACACCGTGACGAGGCTCGCGAGCGCGGTCGACTTGACGAGCAGCACGGCCTCGGTCGAGTACGCCGGCAGGCACTGGCGCAGCGCGATCGGGCCGATCACGCGCCGCAGCAGCGAGAAACCCGACAGGCCGATGGAATACCCGGCCTCGATCTGCCCGACCGGTACGGCCATCAACCCGCCGCGCAGGATTTCGGCCGTGTAGCCGGCGGTGCACAGCGCAAGCGACAGCACCGCGCATACGTACGGCTCGCGCAGCACCGGCCACATGAAGCTCTCGCGGATCACGCCGAACTGGCCGAGCCCGTAATACACGAGGAACATCTGGATCAGCAGCGGCGAGCCGCGAAACACGAGGATGTAGGCGCGCGCGAAGCGGTTCGGCAGCCAGTGCGGCGACACGCGCATCGTGACGATCACGAGCGACAGCAGGCCGCCGAGCACGAGCGACGCGAAGAACAGACCGAGCGTGGTCGGCACGGCCGCGAGCAGCTGGCGCAGCGTATCGACGAGAAAATCGAAATCGATGGACATGCCCGTTCTCCGTCAGTTGCGCGCGAAATTGCGGCGGAACGACCGGCCGACGAGCGCTTCCGCCCGGTTGAACACGCGGTTCGACAAGCCCGTCATCAGCAGATACAACGCACCGCCCGCGACGAAGAATACGAAGTACTGGTGCGTCGAATTGGCGGCGATCTGGCTCGTGCGGAGCAGCTCGGCAAGACCGGTGACCGAGATCAGTGCGGAGTCCTTCAGGCTCAGTTGCCACACGTTGCCGATACCGGGCAGCGCGAAGCGCAGCACCTGCGGAACCAGGATACGCCGCAGCACCATCGCGCGCGGCATGCCGATCGAGCGTGCCGCTTCGAGCTCGCCTTTCGCGACGGCGAGCACCGCCGCGCGATAGACCTCGGCCTGATAGGCGCCCGAGATCATCCCGACCGCGAGCGCGCCGATCACGAACGGCGGCACGCCGATGAACCCTTCCGCGCCGAACCACTGGCCGACGGTCGTCACGAGCGTCGAGCCGCCGAAGTAGAACAGATAGATGACGAGCAGTTCGGGCACGCCGCGAAATACCGTCGTATATAGATCGCCGAGCAGCCGGGCGGTGCGGTAGCGCGACAGCTTCGCGGCCGCGATCGCCGCGCCGATCGCCGCGCCGACCGCGAGCGCGGCAAGCGTCAGCGCGACCGTCATCAGCGCGGCGAGCAGCAGCACACCGCCCCAGCCTTCGGATCCGAAGCCGAGCATTTCAAGAATCGCCATGCGTGCCTCCCGGCATGCGTTGAGTGAATCCGCTGGATGCGTGCCGCCGCGCGCCGTTCGACGAACTTACGCGGCGGCCGAACGCGCGCTTACGGCGTGACGTCGGTCTTGAACCACTTGTCGGCGAGCTTCTTCACGGTGCCGTCCGCGAGCGCCGCGGCGATCGCCGTATCGAACTTCGTCTTCAGGTCGGCATCCTGCTTGCGAAACGCGAGCCCCTCGCCCGGCCCCCAGATCGGGCCGCCGAGCTTCGGCCCCGCGAGCACGATCGATGCGTTGTCCTTCTTCGCGTTGTTCGCCGCGTAGTACGTGACATCGTCGAACGAGGCATCGATGCGCCCGGCGACCAGGTCGAGATCGCGCTCCGGCGACGTCTTGTACACGCGGATCGACGCGATGTCCTTGAAGCTGTCGTTGATGAATTTCGTGTAGACGGTGCCCGACTGGATCCCGATCGTCTTGCCCTTCAATTGCTTGCGCAGCGTGTCGACGGTGGGCTTGTCCGTGTTGGCGTCACCCGTCAGCTTGACGATCGGCGCGCCGGGCGCGGCCTTCGGCAGGATCTTCGTATCGGTGACGGCGAACGTCGCCGGCGTCGCCGCATACGGACGCGAGAACAGCAGGATCTTTTCGCGCTCAGGCGTGATGGAAATCGCATCCATCAGGATATCGAACTTGCCGGCCTGCAGGCCGGGAATCATCCCGTCCCAGTCCTGCGCGACCATGTTGCACTGCACCTTGATGCGCTCGCACACGTTGGCGAGCAGTTCCGGTTCGAAACCGCCCAGCTTGCCGCCCGGCAGCGTGAGGTTCCACGGCGCGTAGCCGCCTTCGAGCGCGACCGTCACCGTCTTCCATTCCTTTGCCTGCACCGGTGCCGCAAGCGTTGCCGCCGCTGCCGCGATGACGCCGATCGTCCTGATTGCCCATTTGATGCGCTTGCCGTTCACGAGCTTTCTCCTTGCGTTGAGGTTCGCCATCCCTTCGGTGCCAGCAAGCCGCCTCAGGAATTTGTCTATACAAGCATGCAAGAAGAAAAACAGCGAGACAAGCAGCGATCAATAAAAACCGGGGAAACGCGGGAAATCCCCTAATTCAAGGGCTCTGGCGCGCATCGTTGCAGGGAATTTCGGCACACGTTTGGTGCAGCTCGGCAGGCCGAATCTCAAGGATGACTAGACAAATTCTGAATTCGATCGCCAGGTGGGCCACGTCGTTTGCGTTTCTCGCCCGCGTCGATGTCCGCCGGTTCGTCCGGGACGGATGGCTGTATCCACCCCGGCCGACTCGTCGCGACGTTCCCGTCGAGGTGGCACATCGACGGCTGCACGATCGCGCAGTCGTCGTGAGGCATGACGATCGCGTCGTCGCCGTCGTTGGCTATCTCGGTGCCCGCCTTCGCGCTCACGCCGAGCCCCGTGAACGGCCGCGGGAACCGAAAATCCATCGGGCGCGCGGCGACCGGCTCCGTGATCTCGACGAACTTCCGCCGCACCGGCGCGGCTTGCGTCGGAAACGCCGCGACATCGTCGCGCGCGACGACGCCCGCGTGCAGCGGGAAGCGCGCGGCGCTGTCGAGCACGGCCTGGCCCCCGAGCGAGCGGTGAACGGCTGTACGATCCTCGGCGAATGGGCTCGTCGATGTCGGCGGGACGCCGCGAGCCGCGCGCGGTATCGATCCTACGGCGACTGCGGCGCATCGCGCAGCACGGTCCGCAGCGCCGTATCGAACGGCGTCGCGTAATCGATCCCGAGCGCGCGCACGCGCGCCGCGTCCAGATGGCAGTCGTACGGGCGCGGCGTCGCGTCGGTCGGCTGGTCGATCGGCGCGAGCGACGCGGCGATGCCGAGCGCGGCAGCGATTCGCTGCGCGATCTCGTACTTCGTCATCGGCTCCTCGCTCGACCAGTGGCGGATCCCCGTGACGGTTTCACCCGCGAGATGACGCAGCGTCAGGTCGCGGATGACCTGCGCGACGTCGGGCGTATAGGTCGGGTAACGAATCGCCCATGCGTCCATGCCGACCGCATCGGCGCCCGGTCGCGCCGACGCGACGACGGCCGGCGCGAGGCTCGTGACGGCCGATTCGCGCCAGTCGGCGATCGGGCCGAAGAGCAGCGGCAGGCGCAGCACGCACGACAGCGGCGACGCGGCGAGGAGCGCGGCCTCGCCTTCCAGCTTGGTACGGCCGTATATGTTCAGCGGATTCGGGATCGCGTCTTCGCGGTAGGGGGCGGCCCGGCCGTCGAAGACGTAGTCGGTCGAGATGCCGAGCGTCCAGGCGCCGTATCGCGCGGCGAGCGCACCGATGCGGGCCGGTGCGGTGACGTTGATCGCGCGGGCCGCGGCCGGGTCGCGTTCGCAGACGTCGGGGCGGCGCTCGGCGGCGCAGAGAATCACCGCTGCGGGCCGGTGGGTTTCAAAAACGCGTTCGAGCGCCGGCTGGTCGAGAACATCGAGTTCGGCGATGTTCTCGGCTGGCAATGCGAGCAGCTTCGCGCCGGCGGTTTGCGGGTTCCGGATGGTGGCGAGCAGCGTCAGCGACGGTTCGCGGAACAAAGACGCGGCGACCGCGCGGCCCAGCAGGCCCGAGGCGCCGATGAGGAGGATGGTTTTGCGTACCGACGATCGATTTGGCATGGTGGCGATGAATCACGGAAACGCATGGATTATCGGGCTTATTGGATGACATGAGCGGCTCGCGTCCGGTCGGGAACAGGATCGACTCCGTTCTTCGCCCAGTTCGTCGTCCATATCGCGCCGACCAACGGCTTCGTGCAGTACGCGATCGGCGATGCGGATTCCGGCCGCGAACGAATGCGCTGCGCGCCGCGCTTCGGCACACGCCCTCACTCCACCGTCGCCCGCAAAAACAAAACCCGGCACGCGTACGCGCACCGGGCTCCCGATACCGAACGGAAACGCCGTCCCGCGTTACTTCCGGTCTACGGAATACCGCCCCGGCCCGACCAACGCGAGCAACAACAGCCCGCCGATGATGCTCACGTTCTTGTAGAAGTTGATCATCGCCATGTACTGCTCCATCCCCTGCAGCGCCCAGTAGCGATGGCCGATCAGCGCGGTCGCGAGCGTATAGGCGGCGAACGCCAGTGCGAGCGGACGCGTATAGAAACCGATCGCGATCAGCACGCCGCCCACCAGTTCGACCGCCACCGCGATCGCGGCCGCCAGCTCGGGCGCCGGGTTCCCCGTCGACGCCATATACGCGACCGTGCCCGAGAAACCGTTCAGCTTCTGCCAGCCGAACAGCACGAACAGGATCATCATCAGTACGCGAGCCGCCAGCAGCAGCTCGTCCTTCTTCGACTCCAGCGAAACGTAACGCATAGCAATCACCCTTGAATTGACGGTTTGATGCATCCGGTGCCGCGGCGCGCCCAATCGGCACACCATGACGGCTACGGACCACTCTTCGCTCGATCGGACGGCAAGCCACGCGGCCTGCCGCCGAAGAATCCGTCCGGTAACGCCGCGAGTGGCGGCGGGTTCGGGATCGGTTCTGGCGAAGCACGGGTGCAGTCTACTGTCCCGCAGCAAATCATCAATCCATCGAAATATGATTCGCCGTCTCGAATGAGTTGACAATCACGGAAGGCCGCCCCGTTATGCGGCGCCCTGGGCGGCCATGTAAACCACCGGCCTCCCTGTTTCGGCAACGCGAAAGAGGCTCGTTTCTTTACGTTACGGGAATCAGCAATATTTCCGAATTGAATTGGAACGCAACCATCAAAACGGCGCATTGCGCCCGTGACTCATCCGC